>CAYLSV010000066.1:0-13378 GCA_964386435.1 uncultured Tepidisphaerales bacterium
CGCCGGCGGCTCCACGGCGTTGAAGATGTTCGTCGTGCCGTGGCGTTCGTGATTGTGGTGCTGCCGCTGCGACACGTCCGGCCACGCCGGCAACGGCTCGCGTACATCGGCGACCAACTGCACCGGCTTATCCTCCACCGCGATCACCGGGAACCGCGGATCGTGCGGCCTGTGGTGCACGTCCAGCACATCTTCCATGTGCCAGACGAACGCCGCAGGAGCCCTCGAATGTCGGCGCGGCGAGGTCGCGGTGTGAGCTCGGGCGTAGCTCTACGCGGCACGTGCCGCAACCGGCAGGGACAATCATGGTTGCAGATTCGTTGAACATTGTTAGGCTGCATCTGTCGGCCCGGTGTGGCGGCTTGTCGCGGTGACCTGCCGTGTGGTGGGCGGCGGGAGGCGGCGGCGGGTCGTTGCCGTGGCGTCTTGGCCGCGGGAGGAGAATTGCAATGCAACCTGATGCTTGGATTGATCCGCGGCTGACGCGGGTGGTCGTTGAAACGCTTGAGAGTCGTCGCCTGCTCAGCAGCGTGTCGTTCGGCACGGCAACGGCCGTCGCAGATCCGCTGCCGTTCACGCAGCGGCTGATCGCGACGATCGGCCCGCGGAACGACAGCAACCCCGGCAACGGCGAGACCGACTTCGGCGACGCCCCGGACAGCTATGGCACGCTGTTCGCCAGCAACGGCGCCAGCCACATCGCCAGCGGCCCGGCCCAACTCGGGGCCGACCGCGACTTCGACCGCGACGGCATCCCGACGCCCGACGCCGACGGCGACGACCGCGACAACCGTGACGACGAGGACGGCGTGCAATTTACCGGCGGCAACACGATTGGCGGCACCGGGGAGGTCACGATCCAGGTTCAGGGCGGCGGCCTGCTGCGGGGGTGGATCGACTTCAACCAGAACGGTCGGTTCGACCGCAGCGAGTTGATCGTCGACGCCAACGTCCGCGGCGGCACACAGAGCTTTGGCTACACCATCCCCGCCAGCGGCCTGCCGGGCGACACGTTTGCGCGGTTCCGCCTCGCCAGCGGCGTGACGTCGCTCGAACCGATTGGGCAGGTCGTCAGCGGCGAGGTGGAGGATTATGCCGTCCGCCTGCAGGGCCGGGTGAGCGGCGGAGAGGATTCGGACTTCGGCGACGCCCCGCGGAGCTATGGCACGGTGCTGGCCGATGATGGCCCGCAGCACCGGTTCAACGAAGACTTCGTCCTCGGCCGCGAGTGGGATTCCGAAAAAGACGGCCAACCGACCGCCGATGCCAGCGGCGATGATGATTTCAACCGCGACGATGAGGACGGCGTCCTATTCCGCACGCCGATCGTACCGGGCGAGTCGTTTGAGATCGAGGTCGGCACGACCACCGGCGGTGTGCTGGACGCCTTCATCGACTTCAACGGCGACGGCGACTTCGATGACAAAGGCGACCGCATCGTCGCCGCCCGAACGATCCCCGCCGGCTCGACCCGATTGACGCTGACGGCCCCCGAAGACGCGCAGCTGGGCGACTCCTACGCCCGCTTCCGGCTGCACGCCGGCACGCCGACGGGTGCGCCGCTGGGTCCGACCGGTCCCGGCGGCTTCGGCGAAGTTGAGGACGAGCGGGTGGCCATCACCGCCCCACCGCCGATCCCGACCCTCGACTTCGGCGACGCCCCGAGCAGCTACGGCACGACGCTGGCGGCAAACGGGGCGCGGCACCCGCTGTCCGATTCGGTCTGGCTCGGCACGGGCCAGCCCGACGCTGAGGCGGACGGGTTGCCTTCCGTCAACGCCAACGGCGACGACCTCGATGGTGCCGATGATGAGGATGGCGTTGCGTTTGTATCCTCCATTCGGCCGGGCGAGTTCTTTGACGTCGAGATCGAGACGAACACCGGCGGCTTCGTATCAGGGTGGATCGACTACAACGCCGACGGCGACTTCCTAGACGCTGGCGAGAAGATCGCCGACGCCGTGGCAATCAGTCCCGGCACGCGAACGCTCTCGATCGTCGCCCCCGCCTCGGCCGTGCCGGGCAACACGTACGCTCGGTTCCGGATCATCGGGGGCGTGACGCCGCTGTCGCCGATCGGCCCGGCCGCGGCGGGCGAGGTCGAGGATTACCGCATCAACATCAGCCCACCCGCCACCGACTTCGGCGACGCCCCGGAGGGTTTCGCCGGCACCGTCTGGCGTTACCCGACCCTGCGCGACAGCGGCGGCGCCCGCCACGAGGTCGATCCCGGCTTTACCCTCGGCTCGGCCATCGACGCCGACCCGGTCGGACAGCCCGACCTTGCGGCCAACGGAGACGATGACGACGCCTCGCCCGATGACGAGGACGGCGTGACCCAGCAGGCGCTCGCGCCCGGCTTGCCGAACAAGGTTGTCGTTGAATTCAACAACACCGCCAACCGACCGACGGGCGTGCTGGATGCGTGGTACGACTGGAACGCCGACGGCGATTGGGACGATTCAGGCGAACACGTCGTGCAGGGTCTGACGCTCGTTACGGGGGTCAACGTCGTGCCGATCACGCCGCCGCTGGACGCAACGGCGGGGACGACCTTCGCCCGGTTCCGGCTGACGGAGCAAGGCGTCAACTCACCTCGCGGCGACGCCGGCGTGGGCGAGGTGGAGGACTACGCCGTCGAGGTCGGTCCCAACGCGCTTGGGCCCAACACCGGCATCATCGTCCGCCCCCGGCCCGATTTCCCCGCGGGTGGGCAGGGCATCGGCATCCTTGGTGCCGACGGGGTCAACGACAGCGTCCGCGTGGTCGGGCTGCGAACGGACAACGTCACGTCTCTTCTTGTCGACTCGCTCCAGAACCCGCGCCGGACGTACGAGGTGATCCCGACGTCGGGTGCCCCCGCGACACTCATCGCGCTGGGTACAGGTACAAACGTGGCGGACGTGCGGCCGAACGCGTTCACGAATCTGTACGAGATCGGCCGGCCGCAGTCGTACTCGGGCACGCCGGGCGCGACGACGGTGTCGTTCAGCAACGTCGACAGCACGCGGATCAGCCTGCGTGACGGCACTGACCGGCTGCGGCTCAACTTCACCGCCAACAACGGCCTGCCGAACGCGGCAAACCTGGTGCTGCGTGACAGCCCCGAGGTGCGGCTGGACGGCTTCTCGGTGGCGGACGAGACCACCATCCGCCTGCTCGAGGGCAACTCCGGCAATGCATCGGCGCTGCGCGTCGGCGCCGCCCCGGCCGGATTCTTTGGCGGCAGCGGGCTGTTTGTCAGCGGCGACTCATCGCTGGATCTGAATGTATCCGCCCTTGTGGCCGATCAGACGACGGGCGTGCTTGAATATGTCCGCGACTTGGTGATCGATGGCCATAACGGCGGCACGTGGGACGGCCCGGGCATCCGCAGCAGCCTGATTGCCAGCGACGCACGCCTCGGCGTCGGCTACGGCCGGGCGGATCGGGTGTTCGCCGACGAGCGGCTCGGGTTGACCCTTGGCGACGACGACGTGATCGTCTCGGCGGCTCTTCTGGGCGACGCGAACATGGACGGCACCGTCAACCTTGTCGACTTTGGCCGCCTGCGCGGCGGGTTCGGCACGACCACCGGCAGCTTGTGGAGCGAAGGAGACTTCACCTACGACGGCAACGTTAATCTTGCCGACTTCGGCAGGCTGCGGGGCAACTTCGGCGAGATGTTCTGATCCACATCGCGTTGCATCTGAAAGCCCGCCGCCGATTTGACGATCGGCGGGCGTGGTCTACGGTTGTTCGGCTCACCCCAACGCTGGAACCCATTATGATCGAACTCACCGACACCGCCGCCAAGGAAATCAAGGACATCATCGCCCAGCAGGCCGAGGCCGGCGATCTGGATCCGAGCAAGACCTACCTCCGCGTCGGCGTCAAGGGCGGCGGCTGCAGCGGGTTCACGTACATGCTCGACCTCATCGAGGACGTGCCGACCGACAACGACGAGGTGCTCGATTCGCAAGGCATTCGCGTGATCGTCGACAACAAGTCGCTGCTGTACCTCGAGGGCGTGAGCATCGACTTCAAGGACGAGGTGATGGGCCGGGGCTTCGTGTTCAACAACCCGAACGCCAGCGGCACCTGCGGCTGCGGCTCGTCGTTCACCGCCTGAGCCGTTGAGATTTAGTCCACGAAGGTAGCTGCGACCACACATGGTCGCGGTCCGGTCGGTGCTTGAGATTTGAGTTTATGTCCGAGCCGCCGAGCAACTTCCGCCGCCCCGCCGCGTTGGCGGCGTTGCTTGTCGCGTTCGCCATCGGGCTGACGGCCGATCTGGTCACCAAGTACGTCGCCTTCGACCGCATCGACGCGGTTGAGGTTCACACCGCCGACGGCGTGCAGCTGCACGCCGACAGCGTGGAGTTTTTGCCCGGCTGGCTGCACTTCACCCGCGTCGTGAATTACGGCGCGGCCCTGGGCGTGGGCGAGGGCATGCGGTGGTTCTTCATCGGCGTGAGCGTGGCGGCGGTCGGGCTGCTGCTGTACTTCTTCAGCCAATCGGGCCGGCGGCTGTTCTACCAAATCGTCCTCGGGCTGCTCTTGGCGGGCGTGGTGGGCAACATGTACGACCGCCTGTTCCACGGCCACGTCCGCGACATGATCCACACCTTCCCCGGCCGGCGGTGGAGCGATGTGCTGAGCTTCCTACCCGAGGCCCGCGTGTTCCCGTGGGTGTTCAACGTCGCCGACATCTGGCTGTGCGTGGGCGTGGCGATCATCTTCGTCTACGGGCTGTTCGCCAAGGACGACCCGCCCACCGCTACGGCTTGAGCGTCGGCCGATCCAGCTCAAAGCGGTCCGTCGTCCGGCAGTACCACCCCGGCGGGCTCATGCGGCCGACCATCTGGAGCTGCTCGACGTCGACGTGCAGCTTCGCCACGTCCACGATGCCCTCCCGCACCGCCGCGTGCGTCACCTCGCCGATGACAAGGCGGTTGCGGCCGATCATTTGGATCGAGTGCAAGTCGCACGCGAAGCTCGCCGGGCTCTCCGCCAACCGCGGCACATCGGAGCCGGGGCACGCCTCGGTCGCCAGCCCCACCGCTGCCGGCTCGCTCACCCCCGGCGGGTAGTCCGCCGACGCCGCGTTCATCCGCTCGGCCATGGCCTCGTCCACGAGGTTCACCACGAACCGACCCGCCGTCTGCGCGTTCGCCGCCGAGTCCTTCGGCGAGGCATCGGTTCGGTCGGCGACGTTCAGGATGACGAGGGCCGGGTCCGAACCGAAGCAGTTGAAGAAGCTGTACGGGGCGGCATTCAGGTTGCCCGCGGCGTCCAGCGAGGTGACGAGGGCGATCGGCCGGGGGACGATCAAGCCGGCGAGCAGCTTGTACCGCTGACCCGGCGAGAGGTCGGCGAAGGTGAACGTGTCGGGCACACCCAATTCATAGCAGGAGCGTCCTACCTCACGCCAGCAGCGTCGCCAGCACCGCTTTCTGGGCGTGGAGGCGATTGTGGGCCTGCTGGAAGACCTTGCTGCGGTCGCCGTCGATGACGCTGGCGCTGATCTCCACGTCGCGGTAGGCCGGCAGGCAATGCAGGACGATGGCGTGCTGCGGGGCGGCGGCGAGAAGGACGTTGTCGACGATGAAGCCGGCGAAATCCTTGATCCGCTGGGCCTTCTCGGCTTCCTGGCCCATGCTGGTCCAAGTGTCGGTGTAGATGACGTCGGCCCCGGCGACGGCGAGCTTCGGGTCGGTGAACGCGTCGTGGTCGACGCCGGCAAGCTCGTAACCCGGCGGCGTACAGCAGGCGAAGCCGACACCGACCTTATGACAAGCGACGGCAAGGCTGCGGGCAACGTTGTTGCCATCGCCGATGTACGCCAGCCGGAGGCCAGGCAGGTCGCCGAAGACCTCCCGCATTGTCAGCAGGTCGGCCAGCGCCTGGCACGGGTGGTTGTGATCGGTCAGCCCGTTCACCACCGGCACGTCACTCGCCGCGGCGAGTTCGAGCAGCGTGGCGTGGGCGAACGTGCGGGCCATGATCGCGTCGCACATGCCGGACAAGACGCGGGCCACGTCGCCCGCCGGCTCCCGCTTGCCGAGGCCGACCTCGTCCGGCCGCAAATTCAGCGCGTGGCCGCCCAACTGCAGCATCGCTGTCTCGAAGCTGACCCGCGTCCGCAGCGACGGCTTCTCGAACAGCATCGCCAGCACCTTGCCCCGCAGCAGCTCCGGCTCGTTCGCCGCCTTCAACGCCACCGCCCGATCGAGCAGCGACGTGATCCACTCGCCGGAGAAGTCGTTCAGATCGAGGAAGTGCATCGCAGTGGACGAAAGACGAAGGACAGAAAACCAAAAGGTTACACGACAATCTGCGTACCGATGCCGGCTTCGGTGTAGATCTCCAGCAGCAGCGCGTGCGGCACGCGGCCGTCGATGATGTGGGCTTTTTTCACGCCGGCCTTCAGCGCCGTCTCGCAGGCTTCGACCTTCGGCAGCATGCCGCGGCTGATGGCGCCGGTGGTTTTCATCTGCTCGATGGTGTCGAGGTCGACGCTGCTGATAATGCTCGACTCGTCGGTGGGGTCCAGGCGGATGCCGTGGGTGTCGCTGACGACGACGAGCTTGTCGGCCTTGACGTGGGCCGCGACGGTGCCGGCGGCGGTGTCGGCGTTGACGTTCAGCCGCCCGCCGGCGGGGTCGAGGGCGACGCTGGCGATCACCGGGATCGTGTCGCTCTTGACCAACAGCTCCAGCAGCTTCGCGTTCACCTGCGTCACGTACCCGACGTGGCCGAGGTCGATCCGCCGGCCGTTCGCCCCCTCGAGCAGCAGTTTCTCGCCGAAGAGCACGCAGCTCGACAAGCTGTGCAACCCCATCGCCCCGCACCCCTGGCCGCGCATGAAGCTCACGAGCTGCCGGTTCACCGTGTCGCACAACACCCGCTCGACGATGGCCAGCGTGCGGTCATCAGTGTACCGCCGCCCCATGACCATTTGCGGCTCCAAGCCGCTTTTCTCCATCGCGTCGTTGATCGCCTTGCCGCCGCCGTGGACGACGACGACCCGCATGCCGACGTAGCTCATAAAGACGACATCGGTGAGGATCGCCGCAAGGGTCGCGTCGTCGTCGAGCACGCTGCCGCCGACCTTGACCACGACGGTGCGGCCGTAGAACTTCTGGATGTAGCCCAGGGCTTCGACCAGCGCGTCGGCCTTGCTGATCGCGTCGAGGCGGGCGTCGGGGGTCAGCTCGTTCAAGCCGCAGTCTAGCCAACGCGGCCCGAGGTCGTAGACTCCGGCCATGCTTCACCTCTGCGGCTTCACCGACGAGATCGGCCCGGACCTTTTCGACCAAATCACCACCGCCCAAGCCTGCGGGCTGAGCGGCATCGAGCTGCGCAGCATCGACGGCACGAACGTGCTGCAGTTCACCGGCGACAAGCGGGCGGAGTACAAGAAGCAGCTCGACGACGCCGGCCTCAAGGTCATCAGCATCGGCAGCCCGTGCGGCAAGGTGCCCATCGACCACGGCGACGGGGCGATCCTCGACATGTTCAAGGCCGCGCTCGATTCGGCCCAGCACTTCGACGCCAAGCTGATCCGCGTCTTCAGCTTCTACCCCGCCGGCGGCGAGGGCCAGGGAGAGCTCGACCCGATCAAGGACAAGGTCGCCGAGCTCATGGCACGGCAGGCCGAACTGCTCGCCGGCACCGACGTCACGATGGTGCACGAGAACGAAAAGGGCATTTTCGGCGACATCGGCCGGCGGTGCGTGGAGCTGATGGAGGCGGTGCCGTCGGAGAAGCTCAAATGCGCCTTCGACTTCGCCAACTTCGTCCAGTGCGGCACCGATCCGCAGGAGTACTGGCCGAAGCTGGCCGACCGCACCGCCCACATCCACATCAAGGACTCCACGACCGACGGCCACGTCGTCCCCGCCGGCGAGGGTGCCGGCGGCATCGCCCCGATCCTCAAGGACGCCTACGCCCGTGGCTACCGCGGCTACGTCTCGCTTGAGCCGCACCTGAAAGTCGCCGGCCACAGCCACGGCGAAACCGGCCCGGAGCTGTTCAAGGTCGCCGCCGACGCGCTGCGGAACGTCTGCCGCGAAATTGACGTGCCGCTGGAAGGCGCGTGAGCCTCAAAGCACCACCCCCACCACGCACGCCGTCATGAGAGACGCCACGGTGCCGCCGATCATCGCCAGGACGGCCAGCTCCGCCAGATCCCGCCGGCGGCCGGGGGCAAGGGTGCTGATGCCGCCGATCTGGATCGCGACGCTGCCGAAGTTGGCGAAACCGCACAACGCGTAAACCGCCAGGATCTGCGACCGTTCGGAAAGCGACGATCCCTCGCCTGCCCCAACGTCGGCGGCCAGGTCGATGTAGGCGAGGAACTCGTTCAGCACCGTCTTGATCCCCAGCAGCGAGCCGAACGACGCCGACTCGCCCCACGGCACGCCGCACAACCACGCCGCCGGGGCAAGCAGCCAGCCGAGCATGCGCTCGATCGTCAGCGGCGCTCCGCCGACGTCCGGCAGCACCGTCAGCAAGCCGTTCGCGAGCGCGATGAGCCCGAGGAACGCGATGATCATCGCGGCCACCGTCAGCGCGAGTTTGCCGCCCTCGATAGCGCCACGGGCCGCGGCGTCGATGAAGTTCGCGTCGCCGCCGCCCTCGGCCGCCACCACCGCTGCCGGTCCGTCGGGATCGCCTGTCGTCTCCGGCAACAGCAGCTTCGCGACCGCCAAACCCGCCGGCGCGCTGATCAGCGACGCCGCCAGCAAATGCCCGCCCGCCCCTTCAAGCCCCGCGTCGCCGAGGATGCCGCTGTAGACCGCCAGCACGCCGCTGGCGATGTTCGCAAACCCGCCGACCATCAGCGCGTGCAGACTGCTGCGGCTCATCCCCGCCAAATACGGCCGCACGAACAGCGGCGCCTCCGTCTGCCCGACGAACACGTTCGCCGCCGCGCAAAGCGTTTCCGCCCCGCCGGTGCCCAGCGTCCGCCGCATGACCCAAGCGATGCCGCCGACGATCGGCCGCATCACGCCCAGGTGGTACAAGAGCGCCAGCAGCGACGCGAAGAACACGATGGCCGGCAGCACGTTGAACGCAAAGATCGCCCCGATCTGCGCGTACTGCGTCGGCTCGAGGATCGGCGAAAAGCCGGGGTTCGTCGGGTCCGCCGGCACCCCCACCGGCACGTTCGCCGTCTTCGCTAAGTCGCCGAACAGCAGCCGCGCCCCGGCCGTGCCGAGCGTCAACAACTCCCGCACCCCGGCGTCCGCCTTCTCGAACAGCCACCCGCCTAACGGCACCCGCAGCACCAGCACCGCGAACACGAACTGCAACCCCATCCCGCCGATCACCACCCGCCACGGCACCCGATACCCCGCCCGCCGTCGCCGCGCCAACGCGTAGCCCAGCACGCCCATCAGCCCCACGAACACGAACAGCCCGAACAACGATTGCACGCGCAGGGCGAGGTCAGCCATGCCGCCCATCATGCCCGGAAGCTGCCGCCGCCCCAACCCGCCCGCAGGTTGGCATCGTCCGGCAGCCGCACCGACTCGTGCATCCGCCACCAACCCCGGCCGCTGCGGAAGATGAGGTAGCGATGCGTGACGCCACGGGCGGGCGCTTCAACGCGTACGCGGCCGGTCGCCGGCGGCAAGGGGTGGCGGGCGAGCGTCTGAATGCGGATGACTTCGCAACGGTGTTGGAAGATGTTGTGGCGACGCCTCGACTGCCAGCGATGCTCCTCAAGAAGCGTCACGGCCACACCGTGAGCCGGCGCGCGGCCGACGTGGTAGATGATCTGCCAGCCGTCCGGCGTCGGCGTGAGCGTTGCCCGCACGCCCGGACGCAGCGGGCGGCCCACGGCGGCGACGCCATAGGAGGCGACGAAGCCTGCGCACCCGATCAGCACAACGGCGACGAACCAGCTCCACCCGCTGGTCGGGTCCACCACGACGGCCGCCCCCGCCAGGCTGACGCAGGCGAGCGTCAGCGTCACGCCGATCCCGCCGTCGATCGCCAGGCGGGCGAGCCTCACCCGCCGAGTCGACCAGTGCCAGTCTCTGCCCACCCGCCGCGGCCGGCTTGGCGGCCACAACCACAGGACGCTGCCGAGCAATCCGAGCAACGCCGCCGGCAGCAGCACCGCGACCAGCCACCACTCCCGACCCTCGGCAACCACCGGCATCAGCACTGCCAGCAGACCGAGCGTGAGCGTGTACGGGTAGTCCGATTCGTCCGCCCGCGCCCATCCCCGCACCGGCATCAACGTTGTCGGGCCGGGGGAAATGCGCCGTTTGTTCTTCAAAGCTTCCCCCCCTCACGCCGGCACGTACCGGCAGATCACGTCGTACAGCTTGCCGCCCACCTTCTCGGCGATCCACTCGTCCTTGAGCATCGCCAGGTTCAGGCGGTCGCAGCTCAGGTTCGCCTCGTAGTTGCTCTCGACGCCGCGGCCCATGCCTTCGAGCACCACAAGATCCGCGTCGGCGGCCGCGTCGTTCAGTTCGTCACTGACCGCCAGCAAGTCGATCAACGGCTCGCCGGTGCCGGTGCTGACGAGGTCGATCGGCAGCCCGGCGAAGCTCGGCTCGATTGCCACGACCTTCGGCCACAGCTCGCGCAGCTCATGGATCGTGACGTCGTTCAGGCTCGGCCGCTCGTTCGCCGCGAGCGTCACGCGGCAGCCGCGCATCGCCAAATGGCGGGCGAAGGGCAACGCCCCCAGCACCACGTCGCTGCCGGCGTTGTCGACGAAGTAGACGCAGTGCCGCCAACCGCCCTCGACGAGCCGCGGGGCCAGCGCGTCCAAATCGTCCGCCAGCCACGGCCGCCGTGGCAGCCCCGCCACCACCGCCTCGAAGTCCGGCCCGCCGTCACGGTACTTCTCCGCCGTCGCCTTGGCCCCCATGTCGAAAATGTTCCCGGCGAACACGCCCTCCACCAGCGCCCGCGGCACATCACCCGCCGCCTCCACCCGCCGACAAACCGCCGGCAGGTGCGGCAGGCACGCGACGTTCTCCCGCGCCTTCTGCTTCTCGAACGCGTCCGGCACGCCGAACGCCCGCAGCGTCTGGTCCCGCCACGCGTCGAGCGTCATGATCGTCACCCGCCCGAACTCCCCCGGCCGCGCCTCGAACGCCAAAAACCGCTCATCAAACGCCCCCTCCACCGCCGCCCGGTCGGCCAGCTCTCCATGAGCCTCCTCCGCCAGATCCAAGATGAACCGAAAATGCCGCCGAAAAAACGGCACCCAGTACGCCCGAGCGGCCGAATCCCCCGCCACATCCATTGGACACGCGACGTACGAGGCGGCATCAACCAGCTTCACAAACGGCGACATGCCCGCACCGTAGCGCCGCCCGATCCTCCAAAACCGTCACGAGGTTGAATGTAGCTGCGGGCTGACAGCCCGCAGTGGCGACGCCCGCACCCCAAAAAACTCGTGCGACTTCCTCAATGCTCGAACGCACCTACTGCGGGCTGTCAGCCCGCAGCTACAGAATCTACTTCACTTCGTTAGAACTGTTCTGCCTCATACCCTGCGCTTGGACTACCAGGTCTGCTACCCGTTCATCAAACTTGCTCAACTCGACGGTCTCAGCGCCCTGGGGCGTGTTCGATCCGAGAAAGTCATCCGCGACCACTAGAAGATATGGCAAGACCTCGCGAAGATCTCCACCGGTACCGATGCTTTCGGCAGAAAGCTCGAAGACCGCAGCGCCTGGATCTCTGCCGCCTTTGGCGTTGCGGGGTGTGTCACTCGTGAAGCCCAAGACGCCGACGTATCGACGGAACATCATTATCGTCCCGCTGTGTTGGGAGTAGCCGGTGACACCGAACGACGGCGTGTGATAAGTTGTCCCACTGTACGACGCGGTGTTTCCGTACGAGGTTACGTTCCCGTACGTCGTTGATGATGACACGCCGGTCTGTCCGTACCTCGGAACCGAATAGCTATATTCTTGCTCGATGGGCTCGGAGATGCCGAACGTGACGTACAGATCAATGGTCTTTATGTCGGCACCGCCATCAACGTGCTTCCCCTTGAATGCTGCATGGACTTGCTTCTCCATTTGAGCCTGCCGTGGCCCGCCATACGCATCGGTGTTAACGAACGTAATAGTGCTAACTTTAAAGCTGCCGTCGTAGCTTGAGGCGGAGTCTACGTTCACCCGTATCCCTGGCGCGGTAGCACAACCAGCGGCCCCGAAGATGCACGCAACGCTGACGAAAAGATATTGCACGATGCTCACGGCCGATCCCATCATTACTGTATCGGCAACGAAGTTTCCACAGCTTGAAAGCTGTCTGCGTTGTCATCGGGTGCCGGGTGTCCCGCCAGCCGGTGGCACTGCATCTTTGCAGTGCTTGGCTGCCGGGCATCGGGACGGCACTGCAAGGATGCAGTGCCACCGATGTGCAGAGCTGCAGCGTGCAGTCGCGGTGGCTGTCAGGGCATCCGGGGCGGCTGTCGCGGTAGTCGGGGCGAATGCTGAGGTAGTTAGTTCGGCGGTCGAGGCATTCGTGGCGAATGTCTAGACAGTCGCCACGAATGTCGAGACTTTCGGCATGACTGTCTCGACATTCGAGGCGAATGCAGGGGCATGTGATCGTTTATTCAGGGGTGGGCTCAATCGGGCGGAGTGTGGTTCCGGTGCGTGGGGTGCGTCGAGCGTCGCGTGTGGCGGCGGGCGTGGGAGACATGGACCAGGACCAAGAGACGCAGCCATGCCGCACATCTACACCGATGAGGGCGAGTTGATCGCCTTTGGGCAAAACGCGGATCAGCAGCTTAACGAGAACCCGCAGCGGTCTTCCATGACCGCGGAGCGGGCGGCGGAGTATCACACGACGTTTGACCGCTTCTATCAGCAGTGGCTGATCGCCAACAACACGACGACGGAAACGTCGGCGGCCATCGCGCTCAAGAATGAATACAAGAAGCTCCTCATCAACAGCACGAAGGACTTCCTGCGGCAGTTCAAGGCCAACCCGCAGGTCACGCCGGAGCTGTACCGGTTGCTGAAGCTGCCGCTGCCCAGGTCGCCCCGCAGCCGGATTCCGCCGGTGGAGGTGGCGCCCAATGTGGTCATCGTGAGCGCGATCGGGCGGGTCGTGCGGGTTCGGGTGGAGAACCCGGAGGAGGGCGTGCGGCGTCGGCCGGCGGATGCGACGGGGGCGCAGATCGTGCGGGCGGCCGGGGCGTTGCCGACGACGGTGGACGGTTGGACGATGTGCGGCGTGTGGACGGCCGGCACGTACGACGTGGTCTTCCCCGACGACGTCGCTTCCGGCACGCCGGTGTTCGTGAGCGCGACCTACCTCAACGCCCGCGGCGAGTACAGCCCGCTGGCCGAGGCGGCCCAGACGAACCTGCCGGGTGGGCAGGTGCGGCGGGTGGCGGCATCAG
>CAYLSV010000066.1:13388-19310 GCA_964386435.1 uncultured Tepidisphaerales bacterium
GTTCGACTTGGTGAAGTATGACTTGTTGAATTGCCGGATACTCTGGCGTGGCGTGTCCGGCAATTCAACACGTCACACTTCACCACGTCATACTTCTCCTCGCTTTTCTTGTGCGCAAGTTCAAGGTTCCAAGATGATCTTGCCCAGGCGGCCAGGGGACATCACGGCTTGCCAGGCGGCGGCGGTGTCGGGGAGTGGGAAGCTGTTGCCGATGATTGGGCGGAGGTCGCCGTTGCGGAGGCCGATGCGCAGGGCGTCCATGGCCCGGCGGACGCCGGCCTCGCCGGCGTCGAAGTAGTTCATGCCGGTGACCACGGGGTGCTTTTGCATCAGCAGGCGGGGCGTGATGGCGACGTCGCCGCGGCTGCCGATGACGACGATGCGGCCGCCCTGGGCGATGGCTTCGAGGTCTCGCTGCAGGTTAACGTCGGCGAGCATCTCCAGGATGACGGTGGGCGGCTGCGGCAGGTTGTCGAGGTAGCCGGGGGCGTGGTGATCAAGGACGAGATCGGCCTTCTGGTCGGCGAGCATCTGCCGCCCGGCCTCGCTGCCGCCGGTGGCGTAGACGGTCAGGCCGTGGGCCTTGGCGATCTGGACGGCCGCGGAGCCCACGCCGCCGGTGGCGCCGTGAATGAGGACCACGTCGTTCGGGCGGATCTTGGCGTGATCGAGCAAAGCGCGGAAGGCCGTCACGTAGGCGATGTTCACGGCCGCGCCTTCGTCGAAGGTCACGTCCTTGGGCAACTCCGCCACACCGTCGGCGTGGCACAGGACGTGGCTGGCGTAGCACCCTTGCAGCGCCCCCGCCGCGGTGCGAACGACGATGACGCGGTCGCCCGGTTGCCACTGCGTCACGCCCTCGCCGACGGCGGAGATGACGCCCGCCGCGTCGGCCCCCGGCGTGTACGGCAACGTCGGTGCGGTCGCGTACTTGCCCCCGGCGACGTAGGTGTCGACAGGGTTGACGCCAATCGCCTTGACCTCCACGACCACCTGGCCCGCCGCCGGTTCCGGGTCGGGCAGCTCGTCCAGCCGCAGCGTCGCCGGGTTGCCGAATTCGTGAACGCGCACTGCCCGCATGCCCAACGATAGGTGCCACGGCACGCCGTTTACTTCCGCAGTGCTCCCCGGCGAGCGTCGCCGGCCCGACCGCCTTCACGAGAAAGAACCCCCATGTCCGTTGCCAAAGTCATCGAGATCAGCGCCACCAGCAAGCAAAGCTTCGACGACGCCGTCCAAGTCGGCGTCAAGAAGGCCACGCAGAGTCTGCGGAACGTCAAAAGCGTGTGGATCAAGGAACAACGCGCCAGCGTCGAGAACAACGCCGTCAGCGAGTACCAGGTGAACATGCAAGTCACCTTCGTGCTCGACGACCAGCCGGCGGGGTAAAGCGGAAGTTGTCCTTTGTTCTTGGCCCTTTGTTCAATCGCTCGATCGGCTGACGAAGAACATTGGACCAAGGACAAATGACCAAGAACAAAGAGCCCATCCCGCCGCGGCAGCGTGGTAAACTCCCCCCATGACGCCCGACCGCCCGACCATCGCGATCAGCATGGGCGACCCCGCCGGGGTCGGGGCGGAGGTGATCGTCAAGGCGCTGGCCGACCCGGAGCTGAGGCGGCGGGCACGGTTCGTGATCTTCGGGCTCAACGAGCTGCTGGCCTACGCCGCGGACATGGCCGAGATGGACGTGTTCTGGTGGCGCGACCCGATGCGCGGCCGACGACGGCATTACCCGCACGACGTGGTCGTCATCGACTATGACGACTACAGCGTCTTGGGCAACGCCCTGTCTGGCCCGACCAAGGCCGGGGGCGAGAGCAGCTATCGCTTTGTCACCGACGCCGTCCGCCACGTGCAAGATGGCCTCGCCGACGCCGTGGTGACCGCGCCGATCGCCAAAGAATCATGGCACCTCGCCGGCCGCGCCTGGCCGGGACACACCGAGTACCTCGCCCACCTGACCAAGGCCAAGCAACACGCCATGATGTTCGCCGGCGGCGAGTTGAAGGTCGCCCTCGCCACCACCCACGTGCCGCTATCGGGCCTGTGGGGCACGCTCAACATCGGGGCCATCTTCCGCCCCATCGAGCTGCTAGATGCGGCCATGCGGGACTGGTTCGGCGTGGTCAAGCCGCGCATTGCCGTCTGCGGATTGAACCCGCACGCCGGCGAGAACGGTTTGTTCGGCGACGAGGAGGACCGCCTGATCAAGCCCGCTCTGCGCATGGCCCGCGAGCAAGGCATCGACGCCACCGGCCCGCATCCGGGCGACACCGTGTTCCTCGCCCACCGCGCCGGCAAGTACGACGCCGTGGTCGCGATGTACCACGATCAAGGCTTGATCCCGGTCAAACTCCTCGGCTTCCATGAGGCGGTCAACCTGACGCTGGGCCTGCCGATCGTTCGCACCAGCCCCGACCACGGCACCGCTTTCGACATCGCCGGCAAAAACCGCGCCGACTCCGGCAGCATGCGGGCCGCGCTCCGCATGGCCATCGACCTCGCCGAGCAACAAAAGCATCGCCCCGCGGCGCAGATCCGAAAGTCAACCGCAGCCCGGCAGTGACAGACCGTTTCGATTCGCTCGGCTTGCTGCGGAACCAGATACACCCGCGGCTACTGCCGGGGCACCACATCCGAAGCACCACAGGCGGCATCCACGATGTGGCGTGTCGGGGCAACCGTCTTGAAGCTCGTGACCAAGCTCGGTGATGCAAAGGTTGAGCGTGTTCAGTCTTAACGTGGCAAACCACCGCCGGGTGCTAACCAGACGCTCCGCAATACCTGAACGCTCTTCAGCCAATCGGGTGCGACTCTGAAGAAGGCATGCCTCAGCAAAGGGACAAAAAGCGCCGCGGCGGGCGACCCGTTGTCACTTGGCGATTCGTCCTGCTTTGTCACCGCCTGGTTAAAAGTACCCGCGTCGCCTAGTCGTCATCCTCATCCAACTGCACGGCTGCCAGCGCGATGGGCAGGTTGGGTTGGGTGTCGAAGAGTTTGTCGACGCCGGTGACCTTGACCGTGCTCCACACCGCCGCCGGGACGGCGGCGAGGAGCAGGCGGGAGTTGTGCTTGTCCATCTCCTGCCGCAGCCGCAGCAGGTCGGCGATGTTGCTGCTGGACAGAAAACTGACCTGCGAAAAATCGAGCACCGCGTGCGACGGTCTCTCCTTCGCCTGCCGCAGCAGTTGCTCCAGATCGTCGGCCAGTTGCGGGTCGTCCCCGAGCCTTGCCACGCGCACCTCGTCGGACCACTGGTCGATCGCCATGCGAGCCAGCATAACGGCACAATCGCCGACCGCGAACTGGCGGACTTGGATCGAGGGCGGGTCGGGGTTCTTTCCGGGCGTCGCGCGGCTTGCTTCGGGCGTCTGTCGAGCCCTGCGGGTACCGCCGGGAGCGAGCCGGGCCGAGCCTGCGGCAACGGAGAACGATGCGTTGCAATCGTTGAAGTGCAGCTGGTCATGCCCGACATGGTGTTCGACAGTTTCCTGTCTTGTTCACGCGCCCGAGGGCACGGCTGAACCTTGGTGGCGGAGACGCCGCCTGCCGCTCCGCAGCTACTTCGGGCACCGAGGCGTGTACCCTGCCGATTATGTCGAAAGACCACCCTTCCGAGCCGGTCCGACTTGCCATCTTGGGGGCGGGCAACATGGCCGAGGCCGTGGTGCGGGGGCTGCCGGAGTCGGTGACGGTGGTGGCGGCTGATCCGAGTCCTGAGCGGCAGGCGGTGTTTGCGGCACTTGGGGTGCGGGTGGTGGATGATTTGGCAAGTGAGCTGCCGGGAGCGGACGTGTTGTTGATCGCGGTGAAACCGCAGGTGGCGGACGCGGCCCTGCCGCCGTTGGCGGCGGTTGGGGAGCCGCTGGTCGTGTCGATTATGGCGGGCGTGACGACCGCGAAGCTCGACGCGTTGCTCGGCGGCGGGCGGCGGGTGGTGCGTGCGATGCCCAACACGCCCATGCTCATCGGCCGCGGGGCGTGCGGGTTGTGCGGCAACGACCGGGCGACCGCCGCCGACCTCGACCGGGCGACGCTGCTGTTCGGCAAGTCGAGCGTCGTTCGGCGGGTGCCCGAGGCGTTGATGGACGCCGTCACCGCCCTCAGCGGCAGCGGTCCGGCGTACATCTTCTACCTCGCCGAGCACCTCCTCGCCGCCGCCCAGACGCTGGGTCTGCCGAAGGAAGACGCCGACGCCCTTGTCCGCCAGACGCTGCTGGGCGCGGCCGAGATGCTCGCTACCGGCGACGACCCGGTCGCCCTCCGCCAACGCGTGACCAGCCCCGGCGGCACCACCGCCGCCGCCCTCGACGCCTTCGCCACCGCCGACCTGCCCGGCACGATCCAAACCGCCCTCGCCGCCGCAAGGGACCGAGGCCGCGAACTGGCGGCGACCTAATCGAAGTCGCCGCATCGCGGTGGGGGCCTCAGCGACGCCTGCAACTCACGCCGGCGCCACGTGGAACGGGTCGTGCCGCACCACGACCGGCAGGCCAAACGCCTCGCTCAACGCCTCGGCCGTGAGCACCGCCGTTGGCTCGCCGACGGTCAAGCGGCCGTCGGTCATCAGGCCGACCCGATGTGCGACGCCGGCGGCGAAGGCCAGATCGTGCGACGCCATCAGCACCAGCAGCCCGTCGGCGGCCAGCGTGCGGATCAGCGACGCCAACTCGGCCCGGCGGCTGAGGTCGAGGTACGTGTCTGGCTCGTCCAGCAGCACCGCCGCCGGCTCCTGCACCAGCGCCCGCCCGATCAGCACCCGCTGCCGCTGACCGCCAGAGAGCTCGCCCATCGGGCGGCCGAGCAGGTCCGTCAGTGCCAGCCGCTCGACCACCCGCTCGACCGCCGCGGCGTCCGTCGGCCGCTCGAGGCCGAAGGCCCCGAGGTGCGGCACCCGGCCCAGCCGCAGCGTCTCGATCACGCTCGCCCCGCCGTCCCATCGCGGGCTCTGCGGCAAATGCGCCACCCGCCGGGCCAACTCGCTTGGCCGCCAAGTGCGCACCGCCCGCCCGTCCCACGTCGCAATGCCGTCGAACGCGAGTCGCCCCAGCAGGCAGCGGAGCAGCGAGGTTTTCCCGCATCCATTGGGCCCAACGAGCGCGACGATCTCGCCCGCCGACGCGTTGAGCGCGATGCCGTCGAGCACCGTCCGCCCGCCGAGGTCGAGCCGCAAGTCGTGGACCGAGAGCACGGGCGACCGTAGCGCCGGACCTGCGGCACGTGGTGCCGCGGCTAACGCAGCAGACGTTGCCCGCGGTAGCCGCGGCACCACGTGCCGCAGGTCCGGCCGCTCACCTTAACACGCCCGGCCGCCTGGCCAGCAGCAGCAGGAAAAACGGCCCGCCCAGCAACGCCGTCAGCACGCCCACCGGCAACACCGTGTTCACCGCCGCCACCCCAACCAGCCCCCGACTCGTCGCGTCGGCGATTACCAGGAGCGCCGCCCCGAGGGCGGTCGCCGCGGGCAGGAGTCGGCGGACGTCGTGCCCGACGATCAGCCGACCCAGATGCGGGCAGATGAGCCCGACGAACCCGATCGGCCCCGCCAGCGCCACCGCCGAGGCCGTGGCCAAACTTGCCGCGACGATCGTGCCCCACCGCAGCGGCATGACCCGCACGCCCAGCGCCGCGGCCTCGTCGTTGCCGAGGGACAACGCGTTGAGCCGCCCGGCGGACCACGCCGTGAAGCCGTAGACGAGCGTCACCAGCACCACCGCCGCCAACACCTGAGCCGCAGGCGTGGTCGTGCGGATCGCCCCAACCAGCAGCCCCAGCACGTCGCCTCCCGGCCGGCTGCGGAACACCGCCCACACCAGCACCAGCCCCGCCCCGGCGACGCTGTTGGCGATCACGCCCACCAGGATCAACGTCGCCGGCTCGAGCCGCGCCGCGGTCACCGCCGGCTGCGTGGCCGACGCG
>CAYLSV010000067.1:0-18371 GCA_964386435.1 uncultured Tepidisphaerales bacterium
TCATCTCCATCACCGACGGCCAGATCTACCTCGAGCCGGATCTGTTCTTCGCCGGCGTCCGCCCGGCCATCAACGTCGGCATCTCCGTCAGCCGCGTCGGCGGCAACGCCCAGACGAAGGCGATGAAGAAAATCGCCGGCAGCCTTCGCCTCGATTTGGCCGCCTATCGCGAGCTCGAAGCCTTCGCCCAGCTCGGCACCGAGCTCGACCCGGCGACGCAGAAGCAGCTTGACCGCGGTGCCCGCCTGGTCGAGCTGCTCAAGCAGCCGCAGTACCAGCCGATGCCGGTGGAGCAGCAGGTGATCGTCATCTACGCCGGCACCAAGGGGTACATGGACGATATCGAGGTCAGCCGCGTCAGCGAGTTCCAGAACGGCTTGCTCACCTACGTCGACCAAAGCCACGCCGATCTGCGCAGCACGATCCGCGACACCGGCAAGCTGGACGACGACACGGTCAAGTCGTTGGAAGAGGCGATCGAGACGTACAAGTCGAAGCAGTGGCAGGCGGAGACGCCGAAGGCCGTGACGCTCTGAGCGCGTTCGACGGTCGGCATCGTGAAGTAGCCGCGGGGCAAACGCCGCGGCTACCTCACGTTGTGGCATGCGTAACCATTTGGGCCACGCCTACTTCAGCGTTATCGAGTCGAGTTCCACCTCGCCGCCGCGGTTGATGAGGTAGAGGGCTTGACTGCCGCTGATTTGGCCGGTGGCGGCGGCGACCTGGGACCAGGTGTCCTCGGCGGCGAAGCTGGCCAGCAGGGGGCCGCGGGCGCCGTTGATGCGGAGCTCGACCGTCCCGCCGCCGCGGACGCGGGCCTCGGCCATCCAATCGAGCGGGGCGTTGCCAAAGTCGACATCGCCCAAGGCGATGATGCCGCCGGAGGCGAGGGTGGTGGTAAGCGGGCCGATCTCGGCGGCGCTGAACCCCAGCGCTGTTTCGGCCTGCAGTGGGGTGGCGACGGTCCGGCGATCCACCGACCTCGGGCCGGGCTGGATACCGGCGGCGGTCGCTTCATTCCCCCAGATGCGGGCCTGCCGCTGCTCGGCCGCGCCGTCGGGTGTGGGCAGGGCGGCATTGCCGTCGCTGCCGGCGGCGGCGTCGGGCAGCCAGATGTCGTTCCGCAACGGCTGCCCCTGCAGGTCACCTCGCTGGTAGCCGATCGCGTTGCCCGCGGCAATGTTGTTGCCGAACGGCTCGGTGCCGTAGCTGTTCCAGACGTAAACACCCACGTCGTCCGTCTGCCGCGAAAGGCCCAAGCCCGGCACGATGCCGTCGCTGACAACGACGTTGCCGATCACCTTTTGGTTCCGGCCGCCGGCAATGGCGATGCCGTGGTTCATGACGTTGATCACGCGGTTGCTAGCCACCACGACGTGCTGGCCTTGCCCGGCCGTCTCGCCCTGGGGCGTGTCGCCGACAAGGATGCCGCCGCCGCTGTACTCCCAGCCGTCGCCGAAGGATTCGGGGTCGACGGTGTACGCGCCGTCGATCAGGTTGTCGCGGATGATCAGTGGATTCTCGGCCGTGCCGCCGGAGTGGTAGATGTTGATGTTGTCCTCGACGCGGCTGCGGCCGGGCTCGTTGAGGACGCGGTTCCACGCGATCAGGCCGCCGGGGGCGGTGACGTGGTCGATCTGGAAGAACTGCCGCTTGTCGAAGCCGCGGTCGCCGGCGAACTCGTTGAAGGTCTCATAGCCGCCGTTGCCGTCGCTGTGGCGGCCGTCGATGTTGCGGACCTCGTTGCCGGCGATGCTGAGGGCGAGGTTGTCGGCGTCCTGGGCGAAGATGCCGCTGGTGCCGTCAAGGCGGTTGAACTCCGCGACGAGCCGCTGGGGGTCGAGCAGGTAAATAAACCGCCCGGTGCTGCGGCCGGCGACCTCGGGGTTTAGGCCGACCGCGAGGGTGTCGCGGACGATGAGGTCGGCGTCGCCGACGCTGTTGGTGATGTGGATGCCGCGGGCACGGGTGCGGCTCTGCTCGATGCGGATCGGCCGGTTGGTCGCTAGAGTGATGGCCGGCTCATCGGCGTTGAGCGATTGCCATGAACCCACGTAGAGGCCGCCTTCATCCAGCGTGATCGGCGGCCGCCACGGCGAGAGGGCGGTTTGCGGCACCACCGCCTCGGTTTGGCCGGGCGGCGTCCAGCGGAGGTCGATATCGGCCCCGCCCTCAAGGTGCCGCATCTCCAGCCGAATGTCCATGGCGTCGCCGGTGGTGAGGACAACGTCGGTGGAGCGATTGTTGGGATCGGTGGCGAGCCAGTCATCGGCGACGAGCTCGCCGTCGACGTACAGCCGGATGCCCTGAACGCCGCCGACGCGGAAGGTATGCGTGCCGGTCGTGTTCGCGGTCACCGCGCCCGTCCATCGGATCGCGAACACGTCCCGCGGCACCTCGTGCACCGGCGAGGACTCGTTCCAATCAAAGTCGATATTAGCATCCACCTGCGACACCGTCGGCAACGCCCCGACAGCCTCGGACCCGGCCGCAAAAAGTTTTTCGGTGATCACCGCCCGATCCCACCGCGTGCCATCGGGGGCGAAGCCAAAATAGTCGCCCCGCAGCCCGGTGTCAGCGGACAGCAGCCGCCGCGGTTCCAAGCGGTCGATGAGGACGGGGCGGGTCATGTTCGGAGCATCGGCCAACGTGCGGGTTCTACGGTACGCAGCCACAGGTGTTCACCATGGAAGACTGTGCGCCATGGAAGACGCCGCCGCAAGCCGATTCTTACGAGGAGGCTCCGGCGGCGACGAGGCGCAAGTTGAAACTCTTCTTCGCTAGATGCCGGCGCCGAGATTCCGCCCGCCGAGGGTGTCGGCCGGGTCGTCGCCGAGGCGGCCGCGGATGGGGAGGGTGAGGGTGAATGTGGTGCCCTGGTTCGGCTGGCTGGTGACGTCGATGCCGCCGTCGTGCTCGCGGACTATTTTTTGCACCACCGGCAGCCCGAGCCCGGTGCCGCGATTGCCCTTGGTGCTGTGGAACAACTGGAATAGATGCTTGCGAACCGTCGGGGCGATGCCCCGGCCGGTGTCGCCGACACACAGCTTCAGGAACGACCGCTTGGCGTCGTAGCTGCAGCCGACGGTGATCGACCGCTCGCCCGAATGCTCCGCCGGATCAGGCATCGCCTCGACGGCATTGGTCAGCAGGTTCGCATTGCCGAAAGACACGATGCCCTCGACATTCGCCTCCTGGAAGGACTGCTGGCCGCCTTGCGCCACGCCGCCGATGTGGAACGTCCGCATCGTCAGCAGGTTCATCAGCACCTGGTGCATCCCGTCGCCGTCCAGCGGCAGCGCCGGGACGTCGGGGTCGAGCTCGATTTTCATCCGCACGCCGTGCTCCTCGGCCAGCGGCGTGATGAGTTCGACGCACTCGCGGATCAACGCCGCCGGCTGGATCAGACTCAGCTCCGGCGTTCGCGGCTTGCTCCACGTCAGCAGGTTGCGGGTGAGCGTGAAAATCCGCTCGAGGTTGCGGTCGACCACGCCCCAGCCTTTGCGGGCTTGCCGGAGGTCGCCGCGCTTGAAGCCCATCTCGACGACGTCGGCCCCGCCCCGCAGGGCTTGAAGGATGTTCTTGATGCCGTGCGACAGCGCGGCCGTCGCCTCGCCGACGGCCGCCAGGCGCTCGGCCTGCAAGCCCTGCCGGTAGAGCTTGGCGTTCTGCAGGGCCAGGCCGGCCTGGAAGCCGATGGCGTTGAGGAACTGGAGTTGGTCGGTGTCGTAGCTGTGGTTGTCGACGCCCGAGTCGATGTAGACGACGCCGAGGGTTTCCTCCGGCGGCTTGAGGTCGTCCATGTCGGCCGGGCCGCCGATGGGGCGTAGGTCGAGGCGTTTGGCGCGGATCGGGGCACACAGCGCGCTGCGGATCTTCAGGTTCTGGACGCTCTTGCCGCTGCTAAAGCGGGCGTCGGTCATGGCGTTGCTCGACAGTACGCCGACGCCGGTTTCCAGGACGTGATTCACGATCGTGCTGCTGGCCGGGGCGGTGGCGAGCGACTCCTGCTCTGACACCTCCACCTCGCCGTCGCGGCTGCGGGCGGCGACGGGGCGGGGCTCGCCGGTCTTCTCGTCCAGCAGCAGCACAATGCCGCGGTCGGCCTGCAGGGTGTTGAACACGCGGTCGAGCACCACGTCGCACACCCGCTCCGGGTCGAACGATTCGCCGAGCGTGGCCGAGAGTTGGTACAGAGTTTCGAGGTTCGCCTGGGCCGCGCGGGCCGGATCGGGGGCGATGAGCATGACGCTGTCGTGCCCGGCGGGCAGCGTGTCGAGAATGCTGCTCTCCATGCCGGTTTCGGGGCCGGCAAAGTTCCAGCTCGTGCCGGCGGTCGGCTTGACGCCCGGCTGGGTGCCGAACAATAGCAGCGAGCGGCCGACGCGGATTTGGTCGCCCAGCTTCAGCGGGGTGGCGTTGAAAATGCGCTGGCCGTTGAGGTACGTGCCGTTGCTGCTGCCGGCGTCGCTGATCATCCAGCCGTCGTCACCCTCGGCCGGAGCGAGCTTGGCATGGCGGCGGCTGCAGGTGTCGTCCTTCAGCGGCAGCTGCCGGCTGTCGCGGCCGATGACCACCGCCTTGTCCGGCAGCGTGAACCGCTTGCCCTTGTCCGGCCCCTGCAACACGAGCAACGTGATCATGAACCGGCCTCCGGGCGAATAGTAGAACCTTGTCGCGTCCGGAGAACCGCCCTCACCGCCGCAGCCGCTGGGTGATGGGTTCGGCGGCCTCGTCGAGCAACACGTTGTTGTACCGCAGCAGCGTGCCCTTGGCGAGCTCCAGATTGGCCACGGCGATGTTGTACTCGCTGATCGCCTGGACCTCGCTGCGTTGGGCGTCGGCGAGCTGTTCCTGCTGGCTGAGCTTCGTGTTGATGAACGCCGGGCTGAGCGCTTCGCCGCCGAGTTCGCGGTCGTCGAGCGCCTGCAGCGCGTCGGCGGCGGCCAAACTCGCCTGGCGGGCCCCGGCGATCTGCAGATACGCCGTCTCGACGGCCCGCAAACTCGTGCTGACCTCCTCGGCCACCTGCTGGATCAACGCCTCGTACTGCGCGACCGCCTGCTGCCGCTGCATGTGGGCGCGGACGAAAATCGCGTTCGCCCCGCGGTTGCCCAGTGGGATCTCGAACTGCAATCCGACGCCGCCGGTGAAGCCGGGATCGCTGACGAACTCGTCCCACGAGTCGCCGAAGTCCTGCCCAATGCCCTGGATGCCGGCCGAAAGCACGAGGTCGAGGCGGGGCAAACGGTTGCTCTCGGCGACGCCCAGCGCGGTGCCGGCACTGCTGATCCGCAGGCGTTGCTCGCCCAGCTCCGCCCGGTTGGCCAGCGCCGACTCCACGATGTCGGCGAGGTCAAAGTTCAGCCGCTGCTCGATCGGCTCCGTCGCCGGCAGCACCCGCGTCGGCCCGGCCACCGGCAGCGACGGGTCGCCCATCAGCCGCTTGAGCCGGTCGGACAGGTCGCGAACCTGCGCCCGCGCCCCGATCAGCGTCAGCCGCCGGCTCTCGACGCGGGCGTTGAACTGCGCCAACTGCAGCCGCCCGGCGTCGTCGCCGAACCGCCCCAGCACTTGCTCGGCCCCGGCAATGGTCCGGTCCAGCAGCTCCTCCTGGATTCGCACGACCGCCACCGCCTGCCGCAGCCGCCAGTAAGTTTCCTCCCGCAGCACCCGCTCCAGCTCCCGGCGGAACTCCAGCACGCTGACCCGCTGGTTGTTGCGGTTGATCACCAACCGCGCCTCGTTCACGCCGCGGCCGAAGTCGCGCAACAGCGGCTGGGTCAGGCGGAAGACGAGTTGCTGCTCGTAGCTTTCGGGGATCTGGTCGAACGTGTCGATCCGGTCGCCATCGAAGTTGAGGTAGTTGCTGTCGAGCCGAAGCTCCGCCTGGCCGCCGCTGCGCAGCTGCTGGCGCAAGCCGAGGCTGTTGCGGACGTCAATGGTTTCGTCCTCGAAGAAATCGAGGATCACGTTGCCCGGATCGGTGAAGTCCGGGTCGTTGCCGCCGCTCTGGTTGAGCCGGGTGCGGTTGTACTGCAGCTGCGTCTCGGCGAAGGCGACCGGGTCGAACCGGGCGTCGGCCTCGGTGACGCGGCTCTCCTCGATCGCCGGGTCAAACGCCGCCACGCGGACCTCGGGGCTGTTGGCCACCGTCCGCTGGATCACCTCCTGCAGCGACAGCTCGACTTGGGCGACCTCCGGGAAGCTCGACGCCCGCAGCCGATCGACGGCGTCGCGGTCCAGCTGCAGCCCGCGGTCGGTTTGCGTGGCGTTCTCCGGGAGGAACGGCGTGTCGAGCGTGCTGCTGATCGGCGGCAGCGTGCGCCGCGGCTGCTGCTCGGCCTCGGCCCGCTCGGCGGCGGCGAGGGTGGCGGGGTCGAACGGCTCGGCCTTGGGGTAATTGCACCCGGCAAGCAACCCGCCCACCACGGCGGCGGACGCGGCGAGCAGGCGGAGTTGGGGGCGGTCAGCGGCAGACGCCATGGAGGTTCCTCGGATCGGGCGGAAATGAGATCGAACGGGTCGCGTCAGGTTGTATCGGCGGGCCGGGAGGCAACGCGACACCGCCGCCCGCCGCCGAAGTCGCTCCTCACGGCCAACAACGTAGGCCAGGCGTGACGGGCGTCGCATTATCGGACGCCGCAGCCGCGTCGCAAGTGACGCCGAAAACCGGCGGCGGGGCGGGATCGCCTTGAGCGAATCGTGCGGCGGCAGGTTATCGGCGTCATGCAAATCGCGACCGCACCTTTCTTGCCGGACTCGCGTTTGTTACCTTCCCCGCATGGCCGATGGAACGACCGACACCCACGTGACTGCCGACACCAGCGTCAGCAACGCCACCTCGCCCACCGCGGCGCTGGCGGAGTTGCTGCAACACGCCCCGGTGCTCAAGAAACCGAAGGAGCTGACGCTATCGGACTTGGCCCGCGAGACGCCGTACCGCCCGGAGGCGTTTGCCTTCCTGCAACGCGGTCTGGCCCGTGCCGCCGAGAAGCACGCCGGCGAGAACCGCCACGTCCGCGGGCAGGATCTGTGCCTGACGCTTCGTGAGCAGGCACACGCCGAGTGGGGCAGCCTCGCCACCCTCGTCCTGCATCGTCACGGCGTCCGCCGGACCGAAGACTTCGGGGCCATGGTTTACCACCTCGCCAATCGCGGCGTACTGAGCGTCAGCGACGACGATCGCATCGAGGATTTCGACGCCGTCTACGACTTCCACACGCTCGACGATTACGTGATCCCCGCGAACCTCTGAGCGATCGCGCCGGCCGCCCCGCCTCCTCTATGGTGCGGCATGCACGACCTTGCCGGCACGTTCACCGCTCTCGTCACGCCGTTCGATTCGAGCGGGGCGATCGACGAAAAGCGCCTGCGGGAGCAGGTTGATTTCCAGATCGACGCCCACGTCACCGGCGTCGTCCCCGTCGGCACCACCGGCGAGAGCCCGACGCTCGACATGGACGAGCACAAGCGAGTCATCGACATCGTGTGCGAGCAAGTCGCCGGCCGCGTGCTGGTCATCGCCGGCGTCGGCGGCAACGCGACGGCCGAGGCGCTGGAGCTGCACGCCCACGCCAAGGCCGCGGGCGCGACGCACGCGCTGTCGGTCAACCCGTACTACAACAAGCCGACGCAGGAAGGTTTGTACCGCCACTTCGCCACGCTCGCGGAGAAGGTGGACTTGCCGATCATGCTCTACAACATCCCCGGCCGCACGAGCGTAACGATGACGCCCGCGACCGTCGCCCGCCTCCACGCCACCGGCCGCGTCCCGGCGATCAAGGAGGCCACCGGCAGCTGCGACCTCGCCACCGAGATCATGCAAACCTGCGGCATCACCGTCCTCAGCGGCGACGACCCGCTAACCCTGCCCCTCATCAGCCTCGGCGGCCAGGGCGTGGTGAGCGTTGTGAGCAACCTTGTCCCGAAGGACGTCGTCGCCATGGTCCAGGCCGCCGCCACCGGCAATTGGCCCGAGGCCCGCCGCCTGCACTTCAAGCTGTTCGCCCTGACCAAAAGCCTGTTCCTCGACGGCAACCCCGCCGGCGTCAAGCACGCCATGAAACACCTCCACCGCGACACCGGCACCCTCCGCCTGCCGCTGACCGAGCCCGGCGACGAAGCCCGGGCGACAATCGAGCGGGAGCTGGCGGACTACGGGTTGACCGCGTCAACTTCATGACAGCCTGCCATCCGTCGTGCGGCTGATCGAGAGCAACACCGCGAGCAGAATCGAGACGCCCGCGATCGGGAGCGTTACTAAAGCGTACACGATCAAGGACTGTGTCGACTGCGTGCCCAGGCGATAGCCGAAATTCTGGATTGTCGCTGCCACGCCAAGTAGTTGAAACGCCGCGATCAGGATCAGGCCGATCAACCCCAGCCGCATGAGCGTTGGTCGGTCGTGCGAGGCCAAGAACAGGAGAGTCGCCACCGCCACCCCGGCAACGGCTTGGGCGGCGAGACTGCCGACCTGAACGGCAACGCTCCACTCCGGCACTCAGATGTCGACGTAGATGTTCCATCTTTTCACTGGCCGGGAATCTGCGGCGTGGTCGCGATTGTGATGAGCAGGCAGTACCCGGCCACCGTCCGCCGGACCGCCCGCGCCAGCCGTCGGTCCGTTGGGGCGGCATAGCTGAGGGTGGTGTCGGCCATGCCGCCATCATCGGCAACCCCGTCGCGGGAGCAACCCGAGGTTTTCAATGATCCGCCGTGGGGTAAACTCGCCGCGTGCGTCTGCTCATGCTGTTGTTGATCGTCGGGCCGATGGGGTGTGCCGCGGCGTCGCCGGGGTGGGGCGATGAGCGGTTCGTGCTGCACGGGGAGGCGGTGGGGCACCCGATCCACGCGGCGCTCTCGCCAACGGCCCGGCTGCTGCCGGAGGCGGCGCGGGGGCCGCGATACGCCGTCGCCGAGCAGCCCACGATCGTCCGGCAGCGGCCGGTGGACGCCGAGGGCACGCGGGACAACCTGACGCAACTCGACGTCGGCGAGCCCGTCTGGGTGCTGGAGGCACGCGGCGACGCACTGCTGATCCGCACCGGCGACGGCTACCTTGGGCATATCGACGCCGCCGCCGTCCGCACCGTCGACGCCGGCGAGTTCGGCCGAATCCTGCGGAACGCGACCTCGCCCGAGGCGGACCCGATCATCGAACAAGCCGTCGCCCACGCCCAAAGCTGGCTCGGCACCCCCTACCTCTGGGGCGGCCGTTCGCAGGAAGGCGTCGACTGCAGCGGCCTGACCCAAACCGCCTACGCCGCCGCCGGCGTCCATTTGCCCCGCGACAGCGACCAGCAAGCCCTCGTCGGCCGGCTTGTCGCCACCCGCTACCACACCGCCGGCCTGGTCCGCGGCGACCTGCTCTTCTTCCTCAGCCCCCGCACCGGCCGCGTCAACCACGTCGCCCTCTACCTCGGCAACAACGACCTTGTCGAAAGCGTCGGCCAAGGCGTGCAACGCACCAGCCTCGACCCCACGGCCCCCAACTACATCGGTGACGACCGCCTCGCCCGCTTCAGCCACGCCCGCCGGATCGTGGATTGAGGCGCGTCGGCGTGCGGTCGATCACTTGGCCTCGTCCAAGTCGATCGCCACACTGTTGATGCAGTAGCGGAGGCCGGTGTCGGTGGGGCCGTCTGGGAAGACGTGGCCGAGGTGGGCGTCGCAGTTGCCGCAGCGGACTTCCACGCGGCGCATGCCGAGGCTGTTATCTTCGATTTCTTTAATTGCGCCTTGTTCTTTGACGTCGTCGAAGCTGGGCCAGCCGCAGCCGCTGTGGAACTTGGCGGCGGCGTCGAACAGCACAATGCCGCAGACGATGCAGCGGTAGGTGCCGGGGCGTTCGTCGTCGGTGTAGGTGCCGGTGAAAGCGCGTTCGGTGCCGCTGCGTTGGGTGACTTCGACGGCCAGTGGCGAGAGGGGGCGGCCTTTGTAATCGGTGGTTTTGGGGGCGTCGGGCATGCCCGAGTTTATGCGGCTCACGCGACGCGCAGAACGGCCGGGCAGGCGTTGCGGACGTGGAGGCTGACCTGGAGGTCGAACTCGTGCTCCAGCGGGGTGAGCTTGCGGCCGACCTTGGCGAACTTGCGGCGGCTCTTCTCGCCGGCGGCCTCGGCGCGCAGGTGCAGGCGGTCGCCCAGACGCAAAGCCAGGACCTGTGGGGCGGCGGCCTTGCGCGGGTCGAGGGCGTCGGCGGCGCGGAGTAGGGTGAGCAGTTGCCGCTCGCGGTCGTCCGTGAGCGTCGGCATCGGGCCGTTGTGGTGGCGGGTGAGGCGGGCGATGAGTTTGGCGTCGGCGTCGGCGAGCGGCAGGCTGGCGGCCGAGCGGATCATGCGTCCGCCGCGGGCGGCGTGGTCGGCAGAGCCGCCGCACCGGCCGACGTCGTGGAGGAACGCGGCCCACGTCAGGCGTTGGCGATCCACCGTGGGCAGGTTGTGGCGGTCGGCGGTGAGGTCGAACAACCGGCCGGCGAGGCAGGCGACGCGGCGTTCGTGGCCCAGCGATTGCCGACGGCGGGCGGCCCAAGCGAGCAGCGCGGCGTCGATCGGGTGCGTCGCCTCGGCGGCGTGCGAATCGGGTTGGGCGTGGGCCATCCGCATCATGTTCGGCATCATCGGCCACCGGCTGCGTGAAGGTTGCGTGAAGATTCCGCTGAAGCAGTCTACCAGTCGAAACCGTCGACGGCACTACATTACGCGCATGGCGGCGATGATCATCGACGGCGTGGCGGCGGCGGCGCGAATGCGGCTGGAGGTCAAGCTGCGGGCCGAGGCGCTGCGGGCGGCGGGGCATCCGGTGCGGCTGGTGGCCGTGCTCATCGGCGGCGGGGCGGGCGGGCAGATCTACGCCGAGCGGCAGAAAGAGGCCGCGGCGGAGGTGGGGATCGATTACGAGCTCGTGACGCTGCCGAGCGACGTGACGCAGGAAGCGGCCGAGGCGAGGCTGCGGGAGCTGGCGGGCGAGGCGTGCGTCACGGGCGTCATGCTGCACATGCCGGTGCCGGGGCATTTGGACAAGTACGCGTTGCAGAATTTGCTCACGCCGGCGAAGGACGTGGAGGGCGTGCACCCGGCAAACATCGGCCATGTGCTGTACGGCCGGACGTTGCTCGCGCCGTGCACGGCGTTGGCGGCATACGAGTTGGTCCGGTCCAGCGGCGTGGAAGTTGCCGGGGCCGAGGCGACGGTGGTGGGCGCCAGTGAGATCGCCGGCAAGCCGGCCGCGATGCTGCTGGCCCAGAGCGAGGCGACGGTGACGATTTGCCAGAAGGCGACCCGCGATCTGGCCGCCCACACGCGGCACGCCGACATTCTGATCGTGGCCGTCGGGTACCCGAATTTGATCGGCCGCGACCATGTGAAGCCCGGCGCGTGCGTGATCGACGTGGGTATCAACCGCATCACCACGCTCGAGGGCAAGCGGCGAACGGTGGGCGACGTCGACTTCGAGCGGGTGCGTGACGTGGCCGGGCACCTCTCGCCGGTGCCGGGCGGCGTGGGGCCGATGACGGTGGCGACGCTGCTGAGGAACACGGTCCGGGCGGCGGAGCTGGCGGCGGGAGTGGAGGAATGAGTGGGCGGACTGCGGTGCGTTGCACCGCAGCTACCCACAACTTCGACGCGCCCGATCGCCTCGGAAAGATGAAGGTAGCTGCGGTGCAACGCACCGCAGTCCGGGAGGTGGAGGATGTCGTCCTTATGACCGAAACCGTCCCCATCGCCACCGCTCTTGGCGGCAACCGACCCACGAGCTTGCCGGCGCTGTTGAGCCTGCCCGTGGCGGCGCTGGTTTGCGTGCCGGGGGTGCCGGTAATCGGCGGGTTGCTGGGCGGGCTGGGGCTGCGCGACGTCCAGAAGCACCGCCTGCGCGGCCGACGGCTGGCGCTGGCGGCCGTCGCCGTTGCGATCCTGGCGACGCTGCTGCAGCTCACCGCGTACTTCGGCGGCCGGGCGTATCTCGATGCGCGGGCCGAGTACACGACGGTCGCCGAGACCGTCGCCGAGGCATGGCAGGTGGGCGACGTGGACACCGTTCGAGCCTACTGGTCGGTCGGCGGCGACCCGGCGATGCCCGACCAGGCGCCGGATGATTCCGCCTACATCAGCTCGGCCACCGCCAAGTCGGTGTGGCCGGCCGATTGGCGCGGCGAGACTTGGACCGCCCGCATCTGGCTCACCGCGCCCTGGGGCTGGCACCGGGAGGGGCGGTGGATGATCATCCGCCTGCGCGACGACGGCGACGGGCCACGGGTATTCGACGTGCAACAACGCGTCGACGAACGACCTCACCCGGTAGACGACCGTTAACCGTCAGGGAGCGGGCAAGCCCAAGCGTTCCAGATGGCGGAACTGGCCGTTTCGCAATTTGCCGATGTTGGTGCATTCGGGGCCGAGGCGTGGTACCCTCCGCGCCCAACCATGAGCTACAAGATTGCGATGATCGGTGCCGGCAGCGTGGTGTTCTCCAAGAACCTCACCGGCGACTTTTTGCAGCACCCCGAGTTCGCCGACGCGACGTTCACCTACATGGACATCGACAAGGAGCGGCTCGACGTCGGGGCGGGTTTGTGCCGCAAGGTGGCCAAGGCGTTGGGCGTGAACCCGACGATCGAGGCGACCATGGACCGGCAGGAGGCGGTGAAGGACGCCGACTTCGTCATCTGCATGGTGCAGATCGGCGGGTTCAACTCGACGCTGGTCGATTTCGAGATCCCGAGGAAGTACGGCCTGAACTTCACCATCGCCGACACCACCGGCCCCGGCGGCATCTTCCGGGCACTGCGGACGTTCCCGCTGATGCGCGATTTGTCCCGCGACATCGCCGATCACGCCAAGCCCGGCTGCTGGTTCCTGAACTACTCCAACCCGATGAGCATGAACATGCTCTCGATCGCCCGCACCACCGGCAACCGCACGACCGGCGAGGGCGGCGTCAACGCCGTCGGCCTCTGCCACAGCATTCAGGGCACGTTCAGCCGCCGCATGCGTGACATCGGCGTCGAGGAAGCCGACGTGGCGTTTGAGGCGGCGGGCATCAACCACATGACGTTCTTCAAGACGCTGCGCCACAAGGACGGCCGCGACTTGTACCCCGAGTTGTTCAAGATCGCCGACGAAAAGATCGCCAAGAACGACGACTCGGTCCGGCACGAACTGATGAAGCGGCTGGGCTACGCGATTACCGAGAGCAGCGAGCACAACGCCGAGTACAGCAGCTTCTTCATGCCCCACGACAGCTACATCGACCGCTACGGCGTGCCGGTCGACGAGTATCTTCGCCGCTGCGACGGCATTGTCGATGAGTTCGATCGGTTGATCGCGCTCAGCCAGAACGACGAGCCGATCGAAGTCAAAAAAAGCCACGAGTACGGCGCGGTGATCGGCCACAGCATTGCCAGCGGCGAGGCGAGCGTGGTGTACGGCAACATGGTCAACTTCGGCGCGATCCCCAACCTGCCGGCCACGGCCGTGGTCGAAACGCCGACGCTGGTGGACGGCAACGGCTGCCGGCTGACCCGCGTCGAGCCGCTGGAGCCGCAACTCGTGGGCTACATGATGCCCCACGTCACGCAGCACGAATGCTTCATTGAGGGCGTGCTGGAGGGCCGCCGCGACCGCATCTACCAGGCGTGCATGGCCGACCCGCTGACGGCCGCGACGGTGCCGCTGGACAAGATCGTGGAGATGTGCGACGAGCTGATCGCCGCCCACGGCTTCGAGGCCGACGGCGGGGTGCTGCCGCCACTGGACTTCAAATCTCACGTTCCCGGCAGCGGCAAGACCTTCGACCCGCCCACGCCCGAGCAACTCCGCGCCAGCTGGGACGAGGCCCGCAAGCACACCAGCGACGAGGACGTCATCCCCGACTGGCACGTCGCCGGCCCGTTCGAGGAGACGGGCGAGCCGACTCCGCAACGCGATTACCTTGCCGGCACGCTCGACCTCGCCAACACCAACGGCCAGCCGCATTGGGTCGAGACGAAGCTGCACGACGATGACCGGTTGCACCCGCACGAACAGCTCGGTATCGCCGGTGAGCGGACGGTTTTTGCCCACGCCGAGTTCGACAGCGTCCACGATCGCGAAGCCACGCTGCGGATCAGCAGCAACAAGTGGCGGCCGGTCACCATTTGGCTCAACGGCAAGCCCATCCACGAAGGCCACGGCGATGCCAAGGTGCCCGTCCAACTCCAGCAGGGCGGCAACACCTTCTTCATCCGCAGCGACAAAGTCACCCCCATCGGCCTGTTCGTGAGCAAGCCGAACTTTTGATCGGGACGATGACGCCGTTGAGCTTTCGACTGCTGCGGGCCTACGGCCGGCTTGCCCCCGGCGGCCGCGGCACGTTCCGGCTCGCCCGCACCGCCCGGCGAGTTGTGCCAAAACACCGCTGGCAAGGCGTCTTCGACATCGGCGACAACATCAGGCTCGACCTCGACCTCGCCACCTACCCCGACGTCGCGATGGCCGGTCGGGTGTATGAACTCGACACCCAGCGGCTGCTGCGGCAACTGCTTCGGCCCGGCATCACTTTCCTCGACGGCGGGGCGAACCTCGGCTACTTCACCTGCCAGGCCGCCCGCTGGGTCGGCGACGCCGGCCACGTCCACGCCGTGGAGGCCGACCCCATCAACCGCGGCCGGCTGCAGAAAAACCTTGACCGCAACGGATCCGCCAACGTCACCGTCCACGCCGTCGGCATCGCCGAAAAAGCCGGCGTCGCCACCTTCGGTCGCCCGGTCGCCGGCCGGCACCGCAATCATGGCGAGTCGGGCCGCTTCCCGCCGACCGACGTGCCGAGCGAGCAGTTCGACGTGACGCTCGCCCGGCTCGACGAGTTGCTGCCCGAGCCGCCGGACGTGGTCAAGCTCGACATCGAGGGCAGCGAAGATCTCGCCATCGAAGGCGCCACCGGCTGGTTGCGAAGCGATTGCCCGCCGACGTGGATTCTCGAGCACAACCCCGGCGTCTCCCACCGCATCAACCGCCGCCCCGGCGACCTCTACCGCCACCTGCTGGCCCACCACCCCGCCTACCGCTGCACCTTCCTCGCCGGCCGCCGCGTCCCGCTGACCACCCCCGAGGCCGTTGACGAGTGGCCGCACGACGGCAACCTGCTGTTCGAGCCCTGATTGCCGCGTAGAGGCGGGTTCAGCGGCGTGGAATTTCAGGGGTTGTCGCCTTCACGGGGAGGTAGACGAGGAACGTCGCCCCTTCGCCCACGACGCTTTCGACGGTGATCCGCCCGCCGAGGAGCGTTGCCAGTTCGCGGCTGATCGCCAGGCCCAGGCCGGTGCCGCCGTGGTGGCGGGTGGGGCCTTCGTCGAGCTGGCGGAACTTCTCGAAGATGATCGGCACCTGCTCCGGCAGAACGCCAGGCCCCTCGTCGCTGACTGTTAGCCGCACGCCGCCGCTGGCGGCCGTCTCGGCGGCGAGTTCGATCCGGCCGCGCTCGGGGCTGAACTTGATGGCGTTGCTCAGCAGGTTGTAAAGGATCTGCTGCAGCTTGCCGGGGTCCGTTGTCAGCAGCGGCACGTCCGGCTCGACGTGGCTGGCGATCTTCAGCTTCTTCTCCAACGTCAGCGGCCGCAGCGTGGCGACCAACCCCTCGAACAAGTCGGCCACGCTCACCGGTCCGGGCCGCACCTCCATCCGGCCGCTCTCGATCTTGGCGAGGTCCAGCAAGTCATTGATCAGCTCCAGCAACCCCCGGCCGCTCTTGGCGATGTTGTCGACGTAGCGGCCGGTCTTGGCGTCGCGGTGCTGGGCCCGCAGCAGGTCGGCGAAGCCCAGGATGCTGTTCAGCGGCGTCCGCAACTCGTGGCTGACGTTCGCCAAGAACTCACTTTTGAGCCGGTTGCTCTCATCCAGCGCCAAGTTCGTGCGGGCCAGACGGTTGAGGCGGTCGTCGAGGCTTTTGTTGGCCTTGCGGAGCTCGTCCTCCTGATCGTTGAGGTTGCCGAGCATTTGGTTGAACGCCAGCGAGAGTTGCTCGAACTCGTCGCCGCTGGAAAGGTGGCTGCGGACGGCGGTTTCGCCCTTGGCGACCTGCTCGGCGGCGTCCTGCAGCACCCGCACCGGTCTCAGAATCAGCCGGCTGAGGATGAACCACAGCGTCACCACCGCCAGCCCCGCCGAGAGGACCAGGCCGCTGATGAGCAGCGCCCGGTTGAGCATCTGCTGCCGCCGGCTGATCTGGCTGGGCATGTCGACCGTCGCCAGCGCGAAAGCCGGCTCATCGCCCGCCATCGCGATCAGCGGCACCCCGCCCGGCAGTCGCGGCGGCACGATCGGCGCGTGGCACGATCGGCAATCGGCGGTGAGCGGGGCGGGGCGGGCGAAGCGGAAGCGGGTGCCGTCGTCGCCGGTGTAGCGGACGAACACGTACTGCGAGCCGGAGTCGCCCAAGAGCGTCTGGCGGGCTTCGTCGAGGAACTCGTCGTCGCCGCCGGTGCCGAACATCGGGCGGATTTGCGACCAGATCACGCCGGCGTCGGTGTCGGAGCGGAAGACGATCCGCGGGTCGGTGTCGGTGGCATCCCGGGCGTGGGCGGCCAACGCCAGATCCGCCGCGACGCCGGCGGCCTTGACGTCCAGCTCGGCGGTCAGTTGCTCCATTCGTCGCCACGGCACCAGCAGGGCGGCGACGATGATGATGAGCACGGCCCCGCCGAAGAGCAGTTGGCACTTCGTCGCCAGCGACATCCGCGGCCTGGGCACCCGCCACTGCACTTTGGCATGGTAAGCCGCAGCAGGAATCGCCGCCGGCGGGATTTTGCCGCTTGCCCGATCGGCGGGCGGGGAAGTATGACATGTTGACGCTATGAAGACCTCCGCGGCCGCCAAGCCAAGCAATTCGATCAAGCCCGACGCCACCCCGCCCAAGAAGCCCGCAGGCCGGATTCTCGTCGTCGAGGACTCCGCCGGTGATCGCAAAGCGCTGCTGGCACTCCTGGACCGTGCCGGTCATCACGCCACCGCCGTCGAGAGCGCCGACAAGGCCATGGGCTACCTCGACGAGCGGTTCGACGTCGTCCTGGCCGACCTCTACCTCGGCGAGGACGAAAGCGGCATCAACCTGCTCGAGGCTTGGAAAAACCGCCGCAGCGAGACCGAGTTCATCGTCATGACCGGCAACAGCAGCATCGAGACGGCGGTGGAGGCGATGCGCAAGGGTGCCTTGCACTACCTCGTCAAGCCGCTGAACACCGACGAGCTGATGATCCTCGTCGAGCGGGCCATCCGCAACGTCCGGCAGGGGCAGGAACTGAACAACCTGCGCAAGCAGGTCGACAAGCACTTTGGCGTCAACCGAATCATCGGGCAGAGCAAGATCATGCGGGACGTCTTCGCCCGCATCGAACGAGCCGCGCCGGTCGATTCGACCGTCCTCATCCTCGGCGAGAGCGGCACGGGTAAGGAGTTGGTGGCCGAGGGGTTGCACCAGAACAGCAACCGCCGCGGCGGGCCGTTCGTGGCGATCAACATCGCCGCCGTGCCCGACACGCTGGTCGAGAGCGAGCTGTTCGGCCACGTCGAGGGGGCGTTCACCGGGGCGATGAAGAAACGCGAGGGCCGGTTCGAGGAGGCCGACGGCGGCACGTTGTTCATCGACGAGGTGGGCGACTTCGGCTTGTCGCTGCAGGCGAAGCTGCTGCGGGTGCTGGAAACGCTCACGCTCACCCCCGTCGGCGGGCAGGGGCAAAAGAAGGTCGACGTGCGGGTGGTCGCCGCCACCAGCCGCGACCTCAAGCAAATGGTCCGCGACGGCACGTTCCGCGAGGATTTGTTCTACCGCCTGAACGTCATCCCGATCACGCTGCCGCCGCTGCGGGACCGGCCCGAGGACGTGCCGCTTCTGGTCGAGCACTTCCTCAACGACATCAGCGGCAACAAGGGCGTCGACCCGAAGAAAATCAACCCCGACGTGATCCGCGCGTTCCAAGGCTACGGCTGGCCGGGCAACGTCCGCGAGCTGCGGAACATGCTCGAGACGATGATGGTCATGGCCGAGGGCGACATGCTGCAGCTCAGCGATTTGCCCGATCAATTCGCCGGCGGGGCCGGCGAGCCCGGCGGCAACCCAACCGACGTGCCCAGCAACATGACGATGGACGAGCTCGAACGTCTGGCCATCAACAAGGCCCTGGACCAATGCGGCGGCAACCGCACCCACGCCGCCCAAAAGCTGGACATCAGCGTCCGTACTCTGCAGCGCAAACTCCGCCAGTACGAGGCCGAACAACAAGCCAGCGGTCGCGCCGACCGCGCGTAGACCCCGAGCCGACTGAGCCGACTGAGCCGACCGGACCTCCGCCGCATAGCTGCGGGGCTGCGCCCGCTTTTCGAAATGCGTGGATTGCG
>CAYLSV010000067.1:18381-19297 GCA_964386435.1 uncultured Tepidisphaerales bacterium
AGCCCCGCCGCTACGCGGCGGAGGTCCGGTCGGTCCAATCGCCAACAATTGACCGCTCCTCAAGTGGTCGCCGCACCCTCGTGCGACGGGTTCGGCTGCGGTCCAACAATGCCCCGATGCTGTGGGCGCTCGCTCTCATCCCGCTCACCGCCGCCGCTCTCGCCGCCACGCAGCGACACGGCTGGTTCACCGTCGCCGCCGTCCTGCTGGCACTTGCTGTCCTCGATTGGGCAATGTCCGCCGCGAAAACGCCAACGGTGGAGGTTTGGGTCGACGCAACGCGGAGCACCCGCGGGGCGTCGTTCCGGGAAGACGCTCAGCGGGCGGCAATGCTGCGGGTGCTGGGTGTGGAGCCGGTGGCAACGCGGTTGGTTCGCGATGCCGACAACCTGCCGGATGCCGCGGCGGAGGCGGTCATGCTGTTCACCGATGGTCGACTCCCAAGACCGGCGGCGATGGTGCCGACGCTGCTCGTGCTGGATGCCGCGTTGGATCAGCCTTCGGATGCGCAGGTGGTGCAACTCGCCCACGTCGGCACCGCCGCGGCGGCTGTGGTGCGGGGCCCGGTTGGCACGCCGATTCGCGTTGAGGGCGGCCGGGCGGACCGCAACGCGGTGCCGGCCGGCGGCGAGGCTGTTGTGATGATCGAGCCGACCAACGGCGTGATCCGGGTGACGGTCGAGGCCGATGATGCGTGGCCGGAGAACAACACGCTGACGCTGCCGCCGGCGGGGGGCGAGCGGTGGTGGCTCGCCGATGGGCCACCGCCGGCCGGGTTCATTGGCCGGTTGCCGCCGACGGATCCTGCCGACTGGTTGGCGGCGGCGGTGGTGGTGACGGATGAGCCGTCGCCGCTGGCCCGGTTGTACGTCGAGTCGCTTGGCGGCGGATTGGTGCTGACGGGGTCAGCGGCGGG
>CAYLSV010000068.1:0-644 GCA_964386435.1 uncultured Tepidisphaerales bacterium
GGAGGCGGGGCTTCACAACCGGGTGCAACCGTGCCCTTTGGGTGAAGCCCCGCCGCTACGCGGCGGAGGTCCGGTCGGGCGGGACGATGGCGACCACACCAAAGGCTCAAGTCGCTGAGGCCGCCTCCGCCTCGTGGAGGCGGTTCTTCACAAACGGGGGCGACCGCGGCCTCCGGGTGAAGCCCCGCCGCTACGCGGCGGAGGTCCGGTTGGGCGGGACGGTGACGACCGCGCCGAAGGGCCGCGTCGCTGAAACCGCGTCCGCCTCGTGGAGGCGGAACTTCACCAACGAATGCGACCGCGGCCTCCGGGTGAAGCCCCGCCGCTACGCGGCGGAGGTCCGGTCGGGCGGGGCGGCGACGACCGCGCTGAAGGGCCGCGTCGCTGAGGCCGCCTCCGCCTCGTGGAGGCGGGGCTACACCGACGGGTGCGACCTCGCCCTTTAGGTGAAGCCCCGCCTCTGCGAGGCGGAGGTTCGGTTGGGCGGGACGGTGACGACCGCGCCGAAGGGCCGCGTCGCTGAGGCCGCCTCCGCCTCGTGGAGGCGGGGCTTCACGGACGAGTGCGAGCGCCCCGTTCAGGTGAAGCTCCGCCTCTGCGAGGCGGAGGTCCGGTTGGGCGGGACGGGGGCGACCGCGCGCTCC
>CAYLSV010000068.1:664-18338 GCA_964386435.1 uncultured Tepidisphaerales bacterium
ACGAGGCGGAGGCGGCCTCGGTGACGCCCGCGCCTCAATTCAGTCAGGTAACGCGGCGGAGATTGAGGGGTGGGCGCGGGCCAATCGTCCAAGGCGCGGGGCGGCCCTTGACGGGTTTCGCCCACATTGAAAGCGTCTGAAACGTCGCCGGCTAACCTGCGGCGTGACGACTTACGCGGCGAACTTGGCGGCGGACGCGCCGGATCGGCGGGCGTCGTATCAGCGGCGGCGGCTGTGGCTTGGGATCACGGGCATCGGGCTGATCCTGGTGACGCTGTGGCTGGGGCTGCTGATCGGCGTGCCGGCATGGTGGCAGGGGGTGCTAGCCGGGTGGCATCCGGTGGCCGCGGGGACGCTGACGGGGCTGGCGTTGGGCGTGCTGGCGGCAATGTTGCAGGGGCCGATTGATGTGGCGGCTCACGGGGCGGAGCGGGCGTGGGGGCAGGTTAATCGGCCGCTGGATGTGGTGGCGTATCTGCGGGAGGTGGGCCTGTCGCTGGTGGGGTTGGCGACGGCGGGGCTGTGCGTGGGGCTGGCGGTGTGGCTGGCGGGTCCGGTTTGGCCGGTGGCGTTGGGGGCGGCGCTGGCGGTGGTGATCGGGTTGCTCTTCGTGCTGCCGCGGGCGGGCGGGGCGACGGTGGATGAGGCGTGGCTGAACGAGGTGGCGGCGGCGCTGGAAGCGAAGAAGCTCGCGCTGCCGGCGATCGCGTGGCAGGCAACCGACGAGCGAGCACTCAACGGCGGCTGGTCGGGGGTCGGCCCGTGGCGGCGGCTGGCGCTGACGAACAACCTCGCCGACGTGCCGCCGGACGTGGCGGCGACGCTAATCGCCCGCGAAATCGGGCACGCGAAGCTCGGGCATCGGTGGGCGAGCCTCGCCGGCACGATTCTCTGGGTCGTGCTCGGCATCGCGTTGGCGTGGCTGATCTTGCCGACCGTGTGGCAGGTCGGGGCGGCGTCGCTGACCGTGGCGCTGGCGGCCGTGTTCAGCACGTGGCACTGGCTGGGCTTGTTCGTCTGGCCGGCGCTGGGCCGGCGGCAGGTGTTGGCGGCCGACGCGTTCGCCGCCCGTGCCGGGTTCGATTCAGCCGCCGGGCTCGATGCACTCACCCGGCACAATTTGCCGGACGAGGAACTGCCGCCGGCGGTGGCGGCGGTGTTTCATCCAATTCCACCCATGGCCGCCCGGCGGGCGGCGCTCAAGGAGCTTGCCTCATGTCGCTGATGCCACGGTTGATGTTCGCCTTCGGGGCGTTTTGCCTGAACCTCGTGCACCGGTCGCTGCACTGCCAAGCCGGGCGGCCTGGGGTGGCGCGGATGCCGCCGGGATGGGCCTGATCCCCTTACGCCGCGACCCGGCGGGTGTAGATGAACCATTCGACCATCAGCATGCCCAAGGCGAAGGCGGCCAGCCACCACCACCATTCGACGCGGCCGGCGGTGGCGGCGTCGACGGTGGCTTCGGCGCTGCCGCCGGGCGGGGTGGCGCTGGGGCGGATGTCGCTTTCGGTCGGGTCGAGCAGGTTGACGGCCAAGCGTTCGAAGCCGGGGATCGGCGGGTCGGTGGCGTAGAGGCCCACGGCCGGCAGTGGCAGCGTGAAGTCGCCCGAGGCGGGCACGGCGACGCGACGTTCGCCGCTCGGGCCGATGAGGTTGATGCTGTTGAGGTTCGGGCCGGCCCGTTCGAGGTTGGCGCGGGGGACGGCCGGGTTGTCGCCGGGCTTGAAGCTCGGGCGGACGTCCAGCTCGCTGCCGACGGCCATGAACTGCACGAGGTTGTGCATGAACACCGGAAATGTCGGCTCCAGCGGCCAGTTGCTGGGCAGGATGTCGAACGTCACCAGGTGCAGCCGCGGCCCATCGCGGTAGAGCACGGCCAGCGGGCCCTTGGTCCCTTCGATCATCACCGACGCCTCCAGCGGCACGGCGAGTTGGGGCATCTCAAGCGTGAACAGCTTGCGCAGATTCAGGCCCAGCAGGATCGGGTGGTCGCGGTCCCAATCGAGCACGCCTTGCTCATCGAAGAACATCGGCAAGCCGTCGGCTGTGCCGTCGCTGGTGACTTGGCGTAGGTCGCCGCCGGGCGGTAGGCCGCCGAAGAAGACGAACTGCCCGGCCTCGGGCAGATTGGCGGGGCTGTGGCGGTCGAAGAAGACGACGTCGTAATCGACCGGCAGCTGCGCGTCGTACTCGGCGGGCGACATGAAGCCCGGCTCCTCGACGTTCAGGGCATTCATGATCCGCTCGAGGAAGTAGTTGCCCTCGCTGACCAGCAGCACCTTCAGCGGCCGGGGCGGGGGGACGAAGACGTAGGCGACGTCATCGGCCCCCAGCACGTCGCCCTCGACGCCTAGCACCTCGACGCGGATGGTGGCGGCGGTGGTGAGGTCGAGCGCGAACTCGACGCCGTCGCGGCTGACGACGCCGGCCTCGGCCTGGGTGCGGCGCTGTTCTTCGGTGAGCCGGGTCGGCAGCAGGGTGACGCCGTCGTCGAGCTCGCGGGTGGTCCACTCGTCGGCCAGCGGGTCGGCCTCGTCGAGCAACGCGACGCTCAGGCGGACGGTCGGCTCGACCGTTTCGGGGCCGAAGTTGGCCAGGCGGGCGAAAACCTGCACCTGCGTCGGCCGATCAAAGTTGCGGCGGGCCGAGAGGGCGACGATGGCGACGTTGGGCGAATCGTCCTGCCCAAGTTGCTCGTGGGTCAGAATGCCTTTGAGTGAGACCTCGTCGGCGTCGGCGGCGTTGCCGTCGCTGAACAGGAAGACGCTGGGCGGATCATGCTCGGGGCGGAGCTGGTCGGGGTCGTTGTTGGTCGGGGCGTCGGCGAGGTTGTAGGCCTCGGCGATCTGGGTCGGCCGGTCGGATTCGGTGACGGCGTCGACGGCCGCGCGGAGGGCGGCCTGGTCGGTGGTCGATTGCTGGACCACGCGGGTCTCGCCGGCGAAGGCGATGACGGTGGCCGAGTCGCCGCGGGTCATGGTGTCGATCAGGGCGTTCGCCCGCTCCTTGGCGACGTCGAGGCGGGTGCGGCCCTCGGGGCCGTCGGTGGCGGCCATGCTGGCGGAGCGGTCGAGCAGGATCACGCTCTGGTCGCCGGCGGTGACGGCCGAGTCGCTGACCGGCCGGGCGAAGGCGAGGATGAGCAAGAGCAGCAGAAATAGCTGCAAGAACAGCAGCAGGTTCCGGCGGAGCTTCTGGAACGGGCTGTTGACCTGAAGGTCCTGCACGGCCTTCTTCCACAAAAGCGTCGAGCCGACGTACGCCGGCTGGCGGCGGAGTTTGAGGAAGTACAGCAGCAGCAGCAGCGGCACCGCGATGAGGGCGGCGTAGAGCGCGTTGATCGGGTTGAGCAGGTTCGGCAACATCGGCAAACAGGCCCGGCATCACGCCGTGCAACGGCAGCTTACAACAACGCCACCCAAGGCACACGCCAAGGTCGCGGCGTAACATGCGGCATGACGATCACCCTCGAAGGCGACGCCGCCGAACGCCTCGCCGCCGCCGCCGAGCGGGCGGGGTTTGGCAGCGACGACGTCGACGGCTATGTCCGCGCGCACTTTAAGAGCGCTGACGCGGCAATGAATGCCGACGCCGGTGACGACGGCGCGGCGGACGATGACGAGGAGGATGATCTGGTCGCGCGGCTGCGCAAGGTGAAGACCACCGGCGTTACCTACGAGCAGATCGCCGAGTGGAACCGGAGCGAAATATGATGCGGCGCAGGAACGGGCGGTCACAGATCCTGCTCGACTCGAACATTCTGATCGACCTCGTCACGGAGGACCCCGCGGGTTACGAGTGGTCGATGGCGAACGTGCGCCAGCACAAGCACACGAGCCAACTTTGCGTGAATGCGGTGATCCTCGGCGAGATCCTGCCGAGCTTCACCTCAACGGTGGAGCTGAACGCGGCGGTGCGGCCGGATCAAGTCACGCGGCTCGATATCCCCCACGAAGCCGGCGTGCTGGCCGGGCGGGCGCAAATCCTCTACCGCCATCGCGGCGGCACGAAAACCGGCACGCTGTGCGACTTTTTGATCGGGGCCCACGCCGAGGCGGGCGGGCTGACGATTTTGACGCGGGACCCGAAGCGGTTCCGCACGTACTTCCCGGCGGTGCCGCTGATCACGCCGGAGGACGAATAGCCTGTGGCATGCGTGAACTGCTGGCGAAGCTGGTGCGGCGAAGCGATCTGACGGCCGACGAGGCCGGGGCGGCGTTTGAGCAGGTCATGGCCGGCGACGTGCCACCGGCGACGGTCGCGGCGCTGCTCATGGGGCTGGCGGTCAAGAAGCCGGCGGTGGGCGAAATCGTCGGGGCCGCGCGGGCGATGCGGGCGGCGTCAGTCAAGATCGACGCCGGCGACGGGGCGAACCTGCTCGACACCTGCGGCACCGGCGGCGACGTCAAGGGCACGTTCAACATCTCCACCGCCGCCGCCCTCGTCGCCGCGGCGTGCGGCGTCAAAATCGTCAAGCACGGCAACCGCTCGGCGAGCAGCAAGAGCGGCAGCGCCGACGTCCTCGAAGCCCTCGGCGTCCGCCTCGACGCCCCGCCCGCCGTGCTGAGAAAGTGCCTCGATGAGGCCAACATCTGCTTCGCCTTCGCGCGCGGCCATCACCCGGCGATGAAGCACGTCGCCCCGATCCGCGCCGAGCTCGGCGTGCCGACGATCTTCAACCTCCTCGGCCCGCTGACCAACCCCGCCGGCGCCGGCGTGCAACTCATCGGCGTCTACCGCCCGGACCTGGTCCCGCTGATCGCCGAGGCCCTCCGCGAGCTCGGCACCCGCCGGGCGTGGGTCGTGCACGCCGAGGACGGGCTGGACGAGCTGAGCACGATGAGCCCGACGATTGTCGCGGCGTTGCAGGACGGGCAGATCGACCACACGAGAATCGACGCCCAATCTCTCGGCCTGCCGCGGGCCAACCTCGCCGACCTTCAGGTGCCCGACGCCGCCGCCTCGGCCGACGTGCTGCGGCGCGTTTTCGCCGGCGAACAGGGTCCGGCCCGCGACATCGTCCTCCTCAACGCCGCCGCGGCCGTGCATCTGGCGGGCCGGGCGGCTGATCTGCCGGCGGCTATGGACGTGGCTGTGACCGTGGTGGACCGCGGCGACGCCGCCGCCACCCTATCCTCGTTGAAGGCGGCTTCACAAGCGTGATCACATGCTGAATTCTTCGACCGAAGATCAAGCCTTGCAGGTGGTTTCATCCGCCGTTTTCGGCGGAATGATCGGCCTAATCGCGTGGGCACCGGTGTTCGCGCTGAACTCGGTCGCACACGCTCTCTCGCATCCGGGGCACCCGCTGGCCTTGATAGGCTATTTCTACCAGGACGACTCGCCGAACCCGATTGGCCCGCTGATCGGAGTTGCCATTCCAGTCGCTGCCTCAGGTGTGCTTGCGTCACTTGTCAAACTCAAAGGTTGGCCAGACGCGGTCGGCCGCTTGATCTTTTTGACCTTCGTCTTCCATGTGACCTTTCCGCTCGTCATCATGACGCTGGACTACCACCCGCCGTGGATCGGGCGAGGCTGGACCGGCCTCATGCTCATGGATCAACTCGTCGCGTCTGTTCCGACCGCGGCGGCCGCTTTGGCGTTGCCGGTCTTAGCGAAGCAAGGCTGGCATGAGCGGCGTCAGGCGGCTGCGAAAGATGATTAGGTTGTCAGGGTGCCGTAGGCTCGTTCATGCCCGACACCCGCACCGCACTCATCACCGGCGCGTCCGCCGGCATTGGTTGGGCGACGGCGTTGGCCCTTGCCGAGGCTGGGTTCGATGTCGTCGTCACTGCGCGGCGGCGGGAGCGGTTGGATGAGCTGGTGGGTGAGGTCGAGGCGAACGGCGTGCGGGCGCTGGCAATCGCGGCGGATGCCTCGGATAACGGCGAGGTCGATCGGGTGTGGCGGGAGACGACGGCCTTCGCCGGCGGGGTGCCGCAGGTGGTGGTGGCGAACGCGGGGCGGGGGCTGCAGGGCGGGGTGCTCTCGAGCGACGATTCGGCGTGGCAGTCGATGTTTCAGTTGAACGTGCTCGGCACACTGCACTTGCTGCGGATCGCGGGCGAGGCGATGAAGGGCGGCGAGGGGCCGCGGGATATTGTCGTGCTGGGCAGCGTGGTGGGGACGAACGTCTCGCCGTTCAGCAGCGTGTATGGGGCGACGAAGTTCGCGATCGAGTCGGCCGCCGAGGCGCTGCGGCGGGAGATCGGGCAGCACGGCGTGCGGGTGACGACGATCAAGCCGGGCATCGTCCGCAGCGAGTTCCAGGGCGTGGCCGGGTACGGGCCGGAGGTGCTGGAGGGGACGATGGAGAAGTTCGGCCCGATGCTCACGCCCGAGGACGTGGCGGCGACGATCCGCTTCGCCGTCGAGCAGCCGGCGAACGTGAACATCAGCAGCCTGACCCTGCGGCCGGTGCGGCAGGATTATCCGTAAATTGTTGGTCGTCGCGGGTGAGTCACCGCCGGCGCTCGGCCTCTTCGCGGGTCAGGACGTCGAGGTGGGGCGGGGCGAAGATGCCCAGGCGGGCGGCGTTGCCGACGACTTCGAGCAGGGAGACGACGACCATCGGGCTGACCTGGGCTGACTCGCCGCGGGTGAGTTCGTAATCCTGGCGGAACGGCTCGCCATCGTCCGGGCCGCCCAGCCGGCGGCCGTTGGCGACGAGGCGGGCGGTGCGGGTCTGCGGGTCGATGTCGGTCGGCCCGACGGCCAGATCGCGGCCGATGAGCACCCACTCGTCCACGCGGCGTTCGAAGAGTTTCACACGCCCTCCGGGTTCGGCGGCCGCACGTCGGCCGGGTCCCAGCGGGTTTCCAGCTTGTGCTCGACCCCGACGAGGTCGAGCAGCTTGCCGGCGACGAAGTCAACGATCTCGCCGACGCTGCCGGGATTGAGGTAGAAACCGGGGTTGGCCGGGCAGAGGATGGCCCCGGCGTCGGAGAGGCGTTTGTAGTTGTCGACGTCCATCGGCGACAGCGGCATCTCGCGGTGGACGACGATCAGCTTGCGGCGTTCCTTGAGCGTCACCGCCGCCGCCCGGCTGATGAGGTTGCCGCCCAGGCCCAGGGCGCACTCGGCCAGCGTGTTGCCGCTGGCGGGGACGATGACCATGCCGTCGTGCATGAAGCTGCCGCTGGCCGGCAGGGCGCCGGTGTCGTTGTAGTTGTGCAGCGTCGCCCCCGCCGCGTCGCCGCAAAGCTCGGCCAGATCGGGCGTCTTCATCCCCAACTCATCATGCAATAACCGCCGCCCCAGCGGCGAGATGATCAGGTGCCGCTCCACGCCCGCCGCAGTCAGCCCGTGCAGAAACCGCTTGGCATACAACGCCCCGCTGGCCCCGGTGATGGCGATGACGAGCCGCACGTTTGATGATAGGGCGTTGACCCGACCCCGCGCCTGGCAGACAATGACCGTCATGTCGAAGCCGATCACGCTCCACGTCGGCGAGCAACTGCTCCGCAAGCTCGAGTCCGAAGCCGCCGCCGGTGACCGGGCGTTGGAGGATTGGATGTTGGCGAAGCTGGATGGGGAGCGTCCGAAGCAGACGTGGAGAACCATCAATCCCAGCCCGAAGTGGGTCGACGCGATGAAGAAGCTTGGCCTTGCCGATGAAGAGGGTCAGGTCGATGGCGTGGCGTGGAGCAAGTACGTCGAGGAGCTTGACGACATCGAGCTTGTGCAGAACTTCGAGTGCGGGCACCGCCAGGATCAGGAGGTCCGTTGACTTGGATGCTCGACGTCAATGTGTTGGTCTACATGGCTAACGAGCGGGTCAAACAGCACGAGCGGGCCGCCGAATGGTTCAACTCTGTCGCGGGCGATCGGGTGGTACTGCTAGATGTGGTTGCCACTGGCTTCATGCGGCAGGCAACTCGGCTGGTGGCTGGCGAACGCATGTGTGACGTGGCAACGGCGCGGTCGTTGCTCGACGGCTGGCGGAGCTTGCCGAACGTGAAAATCGTCGGCACGGGCGACGGGTGGTGGCAACAGTTTGATGCTTTGGCCCGCGATCTCCACGCCGGCGGCAACATCTTCTCCGACATTCACTGTGCCGCCGCCGCGCTGGCGGCGGGCTACACATTGGTGTCTTTCGACAGCGACTTCTACAAATTTCCCGGCCTCACGTGGCTGCACTTGCCGGGGGATCAGCTTGTCACCAACCCGACGTAAATGTGGGCGATGCCGAAGGTCAGGCGGTGGGCCTGGAGGTTGGTGAAGCCGGCGTCGGTGAGGCCGGTCTTCATTTGCCCGGGCGTCTTGAAGGTCTCGACGCTGGCGGAGAGGTAGCGGTAGGCGCCGGTCTTGTCGCCGGCGACGAGGGCGGCGGTGCGGGTCATGACCTGCTTGAAGTAAAAGCCGTAGGCCGCGCCGATCAGGCGGCTGGTGGGCTTGCTGAACTCCAGGATCACGCACCGCCCGCCGGGTTTCAGCACGCGGCGGAACTCGATTAGCGCCGCCCGCGGGTCGGCGACGTTGCGGATGCCGAAGGCGATGCTCAACACGTCGCACGAGGCGTCCGGCAGCGGCAGCGCCTGGGCGTCGCCGGTGAGGTAGGGCACGTAGCTGTTCAACCGAATTGGATTTACCGCTAGGCCCGGCTGCTGGAAGTTTCCGACGCCCGGAATGCTCCGGCTCTTTCGTCGGGCGATGGGCAACATCTCGTGCGTGTAGTCGATGCCGATGACCTGACCCTGATCAAGTTCATAAAGCTCCCCGTCAACTCGCTCACCCCGCAGCCGGAGTAGCGCTCGGGCATAGGCCAGCGTCAGATCCCCCGTGCCGCAGGCGACGTCGACGACCACGTCGTCCGGTTGCAGCTTCGAGAGGCGGACGGCTCTCTTCCGCCAGAGGTGGTCGATGCCCAGCGAGTGGACGTGGTTGTTCAGATCGTAACTGGCGGCGATGGCCGCGAACATGTCGCGGACCCGCCGCTGCTTGTCGGCCACGGCGTGGGGGTCGCGCAGCTGCTGCTCGTTCCAGATCGTGCCGTCGGCCACGTCGAAGCGTAGCGACGCGGTTGTTGGTTGCAAGTTGTTGGTTGTTGGGTTCCGAACTTCCGAAACCTCCGCACCAGCAACTTGCCACCAGCAATCAACAACTTTCGCTCACACTTCAAAATCTTCCATCACCGACTGCCCGCTGTCGCGCTTGAGGATGTGCTGGCCGATCTCCAGCTTGTGGGCGATGGCGGCCATGTTTTCCGGCCGCTTCTCCATCTTGCTCGCCACGCACGCCATCACCACGTCGCTGACCACCGGCGGCACCCGCGGGTTCAGATCCAGCGGCGTCTTGATGCGGCTGTCGACCAGGAAGCTGTTGTCGCCGCCCTTTTTCTTCACCGTGTACGCGGTCGGAATGTGTTGCCCGGTCAGCGACCAGTACAGCGTGGCCCCGAAGTTGTACGAATCGGTCGAGATGCCGACCGGCTTGCGCAGCACCTGCTCGGGGGCGATAAAGTCCGGCGTGCCCTGGATGCGGTCCTTGATCGTGCCGACCTGGCAGCTTTGGCCGTAGTCGATCACCTTCACGCCGCCCTCGCGGTCGCGCATCACGTTGTTGGGCTTCATGTCGCAGTGGACGTAACCCAGATTGTGCATGTACTCCAAGCCCTTGGCCGCCTGGATGAACGTGTCGATCACATCCACGAGTGTCTGCGGCGGCTGGACGTCAAGGCTGTGGCCTTCCACCAACTCCATGATCAGGTACGCCTCGGTGACCTTCAGCAGCATGCTTTTGCTGATCTTCAGATCGAAGGTCCGCCGGAGGTTGGGGTGGTTGAACTGCTTGGCCAGCTCGAACTCGGCCTCCATCTGCTCGACGAAGCGGATGTCCTTCGGGTCGTCGCGGACCACGTGCTTGAGGGCCACCTCGCGGCCGGTGCGGGAGTCGCGGGCACGGTAGATCGTGCTGCCGGCCCCTTCGCCCAAGCGCTCGAGGATATCGTAATGGAGCAGTCGCTGGGCCATGGCGCGGTCGGCGGGGCGGGAGTGTACGCGGCGTCCGGTGCGCCGGGATCAAGGTTGCCGCGGCCAGTCCGCCGGGCGGCGGGGGGAAGTGGGCGACGTGGGAAACCTACCAGCCGCAAGCCACGGCGGCAAGCCGGCTTCCACCGCCCGGTTCAGGTCGTCTCAGGTCGTCTCAGGTCGTCTCGGCGACCACGACCTCGCCCGCGGCCGTCGCCGGCTCCAGCGGGGCGGGCTCCAACGCCGCCAGCAGCGACGCCGTCACGCCCAAACATCCGGCAAGGCCGAGCAACATCATCAGCGGGCGGCGGGGCATCCTCCATTTGATCGGCCTCCGCCACGCCACGCCGCCAGTCGAATCCCGCGGCACTTGAATACAGTTTCGGCAATGTGACGGTGTTTGGTATTTGGTCAGATTGTCGCGGTCGCGGTTGTGGGCGACACTGACGCGATGGCGATGGCTGCCGCACCCCCGATGCCGCGCGCCCCGGCCGTGGCAGAGCCCGTGGCCCGGCGGGTAACGCTGCCGACGCTGCCGACGCTCGTTGGGGCCAGCGGCCGCGGGCAGCGGCTCAGCCACTGGCCCGGCTGGCCGGTGCCGGGGGGTGTTCGCCTACCGACGCTGCCCGACCACGACTGCCCGTACCTGCCGGGCCGGGAGATGAAATCGCGTGCGTTTTTCGCCAACAACCTGCCGCCACTGACTTACGACGTGTTGATGGCCGCGGGCTTTCGCCGCAGCGGCAAGCTGATCTACCAGCCCGTCTGCACCGGCTGCCGGGCGTGCGTGCCGCTGCGAATCCCGGTGGATGAGTTTCAGCCCAGCAAGAGCCAGCGGCGGGCCGTGCGGCGGAATGACGATCTGGTCATCGACAGCGAGCCCAACCGGGCAACTGATGAGAAATGGCAGATCTACCGCCGCTACGCCACGCTCTGGCACGGCGAGGAGGGCGTGAACCGGCCCGACTTCGAGCGGTTTTTGTACGACTCGCCGGTCCACTCGCTCGACATGACCTACCGCGACGGCGACGGCACGCTGCTGGCGGTGGGGGTGTTGGATGTCTCGCCGCTGACAATGAGCAGCGTCTACTTCTACTTCGACCCCGCCCACGCCAAGCGCGGCCTCGGCACCGTCGGGGCCGTCCGCGAACTCGATCGGGCCGCGGAGCTGGGCCTCGAGTTCTACTACCTCGGCTACGCCGTCGCCGGCTGCGGCGCGATGAGCTACAAAAGCCAATTCCGCCCGCACGAACGGCTGTGCACGGACGGGCAGTGGCGGGGGGAGGCGGGGGAGGCGGAAGGGACTAAGGGACTAGGGGACAGAGGGACTGAGGCCAGAATTTCCCGAACGTCGCCGGAGCCTTCTAAATCTTCGTCCCTCAGTCCCTCAGTCCCTTGATCCCCTCTGCCCCCGTCCTTGACGCGCCCCCGCCCCGTCTGATAGCAATGGTCGATGGCCGCCGCTCGCACTGATAAGATTCTCGCCGATGCCATCACGTTTGATGATGTGCTTTTGGTGCCCGCTCGCAGCGACTTCACGCCGGATTCGGCCGACACGCGGACGCGGCTGACGCGCGGCATCGAGCTCAACATCCCGCTGATCTCGGCCCCGATGGACACCGTCACCGAGAGCGCCCTGGCCATTGCGCTCGCTCAGGAGGGCGGCATCGGCATTATCCACAAGAATTTGTCGCCGGAGGACCAGGCCCGTGAGGTCGAGAAGGTCAAACGATCCGAGAACGGCGTCATCACCGACCCGATCACGCTCTCGCCGGCCGATTCCATCGGCGATGCCCGACGGGCGATGCGGCAGTACAACGTCAGCGGCATCCCCATCGTCGACCGCGCCGCCGGCGAGGCCCGCTCGGGCGAAGAAAACGGCCGGCCGGTGGTCGTGGGCATCCTGACCCGTCGCGATCTGAAGTACGAGGACAACGACGACCGCCCCATCGGCGAGGCAATGACGACGGACCTGGTCACCGCCCCGATTGGCACCAGTTTGGAAGAGGCCGAGCGGATTCTGTTCCGCGAGAAGGTCGAGAAGCTGCTGCTCGTGGACGCCAACCGTCGGCTGGCCGGGCTCATCACGATGCGGGACCTCGACAAGCTTCACCAACACCCCCAAAGCTGCAAGGACGGCCGCGGCCGCCTGCGGGTCGGGGCGGCGGTGGGCGTGCACCAGTACGAGCGGGTCGACGCACTCATCGCCGCCGGCGTCGACGTCGTGATCGTCGACACGGCCCACGGCCACTCGAAGAACGTCGTCGAGACGGTCGCCAAGGTGAAAGCCGACCACGACATTCAGGTCATCGCCGGCAACGTCGCCACGGCCCAGGGCGCCCGCGACCTGATCGACGCCGGGGCCGACGGCGTGAAGGTCGGCATCGGGCCAGGGGCGATTTGCACGACGCGGGTGGTGACGGGGGTCGGCGTGCCGCAGGTGACGGCGATCATGGACGCCGTGGCCGTGGGCGACGAGGCGGGCGTGCCGATCATCGCCGATGGCGGCCTGCGGCAGTCGGGCGACATGGTGAAGGCCCTTGCCGCCGGGGCCAGCGCCTGCATGATGGGCAGCTTGTTTGCCGGGTTGGATGAGTCGCCCGGCGAGCTCGTCATCCACCAGGGCCGGCGGTACAAGGTGTACCGCGGCATGGGCAGCCTCGGCGCCATGGCCGCCGGCAGCGGCGATCGCTACTCGCAGGGCAAGGTGAAGAGCCTGGGCAAATTTGTCCCCGAAGGCGTTGAGGGCCGGGTGCCGTATCGCGGCCCCTTGGGCGACTTCGTCTACCAACTCGTCGGCGGCCTCCGCGCCGGCATGGGCTACTGCGGCACCCCGACCATCGCCGACCTGCGCGAACACGCCCGCTTCGTCAAGGTCACCCCCGCCAGCATGGCCGAGAGCCACCCCCACGACATCACGATCACGAAGGAAGCGCCGAATTACAATGAGAGCATGGGGCGGTGAGGTGGGAAGTTGCTGGTTACTGGTTGTCAGTTGTTGGTCCGGAGCCCACCGTACAACTGTGGTGCCGAGGGTCGCCTCCGGTCCAGCAACCAACAACCAACAACCAGCAACTCAACTATGCTGCTCAATCGCCGCCTTGTAGTCGTTCTCGTCCCGCAGGCCGATGAACTGTTCGACGACTTCGCCGTTTTTGAAGAGCATGACGGTCGGGATTGAGGTGATGCGGTACTGCCCGGCGATGCCGCGGTTGGCGTCGGTGTCGAGCTTGCCGACCTTCACCGTGTCGCCCAGGTCGGTGGCGAGCTTCTCGATCGTCGGGGCGAGCATCCGGCAGGGGGCGCACCACTCGGCCCAGAAATCGACCAGCACCGGCTTGTCGCTGTCGAGGACCTCTTGCTGAAAGTTGGCATCGTTGAATTCTTGAACGGCTTCGCTGGCCATGGGGGTCTCCGTGTGTGAGTTGAGTTACGAACGCCGGATGATACGACGCGTTGTCGGGGGTGGTTCAAATCGTGTGCCTGGGCGGCTCAAGCGGGTTGCTGCTTCGCCACAGCGGCCATGTTGAGGCCGGCGATGGACAGGCTCACCACGCCGACCGTCGCCATCACGATCGCCAGCGTCTGGCTGCCGGCCAGGTGCAGCGGGTGCAGCGGGGCGATGGCGTGCAACACCTGCCACACAACGGCCAGCACGAGCAGCAACACCCCGAGCACCAGCGCCGGCGGGATCAGCGTGCGACGGTGATCGACGGACTTCTGATCAACCACCGACAACGGCGGCGCGGCGGGCCGAGAGGGCGGCGGGGCGGCCGGGCGGATTTCGGCGACGGGGGCCGCGGGCCGTTTGGGCCGTGGCTTGGCGGTCGGGGCGGCGGCCTGGATCTTTGGCGTCGGCCGTGTGGGACGCTGCGGCTTGGGCGGCTCGTTGGCCGGCTCCTCCTCCACCTCGCCGCGGCCCATGGCGGCCAGGGCGTCGGCGATGTCGTCGCTGTTGCGCTGCGGCATGCCCCGACCATAGCCAGTGCCCGGTCGGCTGATGTTGCCGGACCTGCCTGACGCGGCCCGCCGCCGCAGTTGGCGGGTTCGTCGCCAAACCGCAGCATGTCAGCCCCGGCGTGTGGCAAGGCCGCCTCATCCGGCACAACCGGCCCCGGAAAACCGCCCGCAAGGCGTTTGGCACGCCCTCGGCCCCGATTTGCCCCTGCCTGAGCGACATGAGCCAAGATCTTTCCCAACACGACACGCCCGACCTGACCCTCGACGCCCAGACGCCCGGCGACGCCTTCGAGCAGCGGTTCGAGGACTTGATGAGCCAGATCAACACCCTGCCCGCCGGCGAGCGGCAGCAGCTGCAAGCCCTCGCCGCCGAAACCCGCCGCCGCCACGAAAAGCTTCGCGGTGCCGTCGACCACCTCCGCGGCAGCCTCGACAACCTGCGGCTGGGCCTGAAGTACCTCGTCTTCGACCTCGAAGCGACCAAGCGCGAGAACAAGTACCTCCGCGACCTGCTCGAAGAGTCCGCGGACTAAGGCACCAGACCTGCGGCACGTGGTGCCGCGGCTACCGCAGCATGACCATGTCGTCTGCAAGCGGTAGCCGCAGCACCACGTGCTGCAGGTTGCCGCCCTCACCGCGCCAGCTTCGCCAGGAACGTCTCCACCGCCGGGCCGACCTCGGCCTGGCCGGTTTTGACCTTGCGGTCGAGTTCGGCGAGGTCGCCCACGGCCCGCGCCAAGCCCGCCGTGCCCATCATCTCGGCCCGCTCGATCATCGGGCGGACGTTGTACGCCGGCCAGATTTTCAGGGCACGGCCGATCGCCTGCTCGCTCTGGCGGGCCTGCTTCATCCGCAGGGCACCGGCGGCTTTCTCCAGCCAGATGCCCAGCCACGTGACGCCGCGGAAGGCGGCGCTGCTGTCGCCGGTCATCAGCTGCCGCCACCGCCGCACGGCCGACTCGATGTCGCCGCCGGTCAGGGCGTCGGTCATGTGCCACATCTGCTGCTCCCGCTGAAACGCCACGCCCGAGGCGACCACGTCGGCCGTCACCCGGCCCGTGGCCACCAACGCCAGCTTCGCCAGCTCGTTGTCGATCCGGCCGAGGTCGTTGCCGATCAGATTTGCCAGCAAGTCGGCGGCGTCCCGCGCCAGATCGACGCCGTGGTGCTCGGCCCGGTCGTTGATCCACTTCGGCAACGCCCGGTCGCTCGGCGGCTCGCACTTCACCAGCTGCCCGTGCTTGACGATCAGCTTCGCGATCTTCTGGTTCGCCGGCAGACTGCGGCAGCGCAGCACCAGCGTCCCCGAATCGCTCGGCTCGGCGACGTACGCCTCCAGTGCCTGCCGAAACTTCGTGATGAACTCATCGGCCTCGCGGACGACGACCAGCTTGTGGCCGCCGAACATCGCGAAGCTCCGCAGCTCGTCCAGCACGTCCGCCAGCGTCGCCCGCGGCCCCTCGACGTCGATTCGCTGCGGCTCCTGACCGGATAACCCGTCGACGATCGCCGCGGTTGCCTCGCCGGCGAGCAGGGCGTCGTCGCCGACCACGGCGTACACGGGCAGATTCTTCTTGACGGCCATCGGCCCCAACCTTATCGCCCGCGGTTGGCCGCGGCGACGGCGGTGGGGTATGTTGGGCGGACCAATGCCCGCCTCGCCGGAGGACGATCCGCGAACCGCCGACGAACTGCGGCAAGCCGTGCGACATTTGCGGCGGGCCGAGGCGGAACTGCGGGGCGATCTGGAAGACGACCGCCTCTCGCCCACGCTCCGTGCCGCCGCCGACCACGCGCTGGCTACCCTGCGGAACCTCCGCCGTGATCTGCTTGCCGACCCGCTCCTGAGAAGGTTCACCGATGACGACCCCGACGATTGAGCCCGAGAAGAACGAGGATTTGCCCGCGGCGACCGACGCCGGATCCGCCCCAGAGCCGACGGAAGAGCCGACGGAGGAGCCGAAGGTTTGGGAGCGGCCGATCGTCGCCCCGGCGTCCCGCGGCTTCAACCTCAAGTGGATCATCGCCGGCGTCGTGCTCATCGGCGTGGGCGGTTGGTTCGTCTACGACGGCTTCTACAACTGGCCCAAGCAGCAGGCCGAGTACGAGCAGGCCACCGAGGACGCCCGGCAGGCCGACCTCGACGGAAACATCGCCCTGCGCGACGAGATCATCATCCGCCGCGACGACGAGATGAAGGAACGCAGCGACAACGACATCCTGCTGAACCGGCTGTTCGGCATCGTCCTGCCGCTGGCCGGGCTCGGGCTCATCGCCTGGACGCTCTACGAGGCCCGCGGCGAGGTGAAGCTCGACGACCAGGACGTCCTGCACGTCCCCGGCCACCCGCCGGTCCCGCTGACGGCCATCACCGCCATCGACGACTCCCGCTGGGAACGCAAGGGCAAAAGCTTCGTCACCTACGACACCGGCGGCCAAACCGGCACCCTAAAGCTCGACGACTTCATCCGCGAACGCCCACCGCTGGACGCCATCCACGACCTGGCCGTCGACGCCCACAAACTCAACACCGAAACCGCGACCTGAGCCCATCAGCATGCTTAGGTAGCTGCGACCACACCTGGTCGCAGTCCGGTCGATGATCGTCCCGGAGTGCGACCAGGTGTGGTCGCAGCTACCGCCCACCATCCGGCGCGATCACCTCAAAGCCCCGACCGCGCCCTGATCCTTCGCCTTCAGGCCCCACGTGGATCGCGGGGATCGACTCGTTCAACAGCATCAGCAGCTTGACATATGCGGTTAGCACCAGCGGCGCGAAGATGAACATGATCACGACGCAAGCCACCTGCTGCATGACCAGCGCATAGGCCGCCGCCGCCAGCGTCACCATGAGGCCGTGGGCGATGAGCAACCCGACCACGGCAAAGCCGGCGTAGACGCCGTCGATCTGGTACCGCCGCAGCCGCCCGGCGACGACGAACGCCCCGATTGCCGGCACGGCAGAAAATGCGGCAATCGCCGCCATCCAGAAGAACGACCGCGTCGCCCCCGCCTCGATGGCTGGCAGAACGAACGCCATCAGCACGAGCACCGTGCCGGTCAGCCGCAGCACGTGCACCGCCAGCCACAGCGGGAAATGCACCGAATCCTCCGCCGGCCGCGGGAACGGCTTCACAGTGACCCCGGCCCTTCCGCCGGCATGACCTCGAAGCCCCGGCCCTCCTCCCGGTGCAAGTGCTGCGGCCCCTCGTGCACCGCCCGGAACGATTGGGCCAACTGGTACGCGAGCTGCCCGAACGCCAACAGCAGCAGCACGCCGATGCCGATGATCACCCAGAACACGACGTTCGCGTCCGGATTCACCCCGCCGACCAGATTGATGACCGCCCCCACGACGACCGCCAGGGTGCCGAAGATCATCAGGCCCGTCATCACCAGCCCGAGCACCACGGGCCAAAACTGGTACCGGAACAGGAAGATGGCCGCCACGATGCACAGCACCGCCGGCACGCCGTAGATCAGGACGATCAACGCCACAAGAACGGCTTCCGCTGGCCCGGCCGCGCTGAAGACGAGGCTGATCACCGGGCACATCGTCAGCAACAGCAGCAGCACCCCCAGCGTCCGCAGACTGTGGCCCGCCATCCACAACGCCCGGTGCGGCGACCCCTTCGGCGGCTTCTTAAACTTGCCCACGGCACGAGTGTGCGGCAAGCGGCGCTTTGGTGCAAATGAACGTGCTCGGCAACAGTCCACCGCTGAACCCCCACCGCTGCGTAGCAGCG
>CAYLSV010000069.1:0-18336 GCA_964386435.1 uncultured Tepidisphaerales bacterium
CCGCGGCGGGTCAGGCGGTGGTGGGGCGGATGCTGGCCGACGCCCGCCCGGTCCACCGCATCAGCGGGTTGTGGGCGGCCGAGCAGATCGGCGGCGGCACCTGGGTCGAGCAGGCTGGCCGCCTCGCCCGAACCGACGTCGACGCCCGCGTCCGCCACGCCGCGGCCAAGGCCCTGCGCCGGCAAGTCGGCGTGGCGGCGTGAGAGGATGAATCATGCAGAACGCCCAGAAGATTGAGGAAATTTTCCGCACCGTGGCCGGCGAGAACCCGCCGCCGGTGGGGCCGGACGTGACGCCGTTGCTCTTGATCGCGGTCATCGGGTCGGCCGTCGCCGCGGGCGTGATGGCCACCCGGTGGTGGCTGCGGCACCGCGAAACCGCCGAGGGCCGCCGCGGCCGACTGACGGCCACGGCCCTCAAACAACTCGGCCTCGACCGCGACGCCCGACGAACGCTACACCAACTCACCCGCCAACTCGGCGTCGCCAGCCCGCTGACGCTGCTGCTGTGCCCGAGCCTGCTGCGCAAAGGCCTCAAAAACGCCACCGGCCCGGGAGCGACCGCCCTGCGAAACCTGATTTGATTGGCCTGAAGACGCTGGGCTCAGCGCGGCCGCAGGTAGCGCATGACGTGGACGAACAGTGAGCCGTGGATGGTCTTGTTCATGTATCGCAGGTACCGCACGCTCCAAAGCGGTGCCCGGGAGACGTGGGCGAGCACCTTGGGCGAGAACGGGACCGGCCTGTATGGGAAGCCGAGTCGCTTGATCTCTTTGCCGGCGAGGCGGTTGATCCACCACAGTTCGCCGGCGTCGAGCTCGACGGCCCCGTCGGTCATGCTGCTGTTGTCAGGCTTGACCTTGCCGGCGAGGTCGACGGGGTCGAGCCCGAGGTGTTCCTGGACCCGCCGCAGCGTGCCCGCCTCGTCGGCGCGCAGCTCGTCGAGCGAGACCCGCAGCGCGCGGTCGGGTGCTCGTTGCATCAGTCGGCTGACCTGCCTGGCAAAGCCACGCCAGATAAGCGCGGCACCAATCGGGTGGTACAGCCGCTGAACCGCGTTGTGGTGCGACTCCTCAAATTGAAGCCCTTGGTTTTTGTACGAGCGGAGGAACGCGTAAGGCTCTCGGAGCATGACGACGTACCGCGTGTTGGGGTAGGACTGCTCGATGCGGTCGCTCATGCCGACGTGGTGGGGCGTTTTCTCGATGACGAGGTCGGCGCCGCACGCCTCGGCCATTGCGTGGCAGAGGATGTCGAAGGTTTGGCGGGGCGTTGCCCCGTCGCCCGGCAGACCGCGCTCGGCGGCTAAGCGGTTGATCAGTTCCGCCCACCGCGGCTGGCCCCGGCCGACCCACTCGGGCAACGTGCCGACCTCGCCGCGATTGGGGCCCCACCGGGCGTCGCGGAAGACGCGCAAATGCTCCTCGACATCGGCCCGGCTGAGCAGGCCGGTCGCCGGGTCGGGCTCGGTCCAGACGCGGCCGAAGAACGCGCTCTCGCCGAAGCCCACGACGCGGGGGTGCAGGTTGAGCACCTTATTCATGAACGTCGTGCCGCCACGGCTGGTGCCGACGATGAAGCCGATGACCCGCGGCTCCATCGGGGCGGGATCGGCGGACGAAGTGGGACTTTTGGCGTTCAAGGGCCGAGGTTAGGTGGGCGGCCGCCGCCGAGCAACACGGGCAATAACCGCCAGATCCCGGCACATTTCGGCAGATTCCGCCGGTTCACAGTTGGCTCGCCTCCGTGTGAACCTCGCGTTTGGCGTTGTGCTCGTCGGTCTTGACCAAGCCGTCGTGCAGGGTGATGACGCGGCGGCAGCGGTGGGCGACGCTGGGGTCGTGGGTGACCATGACGACCGTCTTTCCGTCGTCGACGAGCTTGTCGAAGATTTCCAGGATCTGCACGCCGGTCTTGGAGTCGAGGGCGCCGGTCGGCTCGTCGGCGAGGAGGATCAGCGGGTCGTTGACGAGTGACCGGGCGATGCACACCCGCTGCTGCTGGCCGCCGGAGAGTTCGAACGGGCGGTGGTCCAGACGGTCGGCCATGCCGACCTGCTCGGCGAGTTGCTCGGCCCGCGCGCGGCTCTCGTCCGGCGGGACGCCGATGTAAAACATCGGGATTTCTAGATTCTGCAGCACGCTCAGCTGCGGGATGAGGTTGTATTGCTGGAAGATGAACCCAATGCGGCGGCTGCGGATCTCGGAGAGGTCGTCGTCGTCGAGGGCGGCCACGTCGTCGCCGCCGAGGATGTACTGGCCGCCGGTCGGTTGGTCGAGGCAGCCGATGATGTTCATCATCGTGCTCTTGCCGCTGCCGCTGGCGCCCATGATGGCGGTGTAGTCGCCGCGGCGGATGTCGACGCTCACGCCGCGCAGCGCGTGGACGGCCACCGACGCGCCCGGCTTGCGGTACACCTTGGTCAGGTCACGAATCTCGGCGACGATCTCCACACCCGACGGTAGGGGCGGCGTGCAATGATGCGGCGTGATGAAACCGCTGCCCGTGTTGTTGCTCATGGTGCTGGCCCTGGGTTGTGCCCCGAAGTCGCAGCTCGACTTGAACCAGCGGGTCGAGCCGATTGCCGAACCCAGCGACTTCGACATCGTGCAGCAGACGTGGCAGGCCCGGCACCGGCTGGTCACGGCCGATGAGTCGGGGCGGCTGCGGCGGGTGCCGATGCTGCACGCGCCCAGCTACGACCCGACGTGGCGGGAGATGTTCGATGCCTTGGGCCGTATCGCTGGCGGGTGGCGGCCGGGCGGGGTGCGGCGGGGGGGGTTCGTCGGGCGGGGCGAGGACCGGGGGTTCGCGATCGAGGCCGGCTCGCCGTTCGTCCGCCGGGAGTCGGGCGACGGCGTGATGCTCACCGCGCCCGGCGCGGGCGTCGCGATCAACGTCCGCCGGCTGGGCGATTTCAGTGCGGCCAGCGCCGACCGCATCGCCGCCGAGTTGGCGCTCACTGAAGCCCAGCAGATCGACCCCGCCGCCACCGCTGGCGACATCACCATCGAGCGGTTGGCGACTTATGACGCCGCCCACTGGCAGCAGCTCGACGCCACCAGCGGCAACGCCTGGCGGCACTGGGTGGTGACGGAGCAGGGCCGGGCGTACCTCGTCCGCGTGGTCCAGCGGGTGCCGGAGTCGACGGATCTGCCGCCGATCGTACTGGTGGTGCTGGATTCGTTTCGCGTTACGCGGTGAAGGTGGTAGGTCTTGCCTGCCACCTCCTCCCTACCACCTACCACCTTTTCCCTCAGAAGCTGCTCACCGCCTGCACCGCCACCTTCCGCTCGGTCTTCACGAACGTGCTGTTCTTGATCTTCTCCTGCAGCAGCGCGTGGTACTTCTCGTCGTCCAACGGCAAGTCGACCCACTCGTCGGTCCACGCGCTCATGAGCATGGCGTTGGCCAGCATCACGCCGTTGAGGCCGTCGGTGCCCGGGGCGATCAGCGGCTTGCCGTCGAGCACCGCCTCAACGAAGTTGATGAAAATGCCCCGGTGCTCCGGGCCGCTGCCGCCGGGGATTTCGGTCTTCCACGTCTCCGGGCTGGCGAAGCCGGCCTCGGTGGTGTCGGAGAAGTGTTTGACGCTCTCGGGCGTCCGCCAGAAGGTGATCTCCTCGCGCTCCAGCAGCACCTTGCCGCGGTCGCTGGCGATCTCCATGAACTGCGTGCCGGGCGCCTCGCCGGTGCTGGTGACGAAGGTGCCGGTCGCGCCGTTGGCGTACTCGACGTAGGCCGTCACCTCGTCCTCGGTCTCGATGTTGTGGTGGTGGCCCATCTTGCAGAACGCCCGCACCCGCTTGGGCATGCCGCAGATCCATTGGAACAGGTCGAGGTTGTGGGGCGATTGGTTCAAGAGCACCGCGCCGCCCTCGCCCTTCCACGTGCCCTTCCACCCGGCGGTGTCGTAGTAGTACTGCGTGCGGAACCAGTCGGTCAGCACGTACATCGTCCGCTTGATCTCGCCCAGCTCGCCCGATTGGACGAGCTTGCGCATCTGCTGGTGGCTCTTGCGGGTCCGCTGGTTGAACATGATGCCGAACACGAGGTTCTTCTCGGCCTTGGCCTTTTCGGCCGCGGCGTTCATCTGGCGGACCTGCTTCGTGTGCACGCCTGCCGGCTTCTCACTGAGCACGTGCAAACCGTGCTCGAACCCTTGGATCGCCAGCGGCGGGTGGTCGTAGTGGGGCGTCGAGATCAGGATCGCGTCGACTTCGCCGCTTGTCATCAACGCCTCGGGCGAGTCGAAGCCCTTCACCTCCGTGTGGCTGTTGCCCAGTCCCGCCTCGAGCTTCTCGGCGTCGCTGTCGGCGATGGCGGTGACGCGCAACCGGTCGACCGGCTCGCCGCCGGTGAGCATCTTGAGGTGGGTCGTGCCCATCCCGCCGATGCCGATAATGCCGAGGCGGAGGTCATCAATCGCCGGCTTGCTTTGCGTGGAGCTCATGGCCCACAGCATTGCCGCCCGCGGCCACATTGCAACCGCCACGGCCGCCCAAGCCGTCGATTCTCGGCCGCGGCCGCCGGAGCGGCAGAACCGGCTCACTTCCGAACCCGTTCGGGTCGATGAAAGGGGGCCGGCCCCGGATTCTGCTTGCTTTAGCTCCGAAGGAATGTGATGGACGTCGACCCGACCCTGGACGTGGACCAACTGATCGCCGAGACCACCGGCGAAGCACCCGCCGCGGCACCCACCGCGGCACCCGCTGAGATCATCAGCGAGCTGCCGGGCGACGTGGTCATGCCGCCGGGGCTAGCCGAGGAGCTGGGGCTCAACGACACGCCGCAGTCGATCGAGGACGAGATCATCGCGCTGGGCCGCGTCGTTGCCGAGCTGTCGATCGACGATCTGCAGGGCTTGGCATCGGCACACACGAAGTTCGAGGACGCCGCCAGCCGGTTGATCGAGACGGGGCTCGAGCCGGACGTCATGGCCGCGGCCCGGGCGCAGGCGTCGAAGGCGGCGAGTTTGCTCGAGTGCCTGATCCTCAACGACACCGACGACGCCGCGGCCATGCTCGCCGACGCCGCGGCGACGGCCGACGTCGTGGTCGCCGTCATCGAGGGCCGCTGCCCGCCCGAGGCGGCGCTCGACGACGCCGATGGCCCGCAGGTCGACACCACCGGCATCGCCGCGGACCCCAGCGGCGGCGACTTTGAGAGCTTCCGCCGCGAGGTCGAAGCCTCCGACAACCCGGCCCCAACCGGCGACCCGTTCCCCACCGCCAGCCTCCCAGAAATCACCCAAGCTCCGGCCGCCGCTGCGGAGAAGAAGTCCAACGAAGTCGCCGAAACCCAGACGCTCGAAGAGGACGATCTGGAGCTGGTCAACGAGTTCGTCACCGAATCGACCGGCCACCTCGAGCAGGCCGAGCAGGATTTGCTCACGCTCGAAGAGAACCCCGCCGACACCGAAGCGATCGGCTCGCTGTTTCGGGCGTTCCACACCATCAAGGGTGTGGCCGGCTTCCTGAACCTCCTGCAGATCCAGCAGCTCGCCCACGCCACCGAGAACATGCTCGACCGGGCCCGCGAGGGCAAGCTCGCCATCACCGGCCCGGCCAGCGACATCGTCATGGCGTCGCTGGATCTGATGAAGCAGCTCATCGCCGACGTCAACACGGCCGGGCACGGCGACAAGACGATCCGCCCCCGCGCCGGCGTCGCGGCGCAGGCCGACGTGTGCGACAACTACGTCGCCGCCGTCGAGCGGGGCGAGACGCCCGCCGCCCCGATTGCCGTGAAGAAGGCCGTGGAGGAAGATCGCCGCGAGGGCGAGGACCGCCGCCAAGTTGATCGCCGCGAGGGTACCGCCGCCAACACCACCATGCAGTCGGGCGACGGCACGGTGAAGGTCAACACCGACCGCCTCGACGCGCTGATCGACATGGTCGGCGAGCTGGTGATCGCCCAAAGCATGGTCACGCAGGACGTGGCCACGCAAATCGCCCACGACCAGCGTGTGGCCCGCAACGTCGGGCAACTCGGCAAAATCGTCCGGGAACTGCAGGACTTATCGATGAGTCTGCGGATGGTGCAGGTCGGGCACTGCTTCCGCAAGATGACCCGCGTCGTCCGCGACACCGCCCGCAAGGCCGGCAAGGAGGCCGAGTTGGTCATCACCGGCGGCGACACCGAGCTTGACCGCAACGTCGTCGACGCCCTGGGCGACCCGCTGGTCCACATGGTCCGCAACAGCATCGACCACGGTTTAGAGCCCGCCGACGAACGCGAGGCCGCCGGCAAGAGCCGTACCGGCCGCGTGGAGCTCAAGGCGTACCACAAGGGCGGGGCGATCCACATCGAGATCATCGACGACGGCCGCGGCCTCAATGCTGAGAAGATCCGGGCTAAAGCGGTGAAAAACGGCCTCTTCACCGAAACCGAGGCGGCGGCGCTGCCGGATGCCGACGTTCACAAACTCATCTTCCACGCGGGCCTTTCCACGGCCGACGCGATCACCGACATCAGCGGTCGCGGCGTGGGCATGGACGTGGTCAAGCGGAACATCGAAGCGCTGCGCGGCCGCGTCGACATCACCAGCGAACCGGGCAAGGGCAGCGTCTTCACCATCCGTTTGCCGCTGACGCTCGCCGTCATCGACGGCCTTGTGGTCAAGGTCGGCGACGAAAAGTACATCCTGCCGATCACCAGCATCGAGCAATCGCTGCGGCCGACCAAGGACGACCTCTCCACCGTGCAGGGCCGCGGCGAGATCGTCAACGTCCGCGGCAGCCTGCTGCCGCTCGTGCGGGTCCACCGCCAGTTCGGCGTCGAGCCGCGCAGCATGGATCCGACCGAGGCGCTGGTTGTCATCGTCACCGACAACGAGCGGCGGGTCTGTTTGCTCGTCGACGAGTTGCTCGGTCAGGAGCAGGTTGTCATCAAAAACCTCGGCGCCCAGGTCGGCGAGGTCCGCGGCGTCAGCGGCGGTGCGGTGTTGGGCGACGGCAACGTCAGCCTGATCCTGGACGTGCCGGGGCTAATCGCCACGGCGACGCGTGCGTAGTCCGTGGGGAACAACTTGAAACAGGGGTGTGCCCGGCACACGGCCGGGCTCTCGAATTTGCAAGGAAATCCGTTGAACAAGCTCAAACTATCGACCAAGCTGATCGCCAGTTTCCTCGGCCTCGCCGGCGTAACTGCGGGCGTGGGCGGCTACGCCGCCTACCAGATGGCCGCCGCCGCCGAGCAGGCGGCGCTGATCAGCGACGAGTACATGCCGCTCACCGAGCAGGTCACGCTCTCGGTCCAGCAGGTCGCCGACGTCATCCAGGCCGGCCAGCTCTACCTGGGCACCGGCGACGAAAAATACTGGCGGCAGTACAGCAAACTTTGGGACGACGTCGCCACCTCGGCCACCCAAGCCCGCGACATGGCCGCCGAGTCGCAGAATTTGACGCACGAGGTGCCCAAAATTTCCAATGCGCTGAAGCTGGCGGCAGACTGCAAGGTGGCGATGGAGTCGGGCCACGTCGCCCACGAACAGCTCCGCCGCAACCGCCAGGACATGGACACCGCCGCGGCAACGATGGTGCAGAGTCTGGCCGAGTTCCAGAACGGCCAGGAGCAGAAGATTGTCAGCGATGTCCGCGCCGGTGCGACGGTTGCTCAAATGGAAAGCCGCCGCTTGCGGCTCGCCGCTGCCAACGAGCTGCGCAACGCCGCCAATCGCGTCCGCATTCTCGCGTTCAAGGGTGTGGCCGACGGCGACGCCCAAGCGCTCAAGGCCGTCGAGCCGGAACTCCGCATGGCCTACGGGATCATCGACGACGTCATGCCTCAGCTCCGCGACATGGCAGACCGCGAGGCGGTCGAGTCGATCCGGGCCGATTTGCAGTCGTACGAAGGAGCCGTCGCCCGCGTGCAGGTGGCCCTGTCGTCGCTTATCGCGGCAACGGAGAGCCGGTCGGAGATCGTGCTGGCGTTGGCCCACGAAATCAACGAGGTCGCGCTGGAGGTCGAGCACCTCACGCTCGAAGCCTCAGAGCAGGGCGCGGCGCAACTGAGCCGCGCGAAGCTGTACTTGCTCGGCATCATGGTGCTGGCCGTGGCGGCGTCGGTCGGGGTGGCGCTGATCGTCACGCGGTCGATTGTCGGCCCGATGACGCGGATCGCCGAGGCACTGGGCGCGGGGGCTGACGAGGCCGCTCACGCCGCGGGGCAGGTCAGCACCACCAGCCAAAGCCTGGCCCAGGGGGCGAGCGAGCAGGCGGCGAGTCTGGAGGAATCCAGCGCCGCGCTCGAGGAAATCAGCGGCATGGCCCAGCAGTCGGCCGACAACACCCAGCAGGCCGCCGGCCTCGCCGGCGAAGCCCGGGCCGCCGCGGCCCAAGGCACCCAGGCCGCCGAACGGCTCCGCCACAGCATGGCCGAGATCGCCAGCAGCGCCGACGAAACCGCCAAGATTATCAAGACGATCGACGAGATCGCGTTCCAGACGAACCTGCTCGCCCTCAACGCCGCCGTCGAAGCGGCAAGGGCCGGCGAGGCCGGCAAGGGCTTTGCCGTCGTCGCCGACGAGGTGCGGGCGCTGGCCCTGCGGTCGGCCGAGGCGGCGCGGGAGACCAACCGCCTGATCGAGGGCAGCGTCGAAAACGCCCGTGCCGGCAACGACGTGACCGGCGAGGTCGAGCAGGCGTTGGGCGGCATCGCCGGGGGCGTGAACAAGGTCGACCAACTCATCGGCGAGATTGCCGCCGCCGGCCGCGAGCAAGCCCAAGGCGTCGAGCAGGTCAACCGCAGTGTCAGCCAGATGGACCAGGTGACGCAACAGACGGCCAGCGGCGCCGAGCGTGCCGCCGCCGCCGCCGAGCAGCTCACCGGGCAGGCCGAGAAAGTCCGCCAAGCCGTCGCCGAACTCCGCGAGTTGGTCGGCACCACCGCCGCCACCTCGACCAACGACGGCGGGCCGCCACGCACCTTCAAGCTGCCGTTCGGCGATCGATCTGAGTCGACCCGCCGCGCCGCGTAACCCGCGGTGAGCGCACAATTTGCCGCTGAAAACCCGAAGCCGGCCCCGCTATCCAGCGGGGCCGGCTTTCGCTAAAGCTTGCCGAATGTAACCGGGTTGAATAGCCGAAGAAGAGGGCGGGGAGCCTTCGAGCACACACCACACCGCGGCCCATGGCCGACGCCGTCTGTTCGATCCGAAGCCAGGGGCCTTCATGTTTCAAAACGTCAAACTCTCGACCAAGCTCGCCGCCAGTTTCGCCGGCTTCGCCTTCGCCACCGCCGGCGTCGGCGGCTACGCCGTGTGGTCGATGAACTCGGCCTCCGAACGGGCGCAGCTCATCGGCGAAGAGTACATGCCGATCATCGAATCGGTGACCACCACCTCGCAGACGGTGGGCACCGTCATCCACGCCGGCCAGCAGTACCTGGCCACCGGCGACCCGCAGTACTGGGACCAGTACAACCGGCTCTGGGACGAAGTCGCCGCCTCGGCCCAAGAGGCCCGCCAGATGTGCGCGGAGTCGCGGAACCTCCAACACGAAGTCGACCGCATCGACGCCGCCCTTCAGCGGGCCGCCGATTGCAAGGCCGCCATGCTCGCCGGCCGGGCGGCTCACGAGGACCTTGCCGCCGGCCGCGCCGAGATGGGTGAGGCGGCCCGGTTGTTGATGGCCGATTTGGAGATGTTCCAAAACGCCCAGAACCGCTACTTCGATTTGGAGCGTGCCGGGCCCGGTGCCGAGCAGCCGACGCGCCATCGCGTGACGTCCGCCGCCGCGTTGGCCAATGCCGCGATTCAAGTGCGGGCCTTCACGTTCGAGGCCATGGTCGACAACGACCCGGTCGCCCGGCAGCGGGCCCACGCCGAACTCGAGCGGGCCCACATCATCATCGAAGGGCTGATGCCGAAGCTGGAGACGCGCGACGACATCGACACGCTCGAGCAGATCCACCACGACCTCAACAAGTTCAGCACCGGCGTCGAGCACGCCGAGACGTCCTTTATCGAACTCGCCGAGGTCAAGAAGCAGCGGGCCGTGGCCGTTGTCGAGCTGGCCCGGGCGGTGGACGGGGTGACGATGGAGATCGAGCACCTCACCCTCGACGCCGCCCGCACCACGACGGCCGAGGCCAACCGGGTGCAGTGGCTGCTGACGGTGGTCGTGGCGTTGTGCTTCGCCGCCAGCCTCGTCGTGGCGTTCGTGATGACGCGGATGATCGTCGGGCCGCTCTCGCGGATCGCGGCGAACCTGAACCTTGGCTCGCGGGAAGTCGCCGGCGTCGCCGGGCAGGTGTCGGCCACCAGCCAAAGCCTGGCCCAGGGTGCCAGCGAGCAGGCGGCGAGTCTGGAGGAAACCAGCAGCGCGATTGCCGAGATGAGCAGCATGGCCAAACAGTCGGCCGACAACGCCCAGCAGGCCGCCGCCCTGGCCGGTGAGGCCCGCAGTGCGGCCGAGCAGGGCACCGAGGCCGCCGAACGGCTGCGGGCCAGCATGACCGAGATCGCCAGCAGCGCCGATGAAACCGCCAAGATTATCAAAACGATCGACGAGATCGCGTTTCAGACGAATTTGCTCGCCCTCAATGCGGCGGTGGAAGCGGCCCGCGCCGGCGAGGCGGGCAAGGGGTTTGCCGTCGTCGCCGACGAGGTGCGGGCGCTGGCCCAACGCTCGGCCGAGGCGGCCCGCGAGACGAACCGCTTGATCCAAGGCAGCGTCGACAACGCCCGCGCCGGCGGCGAAGTGGCCGACGAGGTCGAGCAGGTGTTGGCCGCCATTGCCGGCGGTGTGGGCAAGGTCGACGCGCTTATCGGCGAGATCGCCAACGCCGGCACCGACCAAGCCAACGGTGTCGAGCAGATCAACCACAGCGTCAGCCAGATGGACCAGGTGACCCAGCAAACCGCCGCCGGGTCTGAAGAGTCGGCCGCCGCCGCCCGGGAGCTGTCGGGGCAGGCCGAGGAAGTCCGGCAAGCTGTGGCCGGCCTGACCCGCTTGATCGGCGGCAACGCCGGTGCCCTGCCCGCCGCGCCCGACGCCGAGCCGGCGAACATGAAACTCGCAGGGGCTGGCTCCAAATTCCGGCGCCTGCTCGGCAAACGCGATGCGGGCGAAATCCGCCAAGCCGCGTGAAGCTGGTGCAACAAACAACCGATTCGTCAGATGCAGTCTGTTTTTCTGGATTCACCCGGACCTCGCGATGAGCAACGACAACGACCTTCAATCGGCCCACGACGCCGCCGGCGACCGCGGCGGCAAGTACCTGACCTTCGCCCTCGGCGACGAGGGGTACGGCATCGAGATCACCCGCGTCCGCGAGATCGTCGGCTACATGGCCGTCACCGCCGTGCCCGGCACGCCGCCGCACGTCAAGGGCGTGGTGAACCTGCGCGGCCAAGTGATCAGCGTCATGGATCTGCGCAGCCGCTTCGGGATCGAGAGCGTTGAGCCGACCGACGAGACGTGCATCGTCGTCGTCGAGGCCAAGCGGGGCGGCCGCAAGGTCAGCACCGGCTTGGTGGTCGATCGCGTCGATGACGTCGAGCAAATCGCAGACGCCGACGTCGAGGACGCCCCGGACATGGGCGGCGTGGAGACAAACTACATCCGCGGCATGGGCAAGTGCGGCGAAAAGCAGGAGAAAGTGAAGATCCTGCTCGACGCCGACGAAGTCCTCGGCGTCGCCGATGCCGATGGGGCGCAGCAAAGTTCGCCGGAGATGGACGATTTGGCGTTGGCCGCTTAAGGCCCGTTGCGCGTCCTTGGAGAGAGAACCTTTCGCCCGAGTGGCCATGAACCTGAAGCAGAAGATCATCACCGGTTTCGCCGTCGCGGCGCTGCCCGCCGTCATCCTGGGCGGCTTGAATTACATGAGCGGCCAAGGCGTGTGCGAACGCGTCGAGGAGATCGTCAGCGACCATTTGCCCGGAACGTACTACAGCGGGTTGGCCGATGCGTGGTGCCGGATGGAGTACGTCCATTTGTTCCGCCACGTCGTCGCCGAGCCCGATGCCAAGGCGGCTGAGGAGCAACAGCTCACGCAGATGATCACCGCCGCCACGGGCGATTTGCAGAAGTACGGCGCCCGGCCGATGACGCCCGAGGACGAAAAGCTTTTCGCCGCCACCGACGCCGCATACAAGGCGTGGGCAGGCACCCGCGGTCGCATCCTTGAATTGAGCCGGTCGGGCGAGAAAGACCGGGCCGCGCTCATGCTCGAGGACGAGGGGCACAAGCAGTTCGTCGCCCTCACCGACCTGACCGGGCAACTCATGGACTTCCACGGTGAGCAGGGCGGCGAGGCCGGCCGCGCGATTGAAGAGGCCGTGGCGTCGCAGCAATGGATCACGATCCTCGGCGGCGGCATCGCGCTGGCGTTCGGCATCGGGCTGGGCTTTGTCTACAGCCGCCAGATCGCCGGCGGGTTGGGCCGCAGCGTCGACACCCTCGCCAGCGGCGCGGCGCAGACCCGGGCCGCGGCCGATCAGGTGTCGACCACCAGCCAAAGCCTCGCCCAAGGGGCCAGCGAGCAGGCGGCGAGCCTCGAAGAAACCAGCAGCGCCATCGAAGAGATGAGCAGCATGACCAAGAAGAACGCCGACACCGCCAGTCAGGCGAGCAGCCTGGCCGAGGAGTCGGCCGCCGCCGCCGACCGCGGCACCGAGGCGATGGGCCGCATGTCCGAGGCGATGGCCCGCATCGAAACCGCCGCCGACGAGACGGCCAAGATCATCAAGACGATCGACGAGATCGCGTTCCAAACGAACCTGCTCGCGCTCAACGCCGCGGTTGAGGCGGCCCGCGCGGGAGAAGCCGGCAAAGGCTTTGCCGTCGTCGCCGACGAGGTGCGGGCGCTGGCCCAGCGCTCGGCCGAGGCGGCGAAGGACACCGGCTCGCTTATCCAGCAGAGCGTCGATAGCAGCCGCACGGGCGTCGAGACCGGCGGCGAAGTGGCGACGGTTCTTGGAGAAATCAGCGATTCGGCCCGCAAAGTCAACACGCTGATCGCCGAGATCGCCGCCGCCAGCGGCGAGCAGGCCCAAGGCATTGAGCAGATCAACGGCAGCGTCAGCCAAATGGACCAGGTGACCCAGCAGACCGCCGCCAACGCCGAAGAGTCGGCCGCCGCCGCGGAGGAACTGGCCGCCCAAAGCCGGCAGGTCGGGCAGGTCGTCGATGAGCTGCAGCGCCTGATCGGCGTGTCGTCCGCCCCGGCCCCGGCCCCGACGCCTGCCCCGCGGCCGATGCCGCAGGACGACTCGTTCGTCCCGTCCCCGGCTCGCCCGATTCCGGCCCCTGTGCGCACGTCCACCCCGCCAAGCGACGCCAGCGACATGATCCCGTTCGACGAAGACTTCAGCGACTTCGGCTCCAAGGCCGCCTGAGCTGCTCAATTATCCTGCCCCGCCCGCGGCGCCGCAGCCTTGCTGCGGCGTCGTGCTTTTCACAACTCACGCGACCGTCACAAACGGCCGACACATCGGGCAGAAGGTCGCGCTTCGGGGGACAAGAAGCGACGGCGAGTTTCACCGCGTCAGGAGCCTGATTTGCCCGCCGTTGCCAATCCATCCGCCAACCCGCTCAGCGGCCCGAGCCTGAGCGACGCCGAGTTCCGGCGGGTCGCCGACGTGATCTACGAGCACTGCGGCATCGATTTAAACGACGGCAAGCGCGAGCTGGTCCGCAGCCGCCTGAGTCGCCGTTTGCACGAGACGAAGACGCCGAGCTTCACCGCCTACCTCGACCGCATCGAGCAGGCGTACAGCCGGCGGGGCTCGCAGTGCGATCTGGAATTCCAGACGTTCGTCGACACGCTGAGCACGAACCTCACCAGTTTCTACCGGGAACGCGACCACTTCGACCATTTGACGAACACGCACCTGCCGCGGCTGCTGGAGCAGAAGCGCCGGGTCGGCGATCGCAAGCTGCGCGGCTGGTCGGCCGGGTGCAGCAGCGGCGAGGAACCGTACACCATCGGCCTCTCGCTGTTCGACAAGCTCGGGCCGGACTTGGGCGGGTTCGACGTGAAGCTGTTGGCCAGCGACCTCTCGACCCGCGTGCTCCGCAAGGCGGCCGCCGGCGTGTACGAGGCCGACCGGCTGAAGGACGTGCCGGCGAAGCTGCGGGCCGACCACTTCGAGCCCCGCACGCTGCCCATCGGCGGCGGGGCGGCGCTGGCGGCGGGTCCACGTTTGCGGGGCATGATCGCCTTCCGCCACGTCAACCTGATGGAGCCGTGGCCGTTCATCGGGCCCTTCGACTTTGTCTTCTGTCGCAACGTGATGATCTACTTCGACAAGCAGACCCAGCAGCGGCTGGTCAACCGCTACCACGACGTGCTCGCCCCCGGCGGCGTGCTCTACACCGGCCACAGCGAGTCGCTCACCGGCGTCGAACACCCGTTCAAGTTCGAGCGGGCGACGGTGTATCGGAAGTAGTTCTTGGTTGTTTGTTCTTGGTCCTTTGTTGTTTGACCAAGGGCGAAGCAACTTGCCAGATCAACGGGCCGATGAAGAAGCAGGCATCCTTGTTCACGAAGAACGAAGGACAAAGAACCAAGGACAACGGACCAAGATGCAACTCACCGTCAACATCTCCGACGCCAAGGCCAGCAAGTCGGTGGACGACACGCTGATCACCTACTCGCTGGGCTCGTGCATTGGCGTGAGCCTCAGCGACCCGGCGGCGAAGGTCGCGGGGCTGCTGCACTTCCAGCTGCCCGACAGCAAAATGGACAAGGCCCGCGCCCAAACCAACCCGGCCATGTTCGCCGACACCGGCCTCGATTCGCTGGTCCAGAGCGTCGAACTGCTCGGCGGCCACAAGCGGCGGCTGAAGGTCAAGCTCGCCGGGGGCGCGAAAATGCTCGCCGGCAGCGACACCTTCGACATCGGCCGACGCAATCACGCCGCGGTCCGTAAGGCGCTGTGGAAGCACGGCCTGATGGTCGACCGCGAGGATTGCGGCGGCAACAAGCCCCGCACCATGATCGTCCGAGTCGCCGATGGCCAAACGAGCCTGCGGATCGGCGGCCAGGAACAAACGCTTTAGCCGCCGATTCACCCGCGCGGCCAATCGGCCGATTCTTTCAGAAGAACCTCCCCAAACCCCGGCAGACGATGCAACCACACAAGATCCTGATCACCGACGACTCGATGACCATCCGCCGCGTGGTCAAGCGAACGCTGGGCATGGCCGGCTACGACACCGCCCGCTGCCGCGAGGCCGCCGACGGCCAGGCCGCCCTCGACGAACTCACCGCCGCCGCCACCGCCGGCGAGCCGTACGAGCTGTGCCTGCTCGACCTCAACATGCCCCGCCTCACCGGCCACCAGTTGGCCGCCCAAGTCAAGGGCGATCCGAAGTTCGCGAGCCTGAAGATCGTGATCGTCTCCAGCGAAAGCGTGCAAGCCCGTGTCGACGAGATGCAGGCCAAGGGCGTGTTCGGCTACGTGAAAAAGCCGTTCACCCCCGAGCAGATCCGCGACGTCGTCGAAAGCGCCCTCGGCCCCGCCGCCCAGGCCGCCTGAACCCACGCACCCCGTTCCCTCCCCACCATGACCACCGCATCCACCGCCTTGCCACCGCGACTTGAAGCCGCCCGTGCCGACGTGTTGCAGGCGTTTTGCGACAGCCTCGACACGCTGGCGTTCATGTTCGCCGACCCGCCCGAGGGCGAGCCCGCCGCGCCCGACGGGGCGTGCCGCGTGAGCATGACCTTCACCGGCAGCGCCTCCAACACCGCCGGCCGGTTCGAACTGTGCGCCGGCGAGGACTTCGCCCGCCAACTGTCTGCCAATGTGCTCGGCTGCGACGTCGACGATCCCGAGGCCCAGGAGGGCGCGGCCGACTGCTTGGGCGAATTGATCAACGTCGCCGTCGGCGCGTTCACGCCGCTGCTCACCGACGATCCGGCGGAGACGTTCAAGCTCTCGCTGCCCGACCGGCACGAGCTGTCGCCAATCGAGTGGGACGAACTCGCCGCCGACGCCCAGGCGTACGAAGTCGAGGGCGAGCCGATCCTGATCCGCCTCGCTGCCGCCTGAGCCTTACCGCCGATCCAGGGGATGTGGAGACGCCATGCCGGTCCCGCCCGTCAAAGTGTTGATTGTTGACGACTCGGCCGTCGTCCGCCAAGTGCTCGCCCGCGACCTGGGCCGCGATCCCGGCATCTCCGTGGTCGGGGCCGCGCCCGATCCGTATGTCGCCCGCAACGAGATCGCCAAGCTCAAGCCGGACGTGCTGACGCTGGACGTGGAAATGCCCCGCATGGACGGCATCACGTTTCTGCGTCACCTGATGCGCAGCCACCCGCTGCCGGTCATCGTCCTCAGCAGCCTGACGACCCGCGGCAGCCGCACCGCCGTGGCCGCGCTCGATGCCGGGGCGGTCGAGATCGTCGCCAAGCCCGACGGCAGCTTCAGCGTCGGCGAGCTGGGCCAAAAACTCGCCGCGGCGGTGAAGCGGGCCGCCCGCACCCGCGTCCAGAAGATCACCACAACCAAGCCGACGGTCCACGCGATGGCCGAGACGACCGACGGCGTCTTGGCGATCGGCGCCAGCACCGGCGGCGTGCAGGCCGTCACCGCCGTCGCCCGCCGCCTGCCCCGCAACGCGCCCGGCACGATCGTTGTGCAGCACATGCCCGCCAGCTTTACCAACAGCTTCGCGCAGCGGCTCAACCAGCAGTGCGCCGTCGAGGTTAAGGAAGCCGTTGACGGCGACGGCGTGTTCCCAGGCCGCGTCCTGATCGCCCCCGGCGGCCGGCACATGGAGCTGTGCCGCAGCGGCGCCCGCTACCAGGTCAAGCTCACCGACGCCGCCCCCGAGCACCACCAACGGCCGGCCGTCGACGTCCTGTTCCGAAGCGTCGCCCGCACGGCCGGCGCCAACGCCACCGGCGTCGTCCTCACCGGCATGGGCGCCGACGGCGCGGCGGGCCTGCTGGCCATGAAGCGGGCCGGCGCCAAGACCGTCTGCCAGAACGAGGCGACCTGCGTCGTCTTCGGCATGCCGATGGAGGCGATCAAGCTCGGCGCGGCCGACGAGGTCGTCCCGCTCGATGACGTCGCCGCGGTCGCCCTGAAGCTCGCCACCAAACGTGCGGCGGCGTGAGCTTCTAGCAGAATCTTATCGGGCTTCTCGCTGAAAAAGGATTGGCCCGCCTCGTGGTGTGGTGTATCGTAAGGGCGTGGAAGAGAATGCCCCTGATTCCGCGACGGCCGGCCCCCGCGGCCGCCTCAAGTCGATGTTTACCGTGCTGGCCGCCGCTCTCATGCTCGTGGCCGGGTTCGCCGCCGTGTTGACGGCCGCTCCGGGGGGGGCGGCCGAGCACTGGGTGCTCTGGGACGCCGCCGGCGAGCGGCACGCCCTAACGGATCAACGCGGCAAAATCGTCTTGCTGCTGGTCGGCGATGCTCAGGCCCCGGTGTGGGACCATGAGCCGGTGCTGCGGGCGATGATCGAGCGGTACGGCTCGCTGCCGGAAATCGAGCTGCTGGCCGTGCAGCAGGGCGGCGACGCCCCGAGCCGCGCCGCGGGTCGGGCCGCGCTGGCCGACCAGACGCCGCTGCTGCTGGACCCGGCGAACCACACCGCCGCCCTCTACGACACCACCGGCCCCTCCGTCGTCGTCCTCGGCCAGGACGGCACCCCCAGCCGCGTCCTGCCGCTGGAAGACAATGACGCCCCGCTGGACGCTACGGTGCAGGCGCTTCTCGCCCGGTCGTGAGACGACTGACGGCTAAAAGCATCAATCGGACGCAAGATTCGCTCGCATCACGCTCCAACGCCGCAGCACGTCGACGTACGCCTCCCGCTCCGCCGCCTGCACCCGCGCCGCCAGCGTGACCACATCGTCGCCCGCCGCCACCGGCACGCACCGTTGATCCAAAATCGGCCCGGCGTCGATCTCGTTGTTGACCGCGTGGACGGTGCAGCCGCTCACCCGGCAGCCGCGCTCGAGGACGGCCTCGTGCACCCGCCGCCCGAACATGCCCGGCCCGCCGAAGGCCGGCAGCAGCGACGGGTGAACGTTCAGCACCCGCCCGTCCAACCACGGCCCCTCCAGCACCAGCCGGCTCATCCACCCGGCGAGGCAGACGACATCCACCTCCTCCTGCGACACATGCGAGAACACCCGCCGCGAGTGTTCTGCCGCGTCGTCCGACCGCGACTCCACCGCGCACCGCACGCCCGCCGCCGCGCAGCCCGCCACGCCGCCGGCGTCCGCCCGGCTGCTCACCGCCCGCACCACCCGCGCCCCCGGCAGCCGCCCGTCGGCGGTGGCGTCGATCAAGTTCTGCAGCGTCGACCCGCCCCCACTGAACAGCACGGCCAGTCGTAAACGTGAGGACGTCATCGGGGTAAGGGTAGCT
>CAYLSV010000070.1:0-10212 GCA_964386435.1 uncultured Tepidisphaerales bacterium
CTGGCGCGGCGTCGCCACGCCGCGGCAACGGCGGAGTGGGAGGCCGGCGGCCGGCCGGCGTGGTGGCGGCGGTGGCTGCTGGGCGAGACGGGCGAGGCGCCGAAGCTCGAGGATTTCGACGAAAAGATCGAGGAGGAACTGCAGACGCACATCCTCGTCCGCGACCTCCCGCAAACCGCCCAAAACCGCTTGGAAAAGCTCAAGCACGAGCTGCCCGGCCTTTACCTCGAGCCGGGCATGCGGCGGGTTTACCCGCACGGCGAGGTCGCCGCCCACCTCATCGGCCGCATCGGCAAGGTGGCCCGCGAGGACCTCGCCGATGACCCGGCCGCCGACGAGCGGCTGCGGCGTTACCTGCCCAACGACCTGATCGGCCGGCAGGGGCTCGAACGCCTTGCCGAGCCGACCCTCCGCGGCATTCGCGGCAGCGTCTACGAGGTCCACGTCGAGACGGCCGGCGACAACGCCACGGTCAACCGCCAGCGCATCGAGCCCAGCGCCGGGCGAGACGTGCGGGCAACCATCGACATTGCCGTGCAAAGCGATTTGCAGGCGGCGTTGCAGAACGTGCGCTCGCCGAACATCGTCAACTTCGGCCGCGACAGGTCGGTCGAGAAGTACAGCCGCAAGCCCATGCCCGGCGCGGCCGCGGTCGTCGACATCGAAACCGGCGACGTCCTGGCGATGGCCAGCTACCCGAGCTTCGACCCCAACACGTACGACGAGGATTACGAAAAGCTGGTGGAAGACGCGGTGAATTTGCCGCTGCTGAACCGGGCGACGCTCGCCCCGCGCGAGGTCGGCAGCACGATGAAGGTCCTGACCGGCATCGCCGGCATCGCCGAGGGCGTGGTGGCGGCCGACGAGCGGATCGAGTGCGACGGCTACCTGCACTTGCCCTACGAACGCCGCGACGGCACGACGGTGATGCGCACGCTGCAAACCGGGCGGTGCTGGACGCAAAGCATGTTCGGCGACCTGGGCCGCCACCACGCCATCGGCGGCGGCGACCCGCACCCGACCGGCTTGCTCCGCTACGACGAAGCGTTGCAACGCTCGTGCAACGTCTACTTTGAAACCGTCGGCGACCGCCTGAAGCTCGACGCGCTGGGCGAGTGGCAGCGCCGGTTCGGCCTGGGCGAGCCGGTCGGCATCGGGTTGCCCGAGCGGGGCGGGCGGACCAGTGAAGAATTCCGCGGCGACGCCACCGAGCGGCGGAGCGAGAGCTGGTTCAACGCCATCGGCCAGGGGCAGGTCCAGGCGACGCCGCTGCAAATGGCCGCCGCCATCGCGGCCGTGGCGCGGCGGGGCGAGTGGGTGCAGCCGCGGGTGGTCGATGATGTGCCGCAACAACGCTGGCAGATCAACGCCCCGAGCCGGGCGTGGGATTTGGCGATCAGCGGCATGGCCGACGTCGTCCACACCCGCGCCGGCACCGGCCGCACCGGGTTCGGGCAGTACCTCGAAGAGACCTTCCCCGATTTGCGCCTGGCCGCCAAAACCGGCACGGCCTCGGCGTCGCGGTTGAGGGTGAAGGACGAGGCGGGCATTTGGCAGTACGTGCCGTTCGCCGCCACCAACCTCACCGCCGACGCCGACCGCAACGGCGACGGGCAACTCGACGACGCCGAGGCCCTTGTCCCCGACCGCGCCGCCGGGGCCACCGCCCCGTGGTACCACACGCTCACCCGCTACGACATGGCCGCCCGCGGCTACGTCGTCCACCTCGATTCGAGCGGCAACCTGCAGGCCCAAAGCCACAGCTGGTGCGTCGGCTTCGCCCCGGCCCAGAACCCGACGGTCGCCTTCGCCATCATGATCGACCACGGCGGCAGCGGCGGCACCGCCGCCGGCAGCGTGGCCGTCGAACTGGTAAAGAGTTTGAAGGCGCACGGCTATGTGGAGTGAGACCTTTGTTGTTGGTCCTTTGTCCTTTGTCCTTGGTTCTTTGTCCGTTGTCCGTTGTCCGTGGTCCGTGGTCAGTTGCTGCACACCAGCGGACGTCCGCCCGCGTGAGCAACGGACCACGGACCACGGACCACTGACAAAGGACAAGGAACAAAGGACAAAGAACAAAGGACCATCAACCCCGTTGACAACCCGCCCCCGGCGTGGAACGTTGTCAGCATGAGCGCCCCCGCCCAACCCGACTTGCGCCGCGGCATTGGGCGGCGGGCGTGGGGGGAGCAGCCGGTCCGCCTTTGGCTCGTCGCCGCCCTCGCCGTGGCGGGCATCACGCTGGTCTTCACGCTCGCCGCGCTGGGGCAGTGGTGGGACGACCGCGACGTCGTCGTCAACGGCCAGCCGGCCACGGCCACGATCGTGCAGATCAACGGCAGCAACCGGGCGTACGAAGTCAGCCGCGACAACCGCCTGGTCGTCAACCTCCGCGTGGTGCGCGAGGACGGGCAGGAGTTTTCTCAGAACGCCCACACCCTCAGCCGCGAACCCGGCGAGGTCATCAGCATCGGCGACGAGCTACCGGTCCGCATCCGGCCGCTGGGGGCAATCTTCGAGCTCAGCGACCGCACCGAGCCGCCGCCGCTGTTCGAGCGGCTCATCGTCGTGCCGGGCCTCTTGGCGATCCTGCTGGGCGTGGCGGCGGTGGCGTGGTGGAAGTGGCGGACCATCACCAAGCTCGCCCGGCAGGGCGTGGTGCGGCCGGCCCAAGTCGTCGGCCTCCGCGGCACGCCGCTGGCACCGCTCAAGTCGCTGGTGCGGTTCGCCTATCAGGACGACGAGGCCGACCGGCGAATCCACACGCTGCTCCATAACCGCCCGGCGCCGGCGGCGGGGGAGCCGCTGGACGTGCTGAGCTTCCCCGGCAAGAGCCGCCCGGCGGTGGCGGCCGACCGCTACCGCGCGTAGGTTGCCGCCATGCCCGACGCCGCCGCCAACCTCACCTACCACGGCGGCGATGTCGCCGCCGCCGACCGTGCCAAGCTGCTGGGCGGCCACGGGGCCACCGTGTGGTTCACCGGCCTTTCCGGCAGCGGCAAGTCGACCGTCGCCGTCGCCGTGGAGAAGGCGCTGTTCGCCCGTGGCCGCGCCGCCTACCGCCTCGACGGCGACAACATCCGCCTGGGCCTCAACGCCGGCTTGAGTTTCAGCGAGACCGACCGCACCGAGAACGTCCGCCGCGTCGGCGAGGTCGCCAAGCTCATGGCCGACGCCGGGCTGGTGTGTTTGGTCAGCTTCATCAGCCCCCTCGCCGCCGACCGCGAAAGGGCCCGCGCCGCCCACGCCGCCGGCGGCCAGCGGTTCTACGAGGTCCACGTCGACGTCCCCCTCGCCGAGGCCGAACGCCGCGACCCCAAAGGCCTGTACCAAAAAGCCCGCGCCGGCGAGATCAGGGACTTCACCGGCATCAGCGCTCCGTACGAGGCTCCGGAGTCGCCAGACCTTCGCTTGGACACCAGCACGATGACGCTGGCCGAAGAGGTCGCGGCCGTGCTGAAGCTGCTCGAAGACGCCGGCGCCGCTTAGAGGGTGTTCAAGAAGTCGACGCCGCGGTAGCTTGTCGGTATGGCAAGGACGCCGTACCCGACGGACCTCACGCCCCGGCAGTGGGCGTTCATCGAGCCGATGATCCCGCCCGAGCGGCCCGGCGGACGCCACCGCACCGTCGACATGCGCGAGATCGTCAACGCCGTCCTCTACCTCCTGCGCAACGGCTGCTCGTGGCGGTCGATCCCCCACGACCTACCCAAGTGGCAAAGCGTCCGCCACTACTACGACCGCTTCGTGGCCGACGGCACGTGGCAGAGGATCCACGACACGCTGCGCGAGCAGGTGCGGCACAAGGCGGGTCGTCGCACCACGCCCTCGGCGGCGATCGTCGACAGCCAGACGGTCAAGACCCCGGAAAAAGGGGGCCCCGAGGTCACGACGCGGCCAAGAAGACCGTCGGCCGCAAGCGGCACATCGCCGTCGACACGCTGGGGCTGATCCTGACCGTCGTGGTGCATGCGGCCGACGTGCAGGACCGTCTTGGCGTGCAGGACCGTCTTGGCGTGCAGGACCGTCTTGGCGTGCGGCGGGTGCTGCGGCAGTTGCGGCAGTTGCGGCAGTTCCCCGAGCTGCTGACGATCTTCGCCGACGGCGGCTACTCGGGCCGGCCGGTGAAGTGGGCGGCGGCGACGGGCGGGTGGCTGCTTCGGATCGTCAAGAAGCCAAGGTCGGGCCGGTTCGAGGTGTTGCCCAGGCGGTGGGTGGTCGAGCGGACGTTCGCGTGGCTGGGGCGGTACCGTCGGCTGAGCAAGGACTACGAGCAGCACCCGCGCAGCAGCGAAACAATGATCCGCCTGGCGATGATCAACCTGATGGTCCACCGACTACGGCCAGAATCGTCGACTTCTTGAACGCCCTCTTAGACCCAACCGCACCTCAACGCCGCCGAAACTGCCTCCGCCTCGTGGAGGCACAGCGTGCGTAGCCCCGCTGCTACGCAGCGGTGGGGGCTCCAGCGGTGTCGAGGTGAAAGGTGTTCTGCGAGCACACCGTGCGCCGGCCGGAAACCAGCGGCGTTCACAACCTCGAGAAGTTTTGCAGGATTGTCAGCCCCACGTCCTGGCTCTTTTCCGGGTGAAACTGTGTGGCGTAAATGTTGCCGTGCCACAGGGCGCTCACCACTGGGCCGCCGTAGTCGGTGGTCGCGGCGACGTGTTGATCGGTCACGACGTGGTAGGCGTGGACGAAGTAGGCGTGCGCACCCTGCTGCAGGCCGGCGAACAGCGGGCAGGCCGCGTCGAAATCGAGGGCGTTCCAGCCCATGTGAGGCACCTTCAGGCCGGCCGTGCGGTCGACGTCGAACCGCCGGCACTCGCCCGGCAAAAGGCCTAGGCCAGGGTGTTCGCCGTCCTCGTGACCCTTCTCGACGAACAACTGCATGCCGAGGCAGATGCCCAGCAGTGGCCGGCCGGTGGCGGCGAACCGCGTGATCGCCTCGCCCAGGCCGCTGGCTCGCAGGTGAGTCGAGGCGTCGCCGAACGCGCCGACGCCGGGGACGATCAGCTTATCACAGCCACCGACCTCGCTTGGCGTGCGGACCATCATCGCCCCGTCGGCGACGTGCTCCAGCGCCCGCTGCACGCTGCGGAGGTTGCCCATGCCGTAGTCGAGGATGCCGAGCATGGGCCGAAGTGATGAGTGATGATTTGCGGAGTGATGAATGCCGGAATTGGAGATTGCGGGGTTCGGCACTCATCACTCCGCAACTCATCATTCATCACTTTCACCTCACCGCGTCAGCACGACGATTTCCACGCGGCGGTTGTCGGCCTTGTCGTCGCTGCGGGGTTGGTGCTCACCGTAGGCGGCGGCGCTGAGGCGGGCGGGGTCGATGCCTTGGTCCTTCAGGTACCGCATGACCGTCAGCGCCCGGGCGCTGGCGAGGCCGAAGTTGTCGGTGTACAGGCCGACCGTCTTGGTCACCGGATCGGCGTCGGTGTGGCCCTCGACGCGGACGGGGTTGCCGGCGTAATCGTTCTGCAGCGCGGCGACGACGTTGTCGAGCGTCTGGAGCGACGACTCCTTCAGGTCGCTGCGGCCGCTGCCGAACAGCACGTCGCCGGCGACGGCGACGGTCAGCTCGCCGGTGTCGGGGTCGAAGCTCGTGTCGGTGCCGGCAATGTCGGGCACCTCCATCATCTGCATCGAATCGCTCGCCGGCTGGGCGTCGAGCTGCATGCGCAGCGAATCGGCCTCGGCCTGGCTTTGGGCGAGCTGGTTCTGGAGGTCGATGACTGTCTGCCCGTCGACGCTGCCGCCCTGCACCCGCTCCAGCTCGGTCCGCAACGCCCGGTTCTCCTCGAACAGCGACAAATTCTCATCGTGCAGCCGGTTCTGGCAACCTCCGGCAAGCGTCGCAACGGCAAGCAGCGGCAGGGCGGTGAGGGCGAGGCGGTTCATAAGGCGAATGTATGCGGAGAAGTTTGGCGTGGTGAAGTGTGACGTGGTGAATTTCCGGATCGGCTGGCGAGGCGTGTCCGGCAAATCACCAAATCAAACTTCACCACGTCAAACTTTCCCGCCCGCCTGGCGCATGTCGCGGATCTCGCGTTCGAGTTGGTCGGCCCGCTTCTTCTCCCGCAGCCGCCTCGCTTGGCCGCCGCTGAAGATGAGCATGCGGCCCAAGAGCGCCAGCACGCCGCCGGTCGCGCCGGCGATCAGGATGACGACCAGCACCTTCGTCTGGAACACGTCGGTAAACGGCAGGTACCAGACCTCGGTGTTCTCGCTGCCGTTGTTCCAGAGGAACAGCAGCGCCCACATCGCCACGACGACGAACGCGATGATCTTCGTCCAGAAACGGATCCGCAGGAAGAGGTCGCTCATCGCGTCATCGTATCACGGCCCGCCGCCGGGCAGGAACCCGCGCATTACCAGCACCAACCCCTCAAGCCCCGGCGCGAGGTACGTGTAGATCGGCGGGTAGACGAGCATCACCGCCGCCGTCGCCACGGCGAGGTAGGGGCCGTAGGGCAAGTGGCGTTGCCGGCGGATGAGCCACACCGCCCCGGCCAGCGGCAGCCCGAGGAACGGGGCGAGGAAAAACGCGACCGTCGCCGGCCCCGGCCCCAGGCAGCAGCCGACGCCGAACATGAGGTGCACGTCGCCCAGCCCCATCGCCTCCCGCCCGAACCCGAGGCTGCCCAGGATCCGCGCCCCCCACACCACGCCGCCGCCGACCAAGCCGCCCAGCAGCGACCCGCCGATCGCCGCCAACCAGCCCGGCCCACTTGGCAACGGCAGCAGCAGCCCGGCGATCATGCCCGCCACCGGCAACGCGACGAACAGGATTTCCTTGCCCATCTCCGCCCGAATCCGGCTTGCCGGCCAATCGGCCTCGGCCGCCTCGTCGCCCACGCCCAGCGGCGGCTCGTCGTCGGCGAACGACAGCGGCAACACGCCCAGCCTCAGCAACCCGAAGCTGATCGCCAACCCGCCGAACCCCAGCAGCCCCGCCCACATCTGGCCGCTCGCGCCGACGAGGTTGCCCGGCAAACTCGGGTCGGCGAGGAAGATCGGGTGCACCATCAGCGCCACCACCGCCGCCGACCACGGCAGCGACAGCGGAATGATGAAGTGCTCGGCGTCGATCAGCGACCCGGCCAGCAAAATCGCCAGCAGCCAAAGGTAGATCAACAGCACCGGCCACCCCACGGCCACGCCCACGTCGGCGAGCGTGACAAACGTCCACCCGCCCGCCCCCGTGATCGACGGCGGCACCTCCGTCACCACCGCCGGCCCCAACCCGAAGACGAACAACGCCAGAAAATACCCGCCGAACAGCAACGCCGTGAACAGCTCCACCAGCGGGTACCGCACGCTGATCGCCACCCGGCAGTACCGGCACTTGCCCCCCAAGAGCGGCCACCCGATCACCGGCACGTTGTCGTAGAACGCCAGTCGATGGTCACACTTCGGGCAATGGCTCGGCGGGTCCGAGAGGTGCCGCACCACCAGCCAGGGCTGCTGCCACCACCCGCTCCCCACCGGCGGCTCCCACGTCGCCAGCCGATACACCACCACGTTCAAGAACGACCCGACGCACGCCCCCAACAACACGACGAACACGAGCGCGACAACGTCGAGTGACGACACGCCGCAGCGTAGTGCGGGTGGGATGGTGCTTTGTCATTTGTTCTTGGTTCTTTGTCCTTGGTCGAGAAGCCGAGGGGAGAGCGAAGCGATCACCCGGATCCCGCACGATCAGGATGCTCAGTCCGCGAAATCCGGGTGTTCGCTCCGCTCACCCCACGGCTTCTCAACGGGAAGGATCAGCAACGGACAAACGACCGAGAACAAAGGACCAAGAACAAAGGACCAAGAACAAAGGACCAAGAACAACCCCTCGCGAATACACTCCCTCCGTGGAAGCCCCCGACGCCCCGACGCCTGACATGACCGGCCGCGTCTGTTTGATCACCGGGTCGACCGGCGGGATCGGGTTCGAGACGGCCGCGGCGCTGGCCGATGCCGGGGCGACGGTGCTGGTGCACGGGCGAAGCCGCGAGAAGACTCAGGCCGCCGCCGAGCGGGTGGGGCGGGGGGCCTCGGCCGTCATCGGCGACTTCGCCCGCCTCGACGACGTCCGCCGCCTCGCCGACGAAATCGCCCAGAAGCACGGCCAGCTCGACGTGCTAATCAACAACGCCGGCCTCTACCGCCGCGGCACCGCCACCACGGCCGACGGCTTTGGCCTGACCGTGCAGGTGAACCACCTCGCCCCGTTCGTCCTCACGGCCAGGCTGATGCCCAACCTCCTCGCCGCCCGCCGCGACGGCGGGTTCCCGCGGGTCGTCAACCTCTCCAGCCGCGCCCACGAAACGGCCCCGAAGCTGGCGAAACTCGACCTCGACCGCGCCGACGAGGTCGGCGGCTGGAAGGCGTATGCCACCAGCAAGCTGTACAATATTTGGTTCACCCGCGAGCTGCACCGCCGCTACCGGCCGCTGGGCGTCTCGAGCAACGCCGTCCACCCCGGCGTCATCGCCACCGACATCTTCCGCGACCTCCCCGGCATGATCCGCGTCCCCATGCTGTGGTTTCTCAAAGGTCCGAAGGAAGGTGCCGCCACCACCATTCACCTCGCCACCCACGAAGCCGGCGGCGCGATCAGCGGCAAGTACTGGCGCGACTGCCACCTCACCGACCCCACCCCCGACGCCCAAGACAACGACGCCGCCAAGCAGCTCTGGCAATGGAGCGAGCAAGTCACGGGCACCACGTGGCCGTGAGCCGCTCAGGCTCCCGCACCTTTTGATCCGCGAGCATTGCTGAAACCCCCACCGCCTCGTAGAGGCGGTGGGGGCCTCAGCGACGTTGAGGTGCGAACCACGCTGATTCTCCAAATGCAAGGTAGCTGCGAGTCGGCGACTTGCAGTCCGGTGGAACCTGCGGATCCGCGTTCCGAACGGCGACTCCCCAAGTCGCAGCGCCCGTCCGCCCGTGCTGCGCGCTTGTCGCGTTCTTTGGAACCTCGGCCGCCGACTTCGCATTGGCCGTTGGGAATCGTAAATCTGGTCTGTTCAGGGGAAACCGCGACCACCTTGGGAGATTTCAGATGCAGACGATTCCGAACATGACGAGCACGCCGACCTTCGAGCCCGCCGACGTGGAGGTCGGCACCGCCTGGCCGGCCGAGCTGGATCTGGTACTCAGCGCCCTGGAGGCCGGGCGGACCGGCTGGCGGGAGCGGCGGGGCGAGCGGCGGCGGCGGCACCGCGTGCGGGCCGAGTACGCGTTGTTCGCCGAGCGCCACTCGGGCGAATGCCGCGAGCTGTTCACCCGCGACGCCGACGGCCGGGGTTTGGGTTTCGTCTGCCGTGACGCGTTGCCGCTGGGCTACGGCGGCATGGTGAGCCTGACCTCGCCGGGCGGCCACGACATCGAGGTCGCCGCCACCGTCTACCGCTGCCGGCCGTGCGCCAACGGCTGGTTCGAGGGCACGCTCTACTTCCACGACGATGTGGATGCCTTCGCCCCGGTTGACGATTGGCAATGAAAACTCCGGCCGCCGGTGCCGCTACACTGGCCGCATGGCCTGGCTGGTTGAAGACCGTCGTCACGAACGCATCGAGGCGGGCGAGCCGCTGCTCACCGACGCGATGAAGTCGCACCTCCGCGACGTCTACTTCCCCCGCTACCCGACCAAGCAGGCCGTCCTGCTGCCGGCGTTGCACCACCTCCAGCACGAGTACGGCTGGCTGCCGCCCCAGGCGCTGGCCGAGGTCGCCGAGTTCCTCGAGCTCGCCGAGGCTGAGGTGCTCGACACCGCCACGTTCTACGAAGAGTACTGGCTGCGGCCCAAGGGCAAGTATTTGTTCCAGGTTTGCCGCAGCCTCGCGTGCGAGGTGTGCAACCACGCCGAACTCACCGAGCACCTGGAAACCACCCTCGGCTGCGAAGTCGGCGAAACCAGCGAGGACCAGCGCTACACCCTCGTCGAGCTCGAATGCCTCGGCAGCTGCGGCACCGCGCCGGTGGTCATGGTCAACGACACGCTCTACGAAAACGTGACAACCGCGATCCTCGACAATCTGATCGCCGAGCTGCCCGACGACCCGCACGAGTACAAGGACCCGACGGTCACCTGGGACGGGCCGAGCAGCCACCACGTCGCCACCGCCGAAGCCGACACCCACTGAACCCACGGACGTCGCCCGACTCCGACCGGACCTCCGCCGCGTAGCGGCGGGGCTGCACCCG
>CAYLSV010000070.1:10237-17926 GCA_964386435.1 uncultured Tepidisphaerales bacterium
CTACGCGGCGGAGGTCCGGCCGGGGCCAAGCAACGCCACTCAAACAAAAACGCCCCGCGTCCACCAGGGACGCGGGGCGTGTGCCGTTCTTGCTTGATCGCGTTCAGCAGCAATCGCAGCTGTCGCAGTCGCAGCTGTCGCAGTCACACGACGAGCCACAGCAGCAGGCGGCGATCAGGGCGATGAGGTTGTTCAAAAAGGCCATGGGTTCTCCAAAAGTTGGGGGATGAAAGTCAAAAAGATGAGGAAAAGAGAAGCACGTGCGGGTAGAACCCGCGCCCGGCCTCGCCTCAACAATTCAACTGACACCGCAAGCCAACCAGCGTCGAAGAACGATGAATTGGATGAGCCACCCGATGGACGGCGGGGTGATTCGCAACCGGTTGCTGGGGCAGCCGCGACGTGATCGCCGGCAAATCGCTCGGCGACCACTCGCCCCCGATCACCGCCTGCACCGGCTCCGGCACCGCCGGAGCCACGTCGCAGCAGGGGGCCAGCGTGCCGCAATCGTCACAGCAACAAGCCGGCGCCGATATCGGCGCACAAGTCGCCGCCCGCACCACCGGCCCGCCCACCACGAGCAACGCCGTCAGCAGCAACGCGAGCGGGATGGCACGGAGGCGGTCCACGGCTCCAACTATATCGTCTAGCCGAAGCTGAAGGTTCGATTTCTACCCCGCTGCGGCCAGCCGCCGCACCAGGGCCGCGTGGGCTTCGCCCTCGGCCTCGACGCCCAGCCCCACCGCCGCCGCGAGCTTGGGCAGGTCGTGGCTCAGCAAGGCGACCCGATCGAGCCAAAGGCCGGGGAAGACGTCGCTTTTGAGCAGCCCGTCGTGCTCCGGCTCCCGCCGCTCGCAGCGGCCGTCCCGCAGCACCAGCCAATCCACTTCCGCGTCGTCCGTCCGCCAGACAACGTACTCCCGGACCCCCGCCCGGCGGTACACGTGCAGCTTGCGGTTGAGATCAATGCTCACGGAACTGGCCGCGATCTCGACCACCAACTCCGGCGGCCCCTCCAGATAATCACCCTCGTCCAACCCGGACAGCCCGCCCGCGGCACGCGAGATGGCCAGAAACACGTCCGGCTGCGGCTCGTTGTCGAGGTCCAGCCGCACCGTCGCGTTGTCGCCGGTGATGAGCGCCCGCGCGGTGTGCCAGTACGACATGATCCAGTAGCTCGCCACCATGTGCGGCAAGCCGTGGCGACTGACCCGAACGGGGCTTGGCATGAAGACTTCTCCTTCGATCAACTCCGCCTTCTTCACGCTTGGCATGGCGTGGTAGCGGCGCTCGAACTCCGGCCGCGTCAGCCGGTCGCCGTTGCGCAAGGGCGGCACCGGCCGGGCGATTGCCTTGGCCTCAGCGGGGCGGACGGCGTCGGTGGCGGGGGCGTGCATCGGCACATCTTATCGGGAAAGCGTCACGCGGGTCGCCCGCTCCAGGTCGACGCCCGCCGCGGCGGCCCGGACCTCCTCCACCGTCACGGCAGCCAGCCGGGCGGCCAGGTCGGCGGTGCTGCGGTGGCGGCCCAGCGTCAGCCAGTCGCCGCCCAGCGCCCGCATCCGGCCGGCAGGGCTCTCGGCACCCAGGGCCAGCAGCGTGCCGAGCTTGGCCTTCACACGCTCGACCTCGCCCGGCTCGATCGCCGTCGCGGCCCGCTCGATCTCCTCGGCGGCGATGGCCAGCGATCGCTCCGTCGCCTCCGGATCGGCGACGATCGAGAGGTAAAACATGCCGGCCTGCTCATAGCCGGCCCAGCCGAACTCGGCCTCCTCGGCGACGGCCGGGTCGACCAGCGCCCAGTACAGCCGACTGCCCTCATCGTCGCCCAGCACGTCACCCAGCACCCGCGCGGCCCACCGGGCGTCGTCCGTCGACGAGGGCCCCGGCGTCGTCAGCAGCGTGTACGCCCGCGTCAACTTCTCGTCAGCCAGCTCGATCGTCTCGCCGCCGGTGGCCGGCGGGGCGGTGCGCGGCGCCGGGTCGCCGGTCGGCCAGCCGGACCATTCCCGCTCGGCCAGCTCCACCACCGCGGGCCAATTCACGACGCCCGTGACGGCCACCGTCACGGCCGCCGCGCCGTAGCGGGCAGCGTGGTACTCGGCCATCTGCTGCGGCGTGATCCGCTCGATAATTTCGCTGGGCCCGAGAATACTGCGGCCCAGCCCGTGCCCGCCAAAATGCGCCGCGGCGGCCGCCTCGTAGACGCGGTGGCCGGGGTCATCGTTGCACATGGCGATCTCTTCGAGAATCACCTTGCGTTCGGTTTCGAAGTCATCGCCCCGCAGCGCCGGTCGGGTGAGCCGGCCGAGCCAGTGCAGCAACTCGCCCGCCCGCTCCGGCAGCACCTGGCCGTGGTAGCACGTGACCTCGTGCGAGGTGTAGGCGTTGCTGAGCGCCCCCAGGTCGTCGAACGCCCGGTTCACCTGCTCCCACCCGGCATCGGCGTCGCCCTTGAACGCCATGTGCTCCAAGAAGTGGCTGACGCCGGCGACGTCGTCGGCCTCGTCCCGCGCCCCGGCCTTGACGAACACGCCCGCGGCCGTTGAGTGGGCCGAGGGCATGGCCTCGCCGATCAGCGTCAGCCCGTTGGCGAGCGTGTGGTGGAAAAACTCAACGGCAACGGCAACATCGGTCGGCACGTGGCGATGGTATCCGCTTTTGCACCGCCGCTACGGCATCGGGCGTTCGCGGATCCTGTGGGCCTCAACCGTGATGAATCGCCCCGGCATCATTGCCACCACCTCCGGCCAGACTTCTCCGATCCGCTCCACAATGGCCAACGTGTCGGCCCCCGGTAGGCGGAACAGCACCACACCGGCCGCGGTGCGACCGGACCGGAAGACCAATTCGCCGAAGTCCTTGTCAAGCGTGATGATCACCTCGCCCGCCGCCTCAGCGGCTTGGATCAAATCATCGTCGCTGGTGTCCCCCGGCCAGTCGCGGCCCGCCAAACGCACCGCGTGTCCTGCCTTCACAAAGACGGCGACGGCATCACGTGGCAGGTTGGCGTCAGCGAGCAGCGGTAGCGCTTTCATCACAAGTGTGTACCCCGGAGAAGGGAGAACCGTGACCGGGATCGCACTGACTTTTCTCACGCAGTCGTCGCGAGGCGTTGATCGCCTCGGACGCTCTGCAACGCGAACGCGATGGCGGCTTGAACGTGGTGCGGCCGCAGCGGGGCGTACTGGCTGACCAGCACCTCCACCGAGTCGCCCGCGGCCAGGCGCTCGAGGACGAACTCGACGGTGATCCGCGTGCCTTTGAGCCTCGGCTTGCCCGACACGACGCCCGGTGTCTCCTCGATGTGATCCTGCCACTTCACGATGACAGTCTAGTTGCCGGGCGGCGCTCACACCAGCGGTTCGGGGCCGACGGTGACGAGGGTCTCGGGCACGTCCTGCCGGGCGGCGAGGTGGCGGTTCACCTGCCCGATGGTCACGGCTTCGAGGTCGCGGCGGATCTCGTCCATCGGCCGCAGGCGGCGGCGGGTCCGCCAGTCGTGGGCGATGGCGGCGGCGCGGGCGCTGGTGCTCTCGCCGCTCATGATCGTGCCGCTGAGCAGGCCGGTTTTGGCGCGGGTGAGCTCTTCCTCCGTCACGCCGTCGCGGCGCCAGCGGGCCAGCGCGTCGCGGAAGACGCTTAGCGTCTCGGCGGCCCGATCGGCGGTGGTGCCGGCGTGGCCCAGGACGCCGCCGAAGCCCGGCAGCGCGGCGTAGCCGGCGCCGACGCTGTAGACCAAGCCGCGCTTCTCGCGGATCTCGGTGAACAGCCGCCCGCTGCTGCCACCGCTGAGGCACTCGATTGCCAGGCGGGCGACGTAATAACCGTCATCGTCCTCCGGCACCTCGGGGAAGGCGAGGCCGATGTGCGTCTGCTCGCTGTCGTTGGCAATGTAATGCTGCTGCCCGGCCGGTGGGAAGGTGCGGTAATCGTCCGGCGGCGGGGCGGTCCAGTCGCCGAAGCTCGCCTCGACCGCCCCCCGCCACTCGTCGAAGTCGATCGCCCCGGCGACGCTGATGACGCAACCGGTTGGGGCGTACCGCATGGCGTGGACCATCTTCACGGCGTCGGGCGTTAGCCGGATGAGGTCGCCTTCCTCGCCCAGCGTGTTCCGCCCCAGCGGCACCGGCCAGAACCACTCCCGCAACGCCAGGCCCATCTGCCGCTGCGGGTCGTCGGCGACGCCTTGGACGGCCTGCACGGCCAGCTCCCGTGCCGGCTCGAACTCGCCGGGCAACAGGTGCGGCCGCCGCACCACGTCTGCGTAGATGGGCAGCGCCGCCCGCACGTTCCCCGCCAACCCCACCGCCGAAAACCGCGTCGTCAGCGTCCCCGCGCCGCTGCCCCGCTGCAAGCCGAGCGTGTCGAGCCGGTCCACCAGCTCCCGCGAATTCAGCGTGCCCGCCCCGCGCAACACCAGATCCCCCAGCACGTTGGCCGCCCCCAACTGCCCCGGCGGATCAAACGCCGCCCCCGCCGGCACGTGCAACTCAAAGGCCACCGTCGCCACCCCCGGCATGTGCTCGGCCACGAGCGTGAGACCGTTGGGAAGGGCGTGGACGTGGAACGGGCTGGCATCGTTGAAAGTGAGCTTGCCCGTACCTGACATGCCGCTAGTTTACCGCCGTGCCGATCCCGACGCCGCAAGACCGATTACGCGAAGCTGAGCGCTCCGCGCGGCGGTGGCTGGACGAACAGATTGCGGCGGGTCGGGTCGACCCCGATTGGCCGTTGGTAATCACGCTGCGGCGTTACCTGCGGCACGTCCGCCGAAAGCTCGATCGCGGTGATTCGTTGACGTTCGAACAAGGGAAGGCGATAATCAACAAGCTCGACTGGGCCACCACGGAGCTGCGCCAGTTCGGCCGCTAGTTGACGAAAGGTTGGATCATGGCCGCTGAAACCGCACTTGAACTGGATGAACTGGATGCGCGGGACGAAACCGCGGAGGACGAGTTTGACGCAATTGAGGCTCAGTTCGATGCCGAGTTTGGCTTTCCGGAGCCGGACGTTGCCAAGGTGTCGGCCGGTCTGCGTCGCTTATTGACTCTGGCAGCAGACGCTCAAGCCGCCGAGCCGGTGGTGACGCGACTCTTGCAGGGCGGTATGGACTGCCTGTTCGAAGCGACCAGCCTCTCGCCGCCGGCCCTCATGGCGGTGGAGCTTCTCCCGCTGCCGCTCTCTGAGTCAGATGCGCTTCTTGCGCGGGGGATGGGTTTGGTCCAGGAGCAGACGGCCGATGGACCGGTGCTGCGGCTGCTTTACCCGCACGACGCCGGCGATGCCGAGTTTCGGAAGCTGATGGCCGGCGAGGCTTGAGGCGGGCGTAACATCGGCCCGTGAAGGTTCTGCTCGCCAATCCACGGGGGTTTTGTGCCGGGGTTCGCATGGCGATCGAGGTGGTCGACGCCGTGCTGCGGCACCAGGGGCCGCCGGTGTATGTGTATCACGCGATTGTCCACAACCGCCACGTGGTGGAGGACTTCGAGCGGCGGGGGGTGAGGTTCGTCGAGGACGTGAACGAGGTGCCCGAGGGTGAAACCGTTGTCTTCAGCGCCCACGGCATCCCGCCAATTGTCCGGCAGCAGGCCCAGGCGCGGGGACTGACCATCCACGACGCCACCTGCCCGCTGGTGACGAAGGTCCACAACGAGGTCATCCGCTACGCCCGGCAGGGCTACCAGATCGTGTTCATCGGCCACCGCAACCACCAGGAAGCCGTCGGCACCGCCGGCGAGGCGCCGGACCACATCACCATCATCGAAACCGCCGACGAGGTCGCCGACCTCGACTACCCGCCGGGCACGAAGCTGGCCTACGTCACGCAGACGACGCTGAGCGTCACCGACGCCAACCGCGTGATCGACGCGTTGCGGGCCCGGTTCCCCGACATCCGCGTGCCGCCGAAGGAGGACATCTGCTACGCCACGACCAACCGGCAGGAGGCCGTCAGCGCGTGGTCGCCCCAGGTCGATTTGGTGCTGGTGGTGGGCAGCAAGAACAGCAGCAACTCCAACCGCCTGGTCGACCGCGCCGAAGAATCCGGCACCCCCGGCCACCTGATCGACGACGTCTCCGAACTCCGCCCCGAATGGTTCGAGAACGTCAAAACGGTCATGGTCACCGCCGGCGCCAGCGCCCCGGAACACCTCGTCGAAGACCTCATCGGCCACCTGATCGGCACGTACCACGCAGACGTGGAAACCCGCGAACTGGCGGAGGAAAACGTCCACTTCGCCCTCCCCAAGTCGGCTCGCTCACTGGCGGTGGTCGGCTGAGGTGATCGGGGGCTTTGGCCGATAGACTGGTACATGACGCTCCCGCCCCCCGCCGACGGCCCGCCCCCGACCTGGCCGAAGCGGGTGCTGTTCCTGTCGCACGGGCTCAACCTCAGCGGCGCGGCCGTTCACATGACGCTGCTGGGCCGGGAGATGTCGGCGCAGGGCGTTCAGTTCGGCATCGCCGCCCGCAACCTCGACCCCGGCAAGCCGCTGGGCCGGGAGGCTTACGAAGCCAGCGGCTTCGAGGTTTTCCCGTGCGACTTTGCCGGCTACGGCCTGACGCCGACCACGCTGCGCAAGTCGTGGCAGGCATCGGGGCAACTCAAGCGGATCTGCCAGCAGTTCAAGCCGGACCTGCTCCACGTCCACGCCCCGACGCTGTGCCTGGTCGCCCGGCGGACGAGGCTGCCGTACGTCACCACGTTCAACATCAACGTCGACGGGCCCAACAAGATCCGCATCGCCCGCCTGGCCAACAAGCTCACGCCCACGGCCTTCGGCCGGCGGAGCATGGCGATCAGCGAGCAGATGGTGCCGTCGCTCACCCACACGCTGGGCATCCCGGCCGACCGGGTTCGCCGTATCACGTACGCGCCCGACACCGCCGAGTTCTCCCCCGCCACGCCCGACCGCCGCGCCGCGGCCCGGCGCGAGCTGAAGCTGCCGGACGAGGCGTTCGTCGTCGCCGTGGTCGCCCGGCTGGAGGCCCGCAAGAATCACCAATTGGTGCTTGACGCCATGGCCCCGCTGGACGCCTTGCCCGGCAACGCGCCGCCGATACACTTGTTGTTCGCCGGGGGCGATGTCGGCAAGCACGGCCAGGTGCTGCGGGAACAAATCGACCGCCTGGGCCTGACCGACCGCGTCCACCTGGTCGGCCACCGCCCGCCGCAGCAGGTGTACGATGCCGCCGACCTCAGCGTGTTGCCGAGCCGGCTGGAGGGGTTCGGGCTGGTGGTGGTCGAGTCGATGCTCAGCGGCGTGGTGCCGCTGCGAACCCGCGGCGAGGGGGCCGAGCAGATCGAGGACGGCGTCAGCGGCGTGCTGATCTCCGCCGACGACCCGAAGGCGCTGGCGGGCGAGATCGCCAAGCTACGCGACGACCCCGCCCGCCGCGAACGCATGGCCGAGGCGGCCCGGCGGCGGGCGCTGGAACGGTTCGGGCTGGCGCAGATGGTCGACGACGTCGGCCGCGTCTACGCCGAGGCGCTGGCCGATCACGGCGGGAAAAAGGCGGGTTGATCCCGCCCGAATTTGGCCGATACTGCGCAGCATGAAGGGCACGATCCAATGAAGGGCGTCATCCTCGCCGGCGGCACCGGCAGCCGCTTGTTCCCGCTGACCACGGTCACGAACAAGCACTTGCTGCCGATCCACAACAAGCCGATGATCTACTACCCGCTGG
>CAYLSV010000071.1:0-17890 GCA_964386435.1 uncultured Tepidisphaerales bacterium
AATCGTCCGACGGCATCGAGTCGAGCGTCATCCGCATCTACCGCTGCAGCAAGGTCGTCAAGGGCGGCCGGACCTTCAGCTTCGCCGCCCTCGTGGTCGCTGGCGACCGCGGCGGCAGCGTCGGCATCGGCTACGGCAAGGCGAACGAAGTGCCCAGCGCCGTCGAGAAGGCGACCAAGGAGGCCCGCCGGGCCATGGTCAAGCTGCCGCTCAAGGGGACGACGATCCCGCACGAGGTCATCGGCGCCAGCGGCAGCAGCCGCCTGAAGATGATCCCCGCCCGCCCCGGCACCGGCGTCACCGCCGGCAAGACGGTGCGGCCGCTCCTGGAGCTCGCCGGCGTCAGCGACGTGCTGACCAAGGCCTACGGCAGCACCAGCCCGAAGAACCTGCTCAAGGCGACCATGGACGCCCTCAAGCAACTCCAAAGCGCCGAGGCCGTGGCCAAGAACCGCGGCGTCGAGCTGGCCAAGGACGCCGGCAGCCTGGAAGCTGCCTGATTGCTGATCGAGAATTGCTGATTGCTGATCTTCCGAATCCGGCAGTTCAGCGTTCAGCAATCAGAGTTCATACATTCCCCACGCGAGGCCCTTCGCCGGGCCGCTAGTCCCAGCAAGGCGAGACACATCATGGCAATGGCACACGAGATCACCGTCGGCTTGAAGCACAAACGCAAGCAGCGCATCGGCCGCGGCGAAGGCAGCAAGGGCAAGACCGCCGGCCGGGGCCAGAAGGGTGCCAAGAGCCGCACCGGCAGCCACATCCGCGTCGGGCTTGAAGGCGGCCAGACCGAGGTCGCCCGCCGCTTCGGCAAGCGCGGCTTCTCCAATAAGCCGTTCGAGACGAAGTACCACATCGTCAACCTCTCCTCGCTCGAGAAGAAGTTCGACGCCGGCGCGACGGTTGATGTCGAGGCGCTGATCGCGGCGAACCTCGTCGCCAACAAGAATCTGGGCACCAAGGTGCTCGGCGAGGGCACGCTGACGAAGGCGCTTCACGTCCAGGCCCACAAGTTCAGCAAGTCCGCCGCCGACGCCATCACCGCCGCCGGCGGCAGCGTCAGCGACCACAAGGGCCAGCCCTTCCCGGCCCCCGAGGTTGAGGCACCGGCCGACGAGCCGGCTGTGGAAGAGCCGGTTGCCGAGACGGCCGACGTGGCGGGTACCGACCAGCCCGAAGCGGAGCCGGCCGAGTAAGATCCTGAGCGCGTGAGGTAGCTGCGACCACACCTGGTCGCAGTCCGGACTGCGACCAGGTGTGGTCGCAGCTACCCCGCAACTTCGACGTGGACGGAGGTCACCGGGTGCCTGCCGCTGCCTAGACTCATCGACCCGTCATGTTCTCGACGCTCGCCAACATTTTTCGTGTTCCGGAGCTGCGGAACAAGGTGCTGTTCACCTTGCTCATGCTGCTCATCTACCGCATCGGCTACCACATCCCGCTGGTCGGCGTGGATCAGGAAGCCCTGGCCGAACGGATGAGCGGTGCCGACGGTGAGGGCACCGCCGCGAACCGATTGGCGAACTACGTCTCGCTGTTCTCCGGCGGCGACCTCTCGCAGTCGACGATCTTCGGCCTCGGCGTCATGCCGTTCATTTCGGCGAGCATCATCTTCCAGCTGCTTTCCTCCGTTGTCCCGACGCTGGAGCAATTGAAGAAGGAAGGCCAAACCGGCCAGCGGAAGATCCAGGAGTGGACGCGGTATGTTACCGTGCCGATCGCCCTGATCCAGGGCATCTTCTGGCTGACGTACATGCAGAACACCGGCCTCGTGCAGGAGGCGTTTGTCGGCTCGATGACGTTCTGGGTGACCGGTGTCGCCGCGCTCGTCACGGGCACGGTCTTCCTCATGTGGCTCGGCGAGCAGATCGACGAGTACGGCCTGGGCAACGGCATCTCGCTGATCATTCTCGCCGGCATCGTCGCCCGCATGCCGTTCGCGGTCGCGGAGTTGTTCAGCGGTTTGGGGACGGATCAGATCACCGAGGGCGATGTGGTCATGCTGATGATCTGCTTCGTCGCGGTCGTCGCGGGCAGCATCTACATCACGACGGCCCAGCGGCGCATCCCGATCATGCAGGCCAAGCACACCCGGGGGAACAAGACCTACGGCGGGCAAAAGCAGTTCCTGCCGCTGCGGGTCAACCACGGCGGCGTCATGCCGATCATTTTCGCCCAGTCGCTCATGCTCTTCCCCGGCGTGCTGCTGGACTACATCGCCGGGTTCTTCCGCGGCGAGGGCGACATCGGTGCGTTCGGCCGCAGCGTCACCTGGCTGCAGGAGCAGTTCAACCCCGGGGCGGCCGGCTTCATCTACTTCGGCACCGAGATCATCCTCATCTACTTCTTCGCCTACTTCTGGACCACCGTGCAGTTCCAGCCGAAGGAGATGGCCAAGCAGCTGCAGGACTACGGCTCGTTCATCCCCGGCGTCCGGCCCGGCAAGCGGACGGCCGATTACCTCGAGCGGATCATGATGCGGATCACGTTCGTCGGGGCGGCGTTCCTTGCCGTCATTGCGGTCATCCCGATGGTGCTGGCCAACCTGCTGGGCATCCCGTTCAGCGTCGCCGCCTTCCTCGGCGGCACCGGGCTGCTCATCGTCGTCAGCGTTGCGCTGGACATGGTCCAGCGGATCGAGGCCAACCTCGTGATGCGGAACTACAGCGGCTTCCTCTCCACCAGCCCCGGCAGCCGCGGCAAACGCATGCGGGGCAGCCGCGGCTGAGGGCTGCTGCCGAGGGTTTAGGTGTTAGGGGTGAGGTGTTAGGCCGGACCCTTTCGGCCCTAACACCTGATCCCCCAACACCTAACCCCTTCCCATGCGCATCATCCTCAAATCCCGCCGCGAGATCGAGCAGATGCGGCGTACCGGCAAGGCGGCCCATGACATCGTTGCGGCGATGTGTGCCGCGTGCGAGCCGGGCGTGACCACGCGAGAGGTCAACGAGATCGCCCGCAAAATGCTCGAGGCCTGCGGCGGCGTCGGCACGAGCAAGAACTACCCGACCTACAAGCCCGGCGAGGGCTTCCCCGCCGAGACGTGCGTCAGCGTCAACGAGGTCGTCGTCCACGGCATCCCCGGCAACCGCCGGCTGGAGAGCGGCGACATCGTCACCTGCGACTGCGCGATGATCCTCGACGGCCACTGCGCCGACCACGCCGTCACCGTCGGCGTCGGCGACGTCTCCGACGAGGCCGCCACCCTCCTGGAGCACGGCCGCAACACGCTGCACCTCGCCCTCGAGCAGATGCAGATCGGCCGGATGTGGAGCGAGGTCGCCGGCATGATGGAGCAGTACGCCGTTGAGCGGGGCTACGGCGTCGTGCAGGAGTTCGTCGGCCATGGCGTCGGCCGCAGCATGCACGAGGACCCGAAGGTGCCCAACTTCGTTAACCCGGAACAGCTCAAAACCGACTTCAAGATCCGCCCCGGCCTCACCGTCGCCGTCGAGCCCATGCTCGTCGTCGGCCGCCGCGAGGTCGAGCAGCTCAAGGACGGCTGGACCGTCGTGACCAAAAACCGCAAGCTCTCCTGCCACTTCGAGCACACCGTCGCCGTGACGAAGGAGGGCACCGACGTCCTCACCGACGGCCGAGAGCCGTGGGGGCTCTGACGCGCGGGCAAATCACCCACCGCATCAGCCGTCGACCAGCAGGTTGCGGATGTTGAACCCCACCAGGTACAGCAGCGTCACGATCGCCAGCACCGTCGGCACCGGCACGTTGCCCACGCTCAGCGGCACGCGGAACGCCGGCTTGTGCTCGGTGCTGTCCAGGCGCAGCTTGATGAGCGCGAAGTTGACCGTCAGGTACACGGCGTAGACGGCGAAGTTGCTGATCGTCGCCACCAGCTTCAGGTTGCCGATCAACGCGAACGCCGTGGTCGCCACGAACAGCAGACCCACCGCGAAGCCGGGCGTGTGGACCTTGGGCAACACCCGCCGGAAGACGCTCAGCCACGCCACGTCGCGGCCCATGTCCATGAGCAGCCGGCTGGCGCCCATCATGTTCGTCATGATCGTTTTGCTCGTGGCGAACAGGGCGATGATCGTCAGCGTGATTGCCGCCCACCGCCCTGCCGCCGACTCGGCCACCGCCGACAGCGGGCCGTCCTGCTCGGCCAGCTTGCCGGGCGCCATCAGGCTCACCGCCGACACCGCCACCAGCAGGTAGACGACGAGCACCACCACCTGCCCGATGAGCAGCGCCTTGGGCACCGTCGCCTTCGGCTTGGTCGTCTCCTCGGCCGAGCCGACCAAGTCCTCGAAGCCCACGAAGCTGAAGAACACGAGCGCCGCCCCGGCACTGACGCCGATCCGAATGCTCTGATCCTCCGGCGGCGTCGTCAGCGCCGCGAAGTCGAACGCCGGCAGCCCGAGCACGACCACCAGCCCGAGCCCCGCCACCGTCGCGATGGTGGCGACGATGTTCACCCAACTCATTTCCGCCGCGCCGATCAGGTTGATGCCCGCCATGAGCGCGATCACCCCGACGACCGCGATCCACGTCGGCACGTCGATCAGCCGGCTCAGGTAGTCGCCGAACGCGATGGCGATGGCCGCGGGGGCGATGATGCCGGTGAGCAGCAGCAACAAGCCCCCGACCGTCGCCGCCTTCACGCCGAAGGCCTGCTTCAGATACTCGTACCCACCCCCGGCATCGGGGTGCATGCTGACCAGCTCGGCATACGACAGTGCCGTCAGCCCGGCCACCACGGCCGCCACCGCCAGCGCGAGCCACAGGAACCCGCCCGCCAAGCCCGCCGCCTCACCGACGATGGCGTAGATGCCCGCCCCGAGGATGCCGCCGACGCACAGGAACAGCGAGTCCCAAAACCCCAATTCCCGCTGCAACCCATCCGAGCCGGACGGCCCCGGCGGCGAAGCGCCCTCTGGTTCACGGTTCTCCATGCCGGCACGGTGCCGCAGCCGACCCGATCCGGCAACGCCCAATCATTTGCGGCGGGATTCGGCTACAGTGGCCGGATGGACAAAGGCTTCGCCAGATGGTTCCTGCAGCGGGCGAGCCGCTTCGCCGACGTGCCGCCGGAGAAGCTGCGGGCCGAGCGGGAGGCCGTCGAGCGGCTGGCCGAGTGCAACAAGCATTACGCCGACTTTCTCAACGGTGCCGTCTTTCCGGCCGTCGAGCAGCTCGTCAAGCTGCTCCGCCAGGCTGGCATCACCCACCGCGTCAGCACCTGGGGCAACCAGCTTTCGCTCCGCATCCACCTCGCCTGGCGGTGGGGCGAGCTGGTGATCGTCCAAAGCCACGAAGACCTCGTCAGCTTCGAGCACCACGTCGTCACCGAAGGCGAAAGCCGCCGCGACGACAGCGCCGAAGACCACAGCCACGGCTACGACCTCCGCGGGAGCCGTTGCCGAAGGGCATCGCCGACAGCGAGCTGCAGTTCTTCCTGAGCCGCGTCGGCCACGATCTCTACGAGGGCGAGGAGGAGCCGGAACTGCCACCTGGGGAGAAGAAGGGTTGAGGGCGATCGCCTTCGTGCAGAAAGGTGTAGATTGCTGAGGCCCCCACCGCCGTGGTGACTGGGGATTCGCCTAAGTCGAGCGACGTCCGGTACAGGCGTAGCCCCGCCTCTACGAGGCGGTGGGGGTCTCAGCGACAATCGCACTCCATCATGCCCCACAACTGGCAGACGCGACGCCGAACAGGGCAGATTCGCATGTGCGGTCGCCTGTCGCCCGGGTTATCTTCCCTTCATGAAGCTCACGCCGTGCCTGCTGGCCCTCGCCGTCACCTTGCTGCCAAACCTCGCGGCCGCGGAGCCATATGCGGAGGTCGTGCGGCTGATCGAGGAGCGTGTGCCGGAGGCGGAGCTTTCGCGGGATGTAGAGGCGGAGCCGCGAACGCCCGCCGAGGCGCGGGAACTGCTGCGGCTGGCGGAGCCGGCACTGGCGGCGCTGCACCAGGCGGCGGCGCAGCCGGCAATCTGGGAGGGTGAGGTCAACGCGTGGTGGGAAGACGATCGCCTGCTAAACCTGAGGCGGATCGCGATGCTGTCCTCGCAGGTCATGCCCGAGCGGGTGCGGCAAGACCCGCAGGCAGCCGTCAATGATTTCCTTGCCGTCCGCCAGGTGTCGGGACACCTGCGCGAGCAAAAGCTGCTCCTGACAGGGCTGGTCGCCTTCGGCATTGACCGGCTGAACCACAGCACAATGACCAAGTTGCTGCGGGACTTGCCGCCCGATCAGCTTCGGCGGCTGGTCGACCTTCCCGATCTCGAACCGCCGACGCTGAAGGAGGTCCTCGCCCGCGAGCAGGCGCTAAGCCGGCAGATGTGGCACGAGATGAGCTTTGACGATCTGATGGAGTTCAAAGCCGTCGAGGTGCCGGCGGGTTTGGAAGAGACGTGGGGCGATCCCGCAGGGCGTCAGCAACTCATCGAGCAGTACATCGGCTGGCAGCAGCAGATCATGGACGTCGCGGCGTTGCCCCGCGACGAGCGGGCGGCGGCGGCTCGACAATTGATGGAGGCGTTCCCCGACGAAGTCGATCTACTCACCCGGCTCTCGTCGTTCGCTCCCGAAGAGTCAACGTATACCCAGTCGTTGCAGTCCACCCTGATGAGCGCGTTCTGCTGGGAGGTGCCGGAGCGTCATGACGCTTTGTTCGCCGTGGCGGTGCGGGCGGTGCTCGGGGAGGACGTTCGGGCAGGTCACATTGCTGACAAGATCATCCTCGAGCCTGACCTGACGCTGCGGATGCAAATCGAGACGCCCGCCTCCTTGTTCACTGGGGAGCGGTCGGAACCGATCGAGGTGATCCTGCTGCCGCCCGGCGGTGGCGGGGCATAGTGTCCGGCATGAGTGTGCCCGAGCCCGAGAAGCCTGACCCGGAGGACGGGGCGTTGCCGGAGCCGTCGCGGGCGGAGCCGACGGCGGCGGAGCGGGAGTTGAATCGGCGGATGAGTTACGACATCATCGAGCCCGTTGGGTGGCGGGTGGTCATTCGCAAGGACGAGAACAAGCGGACGACCAAGAGCGGCATCGTGCTGCCCGATTCGCATCAGATCCCGGTGATCACCGGGCGGATCGTGGCCGTCAGCAAGGACATCGACGCCGAGGACGACCCGCCGGTGCGGCAGTACGAGAAGGTGCTGTTCGACCCCCGCGAGGCCGTGCCGGTGGAGTTGGAGCACGACAACAAGTTGTTCGTCGTCGAGCTGGACCGCGTGCTGGCGATTTTCCGCCGCGGCGACCGGCCGCAGACAGGCGAGGACGAGCCGGCGAAGCCGAAGGCGGAGGAGGCCGAGGAGGCTGACGACGCTGACGACGGCGATCTGGACGAAGACGACATTCCGTTCGATTGATCGTGTTATTGATCGCGTTAGGGCGGGGCTGCCTGTGTCCTAGCATCAGGCACGATGTCGGATTCAACCAAATCAGATTCAACCAAAACCGTCGCCCTCGTCGGGCACTGTGGGCCGGACAGCTCGTTTCTTCGCATGGCCGTTGGTGGGGCGTTGCCGGGGGCGAAGGTCATTATGGCCGACAATGAGCAGCAGCTCGATGCCGTGCTGGCGAGCGGGGCGGATCTGCTGCTGTTCAACCGGGTGCTGGAGTTCGGCTTCCAGACGCGGCAGGGGCAGGAGTTGCTGGAGAAGGTGCGGGCCGACAAGCCTGAGGTGCCGGTGATGATGGTCAGCAACTTCGCCGAGGCCCAGCAGGCCGCCGAGGCGGCGGGGGCCAAGCCGGGGTTCGGCAAGAACGAGATCGGCCAGCCCCAGGTCACCGACCGGCTGCGGGCGGCGATCGAATCTTGACGAAACGCTCATGATGGCGGCGCGGTCCCCGTTTTAGCATGGCCCCACGCCGCGAAGTCTCGCGGCCCCGCCGCCTCCCCGGAGAGAAGATCATGAACCCCCACCGCAAGCTCACCCAAGCCACGTCCGCCACCATTGAAGGCCTCGAAGGCCGCCGCCTTCTTTCGGCCGAAGCGCCCAACTTTTTGGTCGTGGCCAACAACGACCGCGGCGGCTCCGACACCGAGCGGTCGGTCAACTATTACGACCTGAACGCCATCGACAGCGGCGCGACCGACGTGTTCAGCACGCCGACGCTGACGATGTTCGTCGGTTACGAGAACACGTCCGCTCGCAACCATGACGAGTTCGCCGGCCTAACGGTGAACCCGATCAACGGCGACACCTACCAACTCGCCTTCGACAGCGGCACGGCCGGCGACTTCGACGCGGCCGCCAATGATACCGATGGCGACTACGACTTGTACCGCTACAACTTCGGCCTCGCCCACGGCGATTTCGTTGCCAACAGCCGGCCGCAAGGTGTGATGTACCTGCCGGCCGTGGCACCCGACGGCTTCGATTACGCCGCCACCTACGGGGTGGGCACGCCGGCGGTGGACGACTCGTCCACCGGGATCCCGGCCGGCCGAAGCAACATCGACGCCGACCCGAGCAACGACTTCGTGATCCTGCCGGGCAGCACCGAGAAGGTCGCCGAGATCGCCCGCGTGCAGACGATCAACGACGAGTTCGGCAACTTCTTCAACGAGCAGGATTTGCAATTTGTCGACGCCGACACGCTGCTGTTCGTCGAGAACGACAACGCCGCCGTCAACGCCGACGCCACGATGGACCGGCAGATCCGCCTGATCGAGCGCGTCAGCCAGAGCAGCGGCGCGGCTGCGGCAACTGCCGGGCCCAGCGGCATTGCCGAGGATTTGGTCGGCGGCTACAACAACGGCACGACCGAATCGTGGCAGAGCGTGACCATCGCCGACAGCTTCAACGAGGCCGACAGCCTTTTCATCAACCTCGACGGTCTTGAGGATGACGGCACCGTCGGCGTCAGCGACGTCGACGGCTTGGCCTACGTCGAGCAGGACGGCCGCACCGGCGTCTGGGTCAGCGAGTTCGACGGCGGCGACGACTTCGGGGCCGACTTCGTCTTCTTCGACATCGACTTTGACGCCGCGGGCGGCCCAGTCGCCGAGCGGGCCCAACTCGGCTTCCAGGACGTCGCTGGCGGCGGCAACGTCGGCGTGACGACCCGCTTCGATCTCGACGAAGATCCCGGTGCCAACGACAACGCGGGCGACATCGAGTGGTTTGACGTCGATGAGAAAGGCAACCTGATCATCGCCGAGAGCGACTTTGGCGATGATGCCACCACCCTCGACAACACCGATGGCGACACGCCGCAGGACCCGACCGCCCAAGGCAACAGCGACCTGATCTTCCTGGGTGTTAACGGCTACAACAACCCGGACAGCAACGCCGACGGCCGTGACGAGATCGTCTTCGACGTCAACTCCTTCGAGGTCCAGAGCGACCCGCTCGACGTTGATCCGGCCGACAACGACGACCCCGGCTTCCTCGACTCGCGGGTCGGCGTCTACAACCGCGGCCTCAACGCCGCGATCTACATCGAGAACGACGGCTCGGAAGGTCTTGAGGACTTCTACGTCTACGACCTCGACTCGGGAAGCATCATCTACAGCGAGCTTGACGCCGACGAGATCTTCACCGGCTTCACGCAGAACCAAATCGCGACGTTCGCCCTCGGCGATTACTTCGCCCAAGACGGCATCGTCGGCACCGACGACATCGACGCTTTGTTCGCCGCGACGCGGGAGAACCTCTCGGCCGTGGAGCAGGAAGGCCTCGACCTGACCGGCGATGACGTGCTCTTTGGCGTCGGCGGTGATGCCACGGCGGCCGACAGCGATTCGCGGGCGTTGATCGAGAACGTGCTGGGCACGTTCTTCGGCGACGCCAACCTTGATCGGCAAGTTAACCTTGCCGACTTCGGCCGGTTGCGGGGCGGGTTCGGCAGCAACGGCGGGTTCGCCGACGGCAACTTCAACGGCGACGACACCGTGGATTTGGCCGACTTCGGGTTGCTGCGTGCGAACTTCGGGAACAACAACAACCCCTCGCCCTCCGCGGCCCCGCTGCCGACCGACGGCGACGACGGTGACACGCGGGCCAAGCGCGGCGGTGGCGACTTCACCGGCCGCCGGCGGTAACGCCGCACGCTCCTTCGGCCACCCCGGCCCGCCGCACCCGCTTGCCGGGGCGGCGGGCTTTTTCATCAATGCGGCGAAGCGTGTATGGTGGCCGCATGGCCAAAAAGACTGCCAAGACGCCCGTCGATCCGCTGACCCCCACCGCCCGCCAAAAGTTCACGTTCGGCTTGTGGACCCTGTCCCACCCCGGCGGCGACCCGTTCGGCCAGCCGACCCGGCCGGTCATGTCGCCCACGGAGTTCTGCGAGCTGCTCGGCAGCGTTGGCGGGGCGTACGGCGTGAACTTCCACGACAACGATTTGATCCCCATCGACGCCACCCACAACGAAGCCGAGACGATCAAAGAAGATTTCAGAAAGGCCCTAAAAGACAACGGTTTGCGCGTGCCGATGGCGACGACGAACCTGTTCACCGACCCGGTGTTCAAGGACGGCGCGTTCACCAGCAACAACGCCAAGGTCCGGGCCTACGCGGTGCAGAAGACGATGCGGGCGATGGACTTGGGTGCCGAGTTCGGGGCCAAGACCTACGTCTTCTGGGGCGGCCGGGAAGGCACCGAGAGCGACGCGACCAAGAGCCCCATCGAGAGCATCAAGCGGTTCCGCGAGTGCATCAACTTCCTCTGCCAGTACAGCATCGATCAAGGCTACGAATACAAGTTCGCCTTCGAGGCCAAGCCCAACGAGCCGCGGGGGCACATCTACTTTGCCGTCACCGGCAGCTACCTCGCGTTGATCCCGACGCTGCAGTACCCCGACATGTGCGGCGTCAACCCCGAGGTCGCCCACGAGCACATGGCTGGTCTGAACTTTGTCCATCACGTCGGCCAGGCGCTGGAGATGGACAAGCTGTTCCACATCGACCTCAACGATCAGGAGTTCGGCCGCTACGACCAGGACTTCCGCTTCGGCAGCACCAGCTACAAGCACGCGTTCTTCCTGGTCAAACTGCTGGAGGACCACAAGTATGCCGGCCCCCGCCACTTCGACGCCCATGCTTACCGCCAAAGCGACCGCGAGGACATCAAGGCCTTCGCCGCGGGCAACATGCGGACGTACATGATCCTGCGGGAAAAGGCCCGCATCTGGAACGCCGACGAGGAGATCAAAGGGCTGCTTAAGGAGATCAACGTCAACGACAACGCCATGACCCGTTTGCTCGGCAAGCCGAGTAAAGCGTCGGCGAAGAAGCTGGCCATGGCGGACCTCGACCGCGTCGAACTCGCCAAGGCCCGGCTGCCTTACGAAAAGCTCGACCAACTGACGGCCGAGATCATCTTCGGCATGCGCGGGTGAGCCGCATCGCGGGCACCGGCCGGACCTCCGCCGCGTGGCGGCGGGGCTGCGCCCGAGGTTTGAGCTGCTTCCACCGCGGGCGCAGCCCCGCGGCTACGCGGCGGAGGTCCGGTCGGTTCCCGGCGACTTCAACCGCCCTCACTTGCGCCGGTCCGCCGATGGCAGGTGGCCGAAGTGGCGGCGGTAGGCGCGGGCGAAGCTTTGATGGGCGGCGTAGCCGCAGGTGGTGGCGACTTCCTTGACCGACTTGCCCTGCCGCAGGAGCTCGGCGGCCTGCTGCATGCGGTCGCGGCGGAGCGTCTTGCCGGGCGTTTCGTGCCAGGTCTCGCTGACGACCTTCGTCAGGTGCGACCGCGAGTAGCCCAGCCGCTCGGCTAGATCCTGCACCGTGCGCGGCGGGGCGTGGAGGATTTTCGACGAGTGCGGCACCGGCACCCGCTCGGGCAAGTTGAGCGGCAGCGGGGCGCGGTCGTTCACCAAGCTCGCCGTCCGCCGACGATGCTCCTCGCCGATTAGCGCCTCCCGCCACCACGTGAGCAGCAAATCGTGCGTCTCCCGGCTCCACGCGAAGGCGTCGCGGCGGGCGTCCCGCTGCACCAGCCGCACCAGCCGCCGGATCGCCTTGTGCGTCGGCCCACCCACCGCCAACCGCGGGGCCAAACCGACCTGCCCCCGCACGTGCCGCATCAGCGACAGCGCCGTCTCGCCCACCACCTGCACCCACGCGTACTCCAACGGCCCCTGGGCGATGTGCAGCCGCACGTCGCGGCTGGGCTTCTCGGGGCAGAACGCGTCGCCCGGCCCCAGGCGGTAGGCGGTGCCGTCGAGCCACAGCTCCAGCGTGCCGCGGACGATCAGCCGGATCTGGCCGGTCGGCTGGGCGATGCCCCAATCGAGGTGTTCCGCCGGCTCCTCCACGTGGCCCACGCCCAGCCCGCACGAGTGCAGCCGGAAGTGGGGCGGCTCCCAGTCGCCGCACCGCACCAGCAGCGTGTCGGTCTGCGGCGACCGCCGGCGGCGGGGCTTGTCGATGTGTGCGGCATCGGGTGCGGCCATGGCGTACACTTTATCACCCGATCGGACATGATGTGCCTTGTTGGCACACGGTTTCCGGGCGATAGTCTGTCCACCTGAGTCGCGGCACCCGCGGAAGTGCCGCCCGAGGAGCTTCAGGTGACACTTCGGTTCGAGGAGGACACATGGATCGTTACAAACGTCGCGGGTTCACGCTGGTCGAGTTGCTGGTCGTCATCGGCATCATCGCGTTGCTCATCAGCATTCTGCTGCCAAGCCTCAACCGGGCCCGGCAATCGGCCAAGGACGTGCAGTGCCTGTCGCGGCTGCGGCAGGTCGGCATGGCGCAGCTGATGTACGCCCAGGACAATAACCAGCGGCTGACACTGTTCTGGCTCAACGCCCCGACCGAGTACGCCGGCGTGCCGCACCCGGACGCGGCGACGTTGGTGCACTTCCAGACGCACTTCCACGACCGGCTGCTGCCGTACATGGGCCGCGAGTTGATCCGCGACCCCGGCGGGCCGCAGGACAACATTGGCGTGGCCAAGAACGACATCGAGTTCGTCCTCGCCTGCCCCGATGCCGGCGATCTGTCCGACATCATTAGCTTCGCCAACAGCTACGGCATCAACTCGGCGATGCGGGACGAGGAGTGGGACTTTAACCTCGCCCGCGTCCAGAACAGCAGCGACACCATCGTCGTCACCGACAAGCGGGTCAACGGTCTGGAGTGGGCGTCGGCAGCCATGGTCGACGAGACGCAGGATCTGCGGATCGACCCGGACCAGGGCGCGTTCTGGGGCTGGGACCCGTTCGGCCCGCAGGACGTCGATTTGATCGTCGGCCTGCCGTGGGCCCCGTACGGCACGCCGCGGCACGGCGGCGGCACGAAGAACAACAGCGTCTTCGCCGACGGCCACGCCGCCCCGATGGCCGCCTACGAGTACCGCGTCTACGGCGGCCACTGGGCTTGGTGGCTGCCCAAGGTCGACGGCAACGACCCCGCCGCCGCCGCCACACCGTGATCGGTCCGCGGCCGCACGAATCGAATCCCGAGCCCGGCGGTTGACGCCGCCGCGCTCGCCTGACGGCCTGCCGACCGGCGGGCCAGAGATGCACCGCAGCTTTTCCGGAGAAAATCCCATGACCAATTGCCTCACGCTCACCGCCTGTGCCCTCGTCCTCGCCGCCGCGCCCGTGGCCGGTGCCCAGGTGATCCTGTTCGAAGACTTTGAGGGTGACGCCACACCCGCCGACTCGCTGTTCAACGCCGACGGCTTCGGCGGGTCTGACGGCGACGTCGACTTCGTCCGCTCGATCGACGCCACCGGCGGCGTCGGCGGCTCAGCCGGCTACAGCCTTGCGGCGACGAACAGCGACCCCTTCAGCGGCACCTTCATCTTCGCCGGTGCCCAGTCGCTGCGGAACCTGAGCCTAGCCGGCTTCGACCCCGCCGACCTGGTCCTGACGGCCGACATTGCCGCGACCAACACCGCCGACGGCAGCGCGCTGCCGACCGTGCGACTGGCGCTGGTGGAGGATGGCACGAGCAACTCCTTCTTCTTCCAGCCCGGCGGCCCGGATGCGGCCGACGTCTTCAGCCAGTTCGGCGGCACACTCGACACCGCCACCGTCGAGGGCGACGGCGTGCTCAAGGACGCCGACTACAGCATCTTCGTCCAGTACAGCTTCGGCAACGACCTCGGCGCCGGCGTCACGAACACCTTGCTATTCGACAACGTCAGCCTGAGCGTTGTCCCCGAGCCGGCCAGCCTTGGCCTACTGGGCTTCGCTGGGTTGGGCCTGGTGCGTCGCCGCAAGTAACGTCGCCGCATGTGATCCTCCTCCACGGGCCGCCGGACGCTCAGGCGTGCGGCGGTTTGTACGTTCTGAACCGACTGCTTCTGCCACGCCTGCCATGAGAACCGCCCTTACCACCGCCGCCTTGTTTGTTGCCGCCGCTGCCGTGCCTTTCGCCGTGGCGGGGCCTGTGTTTCGAACCGATTTCGAGTCGGGCAATGCGTTCGACGCCAACGCCTACGACGGCTCGAGCGACGGTAACGTCAGGTTCGAGCGCGACGTGGCCGGCGGCGTCGGGCGGCTGGTCGCGACGGTCGACGGCGACGGGCTGGGCGAGGGCGGCTGGTTCAACGGCGCGAGCCAGGCGTGGGTGCGGCTGGAGCTGGGCGAGGTGCAGCCGCAGCAGGTGCGGCTGCGGGCCGATGTCGCCGCGGGCCAGGGCGGGCCAACCGGGCCGGTGATGCTGACGCTCAAGGACGAGACGACCGGGGCAACCTGGACCTTCCGCGGCAACGCCGGCGGCGAGTTCACGAGCCTCGGCGGCACGCTGGACCAGGCGACGGCCGACCAACCCGCCCCGCTGACGGCCGCGGGCGACTACTCGATTCTGGTTGCTTTCGCCGACGCCCCGTGGGGCGGCTGGTCGGGCGAGGCGGGCGCGGAGAACGTCATCCGGTTCGACAACGTGGAAATTGAGGTGACAGACGCTGAGCCGGCGGCGGTTGATGCGGCCGAGTTCACGCAGATCGCCCCGGCCAAGGAGATGCCCACCTATGGCGACTGGCACCAATCACGGCTCGGCGGCGGCGGGTACTGGATGGGCGTGGTGCCGACAAGCGACTCGAGCGTGTTCTACACCTTCAGCGACGTCGGCGGGGCCTGGCGGAGCGACGACGGCGGGTTGTCGTGGCGGAGCCTGAACCAGGACGTGGGCGATCGCGACCCCGGCAGCTACGTCCGCAGCCTCAGCGTCGACCCCCGCGACCCTGACACGCTGCTCATGGCCAGCGGCAGCCAGTGGTACGAAATCGGCGGCCTCTACCGCAGCACCGACGGCGGCACCACGTGGCAGCAGGTCGTCACCGCGCCCGTCATGGGCAACGAGGAGGGCCGCATGGGCGGCACCTCCATCGCGCGGTCGCCGGCCGACCCAAATCGGTTGGTGTTTGCCCACGCCCAGGGCGTGCGGGTCAGCGACGACAACGGCCAGACCTGGACACTTGTGGGCGAGGGCAAGTTCGGCGACTTGTTCCCAAGCATTGTCGCCTTTGACGCGACCGATCCAAACCGCGTGTGGGTCGGCGGGCAGGATGGTGAGAACTTCATCGGCGGCTGGTCCGCCGACGGGCCGACGACCTTCCGAGGCGGCCTTTGGCGCAGCGACGACGCCGGGCAGACGTGGCAGCAGCTCGGCGAGGACAACGTCGTCGAACTCGCCCAGCTTCCGGGCGACGACGCGGTGTACGCCGTCTTCAACTACAACAGTTTGCGTCGCAGCGACGACGGCGGCGAGACGTGGGACGACCTGAACGCCGGCCTGCCGAGCAACGGCACCGACACCAGCGTCATCGGCCACGGCCGGATGCAGTCGCTGGCCGCCGGCCCCGACTTCCTCATCACGGCCAACGGCCAAGGCGAAATCTTCCGCCTGCCGGCCGGCGGCAATCGATGGCAAGCGGTCGAGACCGAGCACATCACCGACGGCAACCGCTGGTACGGCCACATCCCCGGCGAGGAGACCGAGCCGGGGGCGCACCAGGGCTGGGTGCATTACGGCAAAAGCGCGTCGAGCCTGATGATCGACCCGACCAACGCCGACCGTTGGTTCATGACGGATTGGTACGCCGTGTGGCGGAGCGAGGACGCGGGGCGGAGCTGGGCGTTGTCGATTGACGGCCTGGAGAACACGGTCAGCCACGACATGGCCGGGCAGCCGGGGATGCCGGGCGTGGTGCACTGGGGCATGGGTGACAACGGCTACCTGCGGTCAAGCGACGGCGGCCAAAGCTTTGCCAAAATCGACTTCCCCGCCGGCGGCAGCAACGTGAAGGATTTCGGGCAGTCGCCCGCGATGCCGGAGCGGTTGTACGCCACGACCAACGTCCGCCCGGGCGAGTGGGAGGCGGCCCAACTTGCGGTGAGCGATGACGCCGGGCAAACCTGGCGCAACCCGGCGATGGCCGGGTTGCCCGGCGACATGGGAGAACAGCGGCGGATGAACAGCGTCACCGTCGACCCGACCGACGCCAACCGCATCCTCGTCGGCGTCACCGGCGACCCGACCGCCGAGGGCGGCGTGTACGAAAGCCGCGACGCCGGCGAGTCGTTCAGCAAGCTCGGCAGCGGTTTGCAGGGCAACGAGTGGGGCACCTATTTCCAGGTGAACGTCTGGGCCGTGGGCAACGAACTGGCCCTCAGCGGCGACGGCAGCGCGATTGCGTTCAGCCAGGACGGCGAGTTCGTCCACCGCCTCGACGGGGACGAATGGCAGCCGATTGCCCGGGATTTCGGCGGCCAGCCCTACGAAGTCGCCGCCGACCCCGAGACGCCCGGCCGGTTCTACCTCGCCGTCGTCGACGGCGGCACCTGGCGGACCGACGACGGCGGCCAATCGTGGCAAAAGATCCACGACGCCAGCAGCTATTACCTTGCCATCTCCAACGGCCGCCTTGCGATCGGCCACGAAACCGGCGTGGTGGTGAGCCACGACGGCGGCCGAACCTGGAGCGAAGTCGCCGAAGATCTGCCCGTCCGCCGCCGCCCGATCCCCACCTTCGCCGGCAACCGCCTGCACGTGGGCACCCACAACATGGGCACCTTCTGGCGAGAACTGCCGCCGCAATAGGGCGGGCGGTCCGGGTGCAGAGGGTACGACGTCGCCCGCACTGTGAAGCCCCGCCTCAACGAGGCGGTGGCGGCCTCAGCGACTCGGAGATGCCAAGCCGGGTCCGAGGCGTTCTACCGTCCTGGCGTGACGTTCGCCTTGCCGTGGCTGCTGCTGGGGCTGCTGCCTTGGGCGGCGGTGGCAGTCGCGGTGTTGCGGGGGCGGGCGGAGCGGCAGCGGGTGCCGGCGGTGTTTCTGTGGCCGGAGGACGGGTCGACCGCGAGGCGACGCAGGAACCGCGTGCCGCCTTGGCGGACGGTGGCGGGGTTGCTGGCGGCGTTGCTGGCGATCCTCGCGGCGAGCGGGCCGGCGACGGGGGAGTTGCGGCCGGTGACGGTCATCGTTGATCGCGGTGCGACGATGCCGCCCGAGCGGCGGGCGGCGGCGGTGGCCGAGGCAGCAAACCTGCTGCCGGGCGATGGCGCGGTGCGGCTGGTGCTGGAGCCGGACCGCGAGGTCGTGGCGACGACGCGGCGGCAGTGGGCCGACCTTGCGGTGACGACCGACACGCTGGACCTACCCGGCGGCGAGGCGGCCCGGCAGTCGGTTCGACAGCAGGTGGCGGCGGGGCGGCTCGTGATCGTTGTCAGCGACACGCCGATCGACGCCGATCACCAAGCGGCCCCGCCGGACGTGGCGAACGTCGCGATCGATCGGCTGGGCGTCACCGGGCGACGGGTACTCGTCGGCACCACCGCGGCGGCCGCCGTGCGGGTGACGGACGGGCAGACGACGATGGATGGCCGGACGAACGCCGCCGGCGAGTGGCGGCTTACCTGGCCGTACCCGCCAAGCGAGTTGACGGCGACACGAATGACGCCCGACGCACTGCCGGCCGACGACGCGCGGCAATGGCGTGCCGGCGTGCCGCGGGTGGTGG
>CAYLSV010000072.1:0-17856 GCA_964386435.1 uncultured Tepidisphaerales bacterium
CAGCGCCGACACGAGCCCGGCCAATCCGATGACCGCCAGCGCCGCGGCGGTGATAAGAATCGCGAGGCCGATGACAGCGACGATGGTCAACAGCACCGCCAGCAGGGCGAGGTTGCGGGCCAGGGCGACGTAGCCGTCGATCTTCGCCGACACGAACTGACCGGCGTAGGCGGCGACTTCCTTCACCGAACTCTGCAAACCGCGCAACGCCGCGGCCGGGTCCGGCGGTGGCGATTTCGGCTCCGGCACGGGCGGGGGCGGCGGGGTCGACCCGGCGTCGACGGCGGGGCGGGGCGGGGGCTGGTTCGGCGGCGGGGTCATGACAATCGCGATAAAACTACACGCGGAACCCGCCTCAGCGCTTGAGCAACACGCCCAGCAACAGCCCGGCCCCGGCGGCGATCGCCAGGCTCTTGACCGGTTCGCGGCGGACGTACTCGGTGACGTTGGCCGCGGCGTCCTCGAAGCCGGCCAGCGCCTGGGCCTTGGCCTGCTCGAGCTGCTCGGCGGCGTCGCGCAGTTGCTGCTCGGCCTGGGCGGTCAGGTCCGGCTCGTCCTGGGCGGCGGCGGGTTCGGGGGGTGGGGTGTCGGTCATGTCTCGCCCGAAGCGTACCACCGGCCGGGCCACAGGGCAGCCCCCGTAATGCAGCCTTGCCACGCCGCCGATGTCGCGACGGCCTCGGGTTGGAGGCTCGGCGGGTTGTCGCTAGAATAAGAACCGGTGCGGCTCGGGCGTGTTCTCGCCCGGCCGCCGTTTTTTCCGCACGGTGGAGGACCACGTGGGCTTACGCGAACAAATCAACGACAACCCGGCGATCACGACCGCCGCCACCGGGGCCATCATCGGCCTGGCGCTGCTGTTTATCATCTTCAACCTGATGTGTTCCGGCAGCTCCGGCGGCACGGCCATCAGCTCCCAGGCGTTTTACACCGTCGACGACGGGGCGACGTTCTTCGTCGACGACGCCAATAAAATCGTGCCCTTCGATCACGAGGGGAAGCCGGCGTACCAGGCATTCGTGTTCGAGCCCGACGGCGGCGGGGAGCAATTCGTCGGCTACATTCGCGGCATGCCGACGCAGCTCGCCGAGCAACTGCGTGAGTTGCGGGCCCAGGCCGATGCCGGTGCGGCGGTGGATGAGATGTACATGCTCGAGGAGCAGGCCCAATATCAGTCGCGGGTGAAAAAGCCCGGCGGGCCGTGGGTGCTGGAGATGTCGGAGGAAGGCTTCAAGGTCGTCTCCGTCACCGCCCCCGACGGCGGCCCGGCGAAAATGGTGCGGCCGTAAGACCTCAGTCGGTCAGTGTGCCCTTGGTGCTGGGCACGCGGCCGGCGGCGCGGGGGTCGGACTCCACGGCCAGCCGCAGGGCTTGGGCGGTGGCTTTGAACATCGCCTCGCACTTGTGGTGGTCGTTGCGGCCGTACGGCACGTGCTGGTGCAAATTCAGCCGCCCGGCATTGACCAGGCTTTTAAAGAATTCCTCGACCAGTTCCGTCTGCATCGTGCCGAGCATGGGGCCGGCGAACTCCACGCCCAGCACGTGCGCCGGCCGGCCTGAAAGGTCCAGCGCCACGTCAGCCAGCGCCTCGTCCATCGGCACCCGTGCCCAGCCGTAGCGGCGAATGCCGGCCTTGTCGCCCAGCGCCGAAAGCAGCGCCTGCCCGAATGCGAGGCCGACATCCTCGACGGTGTGGTGGGCGTCGACGTGTAAATCCCCCTCGGCCTCCACGGAGAGGTCGAGCATGCCGTGGCGGGCGAAGAGCTCGAGCATGTGGTCGAAAAACCCCACGCCGGTCTGGCCGGTGAACGCGCCCGTGCCGTCGAGGTCGAGCGTCAGCTTGATCGACGTTTCGGCAGTTTTCCGGTGGATTTCGGCGGTGCGGCTCATGCGGCTTGCGTCTCAGGGAGCAACTCGGCGAGGGTCGACAGCAACCGGGCAACCTGCTCGGGCGTGCCGACGGTGATGCGCAGCAAATCGCTCAACCCCGGCGTGGCGAAGTGACGGACGAGCAGGCCGCGGCTTTTGAGCTGTCGGTACAACGTCGCCGCGTCGGCCGGCGGCTTGACGAGCAAAAAGTTCGCGTGGCTGGGCGTCACGTCGAACCCGAGGCGGGCGAGGCCGTCGGCCAGCGTCTGCCGATCGCGGCGGACATCTCGCCAGGTTTGTTCGGCGTCGGCGGCATGCACGAGTGCGGCCGTGGCGGCGGCTTGGGCGAGGGCGTCGACGTTGTAGCTGTCCTTCACCTTCATCATCTGCTCGACCACCGCCTCACCCGCCACGGCATACCCGAACCGCAGCCCGGCGAGGCTGTACCCCTTGCTCAGTGAGCGGGTTACGACGACGTTCGGGTGCCGATCCACCAGCGGCATCGCATCGCCGTCGGCGAAGTCGGCGTACGCCTCGTCCACCACCAGCACGCCCGGCAACCGATCGGCGAGCGCGGCCAATTCGCGGCGTTCGACGATCGTGCCGCTCGGGGCGTTGGGGTTCACCACGAACGTCAGCGACGCGTCAGTCGCCGCCAAATCGTCCGCCGGCAAACCCCAACTCGCCCGCCACGGCACCTCCGCGACGGCTGCCCCCTGGATCTGGGCGAGCGTTTTGTAGAGCGAGTACGTCGGCGTCGGGTACGCCACCCGACCGCCGGCGGGGACAAAGGTGCGGAGCAGGATCGTCAGGATGTCGTCGCTGCCGTTCCCGGCGATCACCTGCTCCGGCCGCACCCCATGCCGCCGGGCCGCCACCTCGCGAAACGCGGCGGCCGTGGGATCCGGGTACAGCCGCAACGCCTCACCCGCCACTCCGGCGATCGCCCGCATCACGGCCGCCGGCGGCGGGTACGGGTTCTCGTTCGTGTTGAGCTTCACCACGCCCGACCCCACCCCCGGCTGCTCACCAGGCGTGTAACCACGCATTGCGGCAACTTCGGGACGAACCGGCAGGGGCATGGCCGCAGTCTACGGCGACCCACCTCGGCCAGGCGCGGCATGACTTGTACGAGCCGGTGGTCTAGACTTTCCTCCAACCCTCCGGCTCCCTGGCGGAATTGGCAGACGCGGCGGATTCAAAATCCGCTCTGGTAAAACAGGTACCGGTTCGAGTCCGGTGGGAGCTACTTCAGTTCAATCTTCCGGCAGCGGCGTGTCGTTCACCCGTTGCGTCTGGGCGGCCCGCCAATCGGTGAGGCGCTGCCGCAGGGCGTCGTCGGTGGTGGCGAGGAAGGCGGCGGCGAGGAGAGCGGCGTTGGTCGCCCCGGCGGGGCCGATGGCGAGGGTGCCGACGGGAATGCCGGCGGGCATCTGCACAATGCTCAGCAGCGAGTCCATGCCGGAAAGCGCCCGGCTCTGCACCGGCACGCCGAGGACGGGCACGATCGTCTTACTCGCCAACATGCCCGGCAAATGAGCCGCCCCCCCGGCCCCGGCGATGATGCACCGCAACCCCCGATCGGCCGCCTGCTCCGCATACCCGAACAGCACGTCCGGCGTTCGATGCGCACTCACCACCCGGCACTCGTGCGGCACCCCCAGCTCCCGCAGCACGTCCCGCGCCGCCCGCATCGTCTCCCAATCGGAAGTACTGCCCATCACGATCCCGACACGCGGCGTCTGACTCATGCCGTTACCGTAGCGACGGCACATCCGACGGTAGCTGTGACCACGCTCAGTCGCAACTACCTCACTTGATCATGTGCTTGTCTAGCAGATCGATCGCATCAGAAACCGTGGCCGCCACTTGGACATGTTCCCACTGCCGCGGGCGGATGAACTTCGCCTCGATGCCGTGGCGGACCATCTCCAGCAGCGGGTCATAGAAGCCGGCGACGTTGAGCAGAATGACCGGCTTGGCGTGCGTGTTCAGCGACCGGCCGACGGCGATCTCAAAGAATTCCTCCAGCGTCCCCAGCCCGCCCGGCAACGTCACGAACGCGTCGGCCCGCTCCTCCATCACCTGCTTCCGCTGCCGCATCGTCTCGACCAGAATCAGCTCGTCCGCCTCCCGATCCAGCAAATCCCCCATCGCCTCGAACAGTCGCGGCGACACCCCCACCACGTGCCCTTGCTCCCCCCGCGCCGCCTCAGCCAGCGCTTTCATGCAGCCACACCGGTTGCCGCCGTACACCAACCCCCACCCGGCCCCGGCCACCGCCGCCCCGACCTCCGCCGCCGCGTCGAAGTAGACGCGATCGACGTCCGAAGCACTCGAACAAAACACGGCAACGGCGGGGCGAGACATCTGAAGACTCAAGTGACGGGGCGACGAACAGTAAGGACACTCACACGATGGACATGCCGATCATGAAGCAAAGGAACGCGGCGGGAATCGTGATGAGCCACAGCAGAAACGGCAGCCACGAGTTGTGCGAGTTCGCCGGCGCACCCTTCGCCAGTTGGCCGTAGACCCCGCCGATGATCAGGCCGGGCAGCCCGACGACGCCCCAACTAGCGAGGCTCATGAAGGCCGTCATGATGAAGAATTCTGCCCGCGTCAAGGCAAACAAGGTGGTTGAGCCGACGCCGCCGATCAGCGGGGCGGCGGTCATCAAGACCGCCAGCCACCAGACCCAACTTGGCGGCGGCGGCCGAACCACGGGGGTCGCGTAACTGAGGGTGTTCATCCGCTCGACCATGTTCATGCTCGTTCACCAGACGCCCGTGCTCATGCCGACCCGGATCACGACGAGGCAGACGACGAAGCACACGGTGGCGATCGGAAGGGTGATGCCGAAAAGCACCACCGGCAACCACGTCCACCGCCCTGATCGCGGCTGCTGCTCGGCGAGGTGCTCATACCAGATGCTGGTGATGAAGCCGAGCGTTCCGAAGACGAGCCAGCCGCTCAGACTGAGCCAGCCGAAGGTGAGCCACATGTCTCGTTGCGTCACCACGAACAACAGCGTCGACCCGAGGCCGGCAACGAGCGGCAGGGCAGTGAGCGCCACCGACAGCCACCAGAGCCCAATCGGCGGCGGCGGCCGGGTGGTGGTGCCGGCGTAGTCGAGGGCGTGTCTGTCGTTGGACATGCTCGTTGGCGTTTGCAGCCGATTAAGATTGTTTGATGTAGCCCTTCTCGCGGAAGTGCTGCAGCGCCTCCTCGGTGCTGCCGAAGACTTTCGTCGCTGTTTCCGTGATGAACGGGCTGGGCAGGCTTTGGCAGGCCCAGACGACGTAGACCTCCTTGCCGCCCTCGAAGGCGTGATGCAGCTCGCGTTCGACGCCGCTGGAGAGGCCGGGCTTGCCGTTGGGCAGTTCGGGGACGAGGCTGATGATCATGTCGCTTTGGTCGACCATCTTGAAGTCGCGGGCGTAGATCTGGCCCATGATGTCGCCGCTGATCTGGGCCACCTCGGTTGTCTTGAGCGTCACCTCGCCGTCGGCCGATTCGACGGTCACGGTGTCCTCGCCGGCCTTCATCGCCTCGACGCCCTTCATGTGCAGGACGAACTCGTCGACGTCGGCCGGGTCGAAGCAGATGAGGTGCTCGTTGATCGCCGCCTTGAAGTCGTCGATCTCCCGCAGCGTGTCGGGCAAGTCCATCACGTGGCTCATCGGGAACGAGAGGTACACCTTCTTCAAGTGCGGCTCGAACAGCAGGCGGTACACCGACTCGATCCGCGGCGCCCCCCGGCCGCGGCTGATCATGTAGAAGTGGCCGTGGCCGCGGGTGACGTCGGCGAGGATTTCCGTCGCCAGCGTCTCCTCCTCCCGCCAGACCATGATGTCCTTGAGCGTGTGGTCGATGTCGTGGTCCGAACCCAGCCGCTGGTGGACGCTCTCGGCGTTGTCGAGCAGCGTCATGTAGACGTCGGCACCGAACTCCTTCACCTGGTCGATGTCGAACGCCGCGAACAAGCCGTGCCGCCAGCGGAAGGTGGCGTGGGTGTTGACGATCACGTGCTCGTGCGAGTCGGCAATCCGCAGAATCTTGTTGAACGCCGCCCGGCGCAGGCTGTTGAGCCGGGTGATCGGCAAGTTCAGGATCCGGCCCGCCGGCACGTCGGGGGCCTCGTCGTACATCATGTCGCCGACGTGGCAGACGACCAGATCGTGCCCGGCCTCCTTGGCCTTCTTCTGGACGGCGTCGAGGTAAGGCTTCTTCTCCACGCCGACCTGGCCGGTCATCATCGCTCGCATGCGGCAGGGTAGGGGAGTCGATGGTTGACAGTTGCTGGTTGTTGGACCGGAGCCGCCACCAGCCACCAACAACCAGCAACTAACGACCGGCAACCTGCCCCAGCGCGTCCCGCAGTTCCGCGGCCCGCTCGTAGTCCTCGCGCTCGATCGCCGCCGCGAGTTCGCGACGCATGGCCGTCGGCTCGTCCGGGGGGAGTTGCTTGATGACGTCGCGGCGCATGCGGGCCAGCACCTGCCGCTCGACGCTGCGGCGGCGGGCGGCGACGTCGGGGCCGAAGTGGCGGCGGAGGCGGTTCAGCGAGCGGTTGAGCGTGTCCAACGCGGCCGCGAAGTCGCCGCCGGCGAGTTGCACCGTGGCGAGGCTGCGGCCGTGGAGCATGAGCAGTTGCGGGCGGAATGGCCTGAGACTCTGCCGGTCGCCAAGCCGGCGGGCGTGTTGCTGCAGGAAGTCGTCGATCCGCAGGATGTGGGCCGCGTCGCGGGCGGCCGGCTCGTGCTCCTCCAGGACGAAAAACGCCAAACATCGCTGCTGAAACATCGCGGCTTCTTCTCGCAGCAGCTCGCACGCGATCGGCGAGATGACATAGCGGCCGGCCGGGTGCAGTTGCCCGAACCGCCGCCGCCGGGCCCGGCCCTTGTGCAGCACGGTTGGGGCCGGGCCGATCGTCCGGCCGTCGGGCCGGCCGTGCGTTTCCATTTGCAGCACGCCCATGTCCAGCCGCACCTGCAGCTTCGGCTCGCCGTCCTGCCCGACGACTTTCCGCACGTTCAGCGCCCCCGGCTCGTGGTCCCATCCGTCGAGCAGCGGGCCAAGATCAGCAGAAACAACGGTTGGGCCGGCGTCCTTGCGGGCGTGAGGGGGCATCGGGCGGTCCTCGGCGAACAACTCGGGACGGGCCGACCACCGGCCTCGCGACGCCGCCGATGCTAACGACTTGCCGCCCGAAAAGCGCGCCCCGCGCGCTGCGGCGACATGTGCCCAGGGCCGACTGAACTTGACGTCTCACAGCAGGTGCGGCTCGCTTCGAAACCGGCAAGCGTCCGGCGGCCCCGCCACCGGCTCAAAATCCTGCCGCGGCGGCCCGGCGGCGACGTCCTTGTACACCGCCGCGATCTGCTGCGCGATGGCCGGCCACGCGTACAACGCCCGCACCTCGGCCAGCGCGTTGCCCGCCAGCCGTCGGCGGAGCGGGGCACCGTCGAGCAGCCGGGCGATGGCCGCCGCCAAGGCCCGCACGTCGCTGACCGGCACGAGTAGGGCGTCGCGCTCGTGCTGCAGACAATCCACCACGCCGACCGCCTCGCACGAGACGATCGGCAGCCCGCTGGCCATCGCCTCCAGGATCGTGTTGCTGAAGCCCTCGGCGTGCGTCGGCGAGACGAACACGTCGGCCGAGCGGTAGATGTTCGGGGCGGCGAAGTAGTCGGCGTGGCCGGTGACACTGACGCCGGCCATGCCCTCGGCCCGGCGCTTCGTCTCCTCGTAATCCGGGCCGATGCCGCTGATTTGCAGCGAAAAGTCGCGGCCGGCGCCGCGCAGCAGCGTCACCGCGTCGAGCAGTTCGAGCACGCCCTTGCGGGCGTCGACCCGGCCGTGGTACAGCAGCCGCGGCGGCTCGTTGAGGTCGCCCAACCGCCGGTCGCTTGACGGGTGGAAACGGCTCGTGTCGACCGCGCCGGGGATGATCGTGAAGACGTCCCGCGGCACGTCGAGCCGCTCGGTGACTTCGCCGGCGAAGCTGTCGGAACCGATAATCACGGCGTCGGCGTCGCGGCAGACGGTTTGCATCGCCCGGCGGTGGGTGCCGCAGCAGTCGCCGACCCAGTGGCCGTCGCCGCCCTGGATGCTGATGACGCAGGGCAAACCCAGTTCGCGCGCCGCGCGCAGGGCGGCGTAGCCGGTTGGGTAGCCGTACTGGGCGTGGACGACGTCGAAGGGTTCGGCCGCGTGGCGATGCTTCACCTCGTTCGCCAACTCGTCGATGTCCCGCTCGAAGTCGCCGGACTCTTGCTCGCCGATGCTCTCGAAGCCGGCGACGGTGGCCCCGTCGATGTCCGGCGGCGGGCCGCCGCCGTAGACGCCGGCCGTCGCGCCGCCGTAGTACTGGCTGAGCATCGTCACGTCGTGGCCGAGCGCGACCAGTTGCCGGACCATGTTGTCCGCGTACACGCTCATCCCGCTGATCGTCGGGAAGTACCGCCGGGACAGGAAGCAGATTCTCACGCCGCGCCCTCCTGCTCGTCGGCGAGGGCGACGGCGTGGACCTCGGGCTCGCGGTAGAGGCAGTACTGGTCACCGATTTGCGCCGCCAGCTTCGCCGAATCGAGCCACGCCGCCTCGCCGTCGGGCAGCAGCACCCGATTGGCCCCGGCGGGCGGCTCGCCGTAGCCGACGAAGTCGAAGCCGCGGCTCGTCAGCCGGTCGAGGTTCCGCCGGCCGATGCGTTGGTACGTCATCGTCTCAACCTCCATCGCCGGGACGATCACCTTGCACGCGGCGGTCCCTTCGCCCTGGTGGTACTCGGCGACGTAGATCGGCAGATTTTCGGCCTCGAACCGCCGAACCGTCTCGGCCAGCAGCGTCGGCACCTGGTCCACCGCCGCCGGCTCGACGGTCGGCAACGCGCTGAACTTTACCGTCTCCTCGACGCGGAACACCTGCTGCTTCATCAGCGCCATCACCTCGCCTGATGACATGTGGGCCAGCCGGCGGCAATCGTCGAAGCTGCGGCTCTCTTCGACGCTGGCCGGGTTTTCCCTGAACTTTTGCAGGTAGCCCTGCGGGAACAGGTGCTGGAGCTGTGCGATCGGGCCGTGGGTGAAGAACTTGCGGACGCGGCTGGCGCAGAACTCGTAGAGCGCCTTCTGCAGCGCCGCCTCGCGGTCGGGGTGGGCCGCCTCGCCGCAGCCGCTGAGCATAATCGGGTGGGGCGTGGTGCCCGGCTCGCGCTCGTGGCCGACGACGTAGAGGTTCGCCATGCCGAGGTTCGTGTCGGCGAGCTTCACGATCACCTCGATGCCGGCCTCATCGAGCTTGGCGAGCAGGCGCTTGGTTTCCTCGTTCCGCACGTCATCGAGCTCGACGCGGATGTGGCGATCAACCGCCCGGTAGCCGGCGGAGTTGCCGTCGCGCTGGACGAGTTCGAGCAAACCGTGGCAGATCGCCCGATCCATTGTGTCGCCAGCGCCGTTGCCGTTGCTGATCGGTTGGAACAGCGGCGTCTTCACCGCGTCGCCCAGGTCGTAACTGTGCGTCGCCACCGCCTCGATCGGACACCACACCGGCGGCAAATCGGCCAGCTCGCGGCCCGCCTCGTACCGCCGCACCTGCACCCACGTCAGCGGCACGTCGTGGTCGTACGCCGTCCCCGCCGGCAGCCGCAGGGCGCGGGGGTCGATCTTCTCGCCGTCGAGGTCGTTGAACGAGCCACGCGTTTGCGGCAGCTTCGTGACGCCGTGGCTGCCGGTTTGTTCGAGCAGTTCGGCCCATGCGCCGACCCGCGCCCTCAAATCGCTCGGCCCGTAGCCGATGCCGTTGATCATCTCGCCGTCGTGCTGCCACTGCGTCACCGACCACACCGGCAGGCCGGTGACGTCGAGCGAGGTGATGGCAAACTCCACGTCCTCCCGGCCGGGGTTGGCGCGCTTCAGGTCATCGAGCGTCGTCTCTAAACTCATCATTTCAAGGGAAAAGGATCGGCGAACGGCTCGCCGCGGAGCTGGGCGTACAGCAACGACAATGCCGCGTCCTTGCCGCCTTTCGTGACGACTTCCCACGGCGTGATGACGGTGTCGAATTCGAGCGGCTCGAACATTGCCAGGTAGCGGCGGGCGTCGCCGTGGGTCAGCGGGATGTGGGCGTCGTAGGCCTTGTGGCAACTGATGGTGTCGGGCTCGCCGACGGTTTGGCCGTCGCCGGGGAAGGTGAACTTGAGCGCGTCGCCGCAGTACAAGCGGCCGTGGCGGGCGTCGTGCAAGACGGTGTGGTCGGGCGTGTGGCCGCTGGTGCGGATGAGGGTGAGGTCGTCGGTGATCGGCCACTTGTTGTCGAACGGGAAGCTCACCTGGATCGCCTGGCAGAACGGCAGGGCGGCCTCCTGGAAGATCGTCTTGGGCCGGAACCGCTCGGCCACCCGCCACAGCGCCCCGTACACGTGGCAATGGCTCGCCGCCAACACGGCAGCGCCGCCTCGTCGTACCAGCCGCAACCGTCGAAGTGGAGGTTGCCCTCGTCGTGCTCGATCAGGTAGCCGCACGACCCGATGCCCAGACTCGGCGAGGTCATGAACCGCGTCACCCCCGGCAGCGGCTGGTCCCACGCCACCGCCTGCCGCCCGGCAATTTCATCAGCCGTCAGAAACTCATACCCCTCCGGCGGCAGAGGGTGCCGGTAGTCCTCGCACACCGGGCACCACGCCGGCACGTCGAACCGCCGCTGCCAGAACCCGCAGTTGGTGCAGCAATACATGGTCATCGTCGACACCCCCGTCGCGACGTGAACCAGCGTGAGGCAGCTGCGACTCGGCGAGTCGCAGTCCGGCCGAGACGCGCGGGATGACCCGCTCGACGTGCCGCGTCAACACGGCCCCCACCGCCGCGTGGCGGCGGGGCTTCGCCCGCAGTTGGAGCGTGACTGTTCAACGCCAGCCGCCTTCGCCGCAGGCGTCGAGGAGTTTCATGGTGTGCAAATCGTTCGCCGCGGGGTGGTGCCAAACGCTTCGGCCGAGGGCGGCGTCGGCGAAGGCTTCGATCTGGTTGAGGAACGGGCTGCGGTCGCGGGGGGAGAAATCGACGTCGCGGGTGTCGCCGGTGGCGGCGTCGATGAGGGTGAGCGTGCCGCCGGGGGTTTGCCCCATCGTGTTGGTGGCGACGGCCATCGCCCGCGTGCCGATGACTTCCAGGCGCCGGCGGGGGAAGGTTTCGGGGCAGTTGTAGGCGACGCTGTGGTCGAGCAAGACGCCGCCGGTCGTGCGGCCGATGATGACCGCGCCGTCGTCGACGTCGGCATCCGTGTGGACCCGGCGTTGCAGCAGGCAGTGCACTTGCTCGATCCGCTCGCCGAGCAAAGTTTGGGCGAGGTCGAGGCCGTGGGGGGCGAGGTCGATCATCGCGCCGCCGCCGGCGCGGCTCGGGTCAACCCGCCAGTTATCGCCGGACTGATCGCCGGGCGGCCGCCAGTCGCTGCCGGTCCAGCAGGCGTAGCGGATGCGGACGGCGGTGACCGTGCCGAGCTCGCCGGCGGCGACCGATTCGCGGAGCGTGAGGTGGGCGGCGTGGAAACGCTGGTCGTACGCCGTGGCGAACAGGCGGTCGCCGGCGGCGGCGAGAATCGTCTCGACCTGCGCCGCGTTGAGAGCCGTCGGCTTCTCGCACAACACGTGCTTGCCCGCCCGCAGCGCGGCGACGGCTTGCTCGGCGTGGAGGTGGTTGGGCGTGGCGATGTAGACGGCGTCGACGTCCTGCTTTGCAAGCACGTCGTCGAGCGTGCCGCACGTCTCGCCGCCCACCGACGCCGCGGCGGCGGGTTGCGGATCGAACGCGGCGACGACGTGGCCGTTGTGGCTCTCGAGAATCGCCGGGGCGGCGTAGTCGCGGGCGAGCCAGCCGCAGCCGATAATGCCCCAGCCGATCTGGCTCATGCCGTCTCTCCCTCGGCGCTGCCGAACCAATCGTGCCAGATGTCGGCGGCTTCCAGCACGCGGCGTTGCAGCTGCTGCTCGGGGGCCTCGTGGACGATGTTCATCCGGTGCATCGCCTCCCGCAGCTCGAACCCGGCGGCCGTGGCGTGGAACTGCATCTCCAGCGTCCGGTCGATCACGTCGGCCGCGTGAAACGCCTTGGCCTCGGGCGAGTCGGTCCGCTTCGTGTGCGTCAGGGCCGCGCGGACGGTTGATTGCAGCGGCTCGTCGATCTGCGCGTACGCCTTCTCGAACGCCGCGGTCGTCACGCGGTCGGCGAGGCCGAAGCGGGCCAGCAGGCGGTCGCCGGCGAAGCCGATGTCGGGCAGGCTGGCGTTGAACAAATGGTGGGCGAGGCCGATCGTAAACACGGTGCCCACATCGGCCCCGAAGACGGGGGCGAGCAGCACGCCGTAGACGCCGACCATGCCGCAGTGATCGCCGTGGCTCTCGGCCGGCTCGAGGAACAACCGCGGCTGCGTCGGGTGCGTCGCCCCGGCCCGCGGCTCGGTTGTCAGGCGGTTCACGAACGCCGGCAGCCTCGCCCACCGAACCCGCGGCAAATCGACCCGCACCGCGTCGGCCAGATCAGCCGCCCCGGCATCTTCGACGGCGGCCCGCAACACGGCGTGTGCCTCGTCCGGCGTCGCCCCGTGATCGCGCAGATAAACACCGTCGAGCGCCGCCAGCCGAACGGCCGCGCACGCCGCCGCCGTTTCGGAGCGGGCGACGACGGTGGCGTCCTCGCCGTCGATCAGTCGCTGCCAGCCACGGGAGAAGATGACGTCGACCAACGACGCGCCGCCGCTGTCGGCCCAGCGGACGCGCTTCAGGCCGTTCAACTGCCGCAGCAGCGGGGCGAGGGGGGCGAGGTCGCCGAAGCCGGTCATGTCGGCGTGGTCGCTCACTTGCCAGCCCGCTCCCGGAGATTGCGGATGCTTTGCCGCATCACTTGGTCGTCGATCTCGTGGACGTCGACCGGGTCGCCGAGGGCGCGGATGAGCGTGATCGTCAGCCGGCCGCCCAGGTGTTGGCGGAACTCTTCGAGGCCGAGCATGATCTCGTCCTCGCGGGCGAGCGATTCGTGGTCCAGCGGCAGGCCGAGGTCGGTCAGGCACCTTATCACCCGCTCGGCGTCGGCGGGGTCCAGGCCCTGCGTCTGGACGCTGTAGAGGCAGTCAATGGCCAAGCCGATGGCGACGGCCTCGCCGTGGCGGAGGGCGAAGTCGGTCATCGGCTCGAGCTTGTGGGCCGACCAGTGGCCGAAGTCCAGCGGGCGGGCCTCCAGCGCCTCGAACGGGTCGCCGCCGCGGGTGATGTGCTTGAGGTGCCACAGGGCCGACTGCTCGATCGCGCTGCGGCTGGCCGCCGGGTCGCGGTTGGCGATCTTCTTCGCGTTGCGGCAAAGCTCGTCGAAGAACGCCGGATCCTTCAAGAGCGCGACCTTCACCGCCTCGGAAAAGCCGTTGCGGAACTCGCGGTCGGGCAGCGTGGCGAGCAACGCCTCGTCGTTGATGACGGCCCACGGCACGGCGAAGCTGCCCTTCCAGTTCTTCTTGCCGAACAGATTGACGGCGTTTTTCACGCCAATGCCCGAGTCGTCCTGGGCGAGCGTCGTGGTCGGCAGCCGCACCAGCCGCACGCCCCGGTGGGCCACGGCCGCGGCATAACCCACGGCGTCAAGCACCGCGCCGCCGCCGATAACCAGCACGTAGTTCCGCCGGTCCAAATCGTTGTCGTTGATGGCCCTCAGCACCTGATCGACGGCGGCGCCGTCGTTCTTACACGCCTCGCCGCCGGTGATGATGACGGTGTCGCCGACCTGTTCAAGCCGAGTCGAGTGCCGCTTGAAGAGCCGGTCGAGCCGACCGCCGAGTTGCGGGGAACCGCTGAGCACGCCACCGTCGACGACGACCATCACCCGTGCCCGGCCGTCGCTTTCGAGGCAGTCCAGCAGCACGTCGGCGTCGTCGCCGAGCACGTCGTTGGTGAACCGCAGCCGGTGGACGAATGGCACGGAAAACGGCACGTCGTAGCTGCTGCCGCTGCCGCTGAGGCCCGTCGCCCCGGCGGGGTCGGGCGTGGTGGCAGGGCGGGTGGACAAAGTGGCGCGGCCGGGGGTGGACAAACTCATTCGCAAAGTCACACTCGGAAGGCTAAAGCTGCTGCTGCAGAAGCCGCAACCGGAAAAACCGCCCAACAACGGGATCAAATGTGTGCGTCAAGGCCCCGCGGCCCGACGCCCGTCTGGGCCGGACATTGTTAGGGTGTGGCCGCAGCGGCAGGTTTCATTTTTCACCGAAGAACGCCCGCCGCAGCTCGGCGATTGCGTGGTCGCTCATCGGCGAGACGCTTCCCAGCGGCCGGCTGTTGATCACGGCCTCGGCCGTCGTTTCCAGCACTTCCAGGCAGTCGAACGCGGCCAGCAGACTGTCGCCGCACGCCAGCACGCCGTCGTTGTCGACAAGGGCCACCGGCGCGGTCGGCCCGACTTTCGCCGCCACGGCCGCTTGGTCGTGCGTCGCTTCGTCGTAGCTCACGTGGCCGATGTCGCGGAGAAAGACGTAGCTTTCGGGGATGATGCGCGAATCAAGATGCTCGCCGACCACGCCGAAGGCCGTGGCGTTGACGCAGTTGGCGTTGATGACGGCCCGGACGTTCGGGTGCTCGGCGTAAATCGCCGCGTGCAGCCGGGCAGCGCGGCTGGGCGACTTGCCGGCCTCGGCGCGGCCGTCCTCGATCAGCACCGGATCGCCGGGCGTCATCGTCAGGCGGTCGCAGTTGCCGGGCGTGATGACGAACGCGCTCGGCGAGAGGCGGGCCGAGAGCGAGCCTTCGGTGCTGATGAGCAGCCGCTGGCGGTAGCCGCGGTGGCTGAAGTCGACGAGCTGTTGCCGCAGCTCCTTCTCCTCGACCGTCGCCGGCCCCGGCTCGAACGTCGGCAACGCCGGCGGCGGTTGATCGCGGGCGGCGAGCTGTTCGTCGCTCAGGTAGCGCACCTCGCCGAGCTGGCCGGCCTTGATGATGGTTTTGGCGGTGAATTCGAACGTCTCGAATCGGGCGAACGCCTCGGCCAGCGTCCGGCCGCCGACGACCACGCCGTGGTTCTCCAAGACGACCACATCGTGCCCGTCGGCGAAGGTGCCCGCGATCACCTCGCCCAGCGCCGCGCTGCCGGGCAGGCGGTAATCGGCGAAGCCCGGCTCGCCGCAGACGGCCCGACATTTGGCGAGCAGCCGCGTGTCGGGCACCCGCTTGCTGACGCTGAACGCCACGAGGGCCACCGGGTGGGCGTGGACGATGGCCCCGAGGTCCGGCCGTTTGTCATAAATTGCCCGGTGGAACGGGAACTCGCTCGAAGGCGGGTGCGGCCCGTGGGCGACGCCGTCGGCATCGACGCGGATCATGTCGTCGCGGCGAAGGCTGCCCTTGTCGACGCGGGCGGGGGTGATCCAGACGTCGCCGTTGGCGTCGCGGACGGAGAGGTTGCCGCCGCTGGTGGTGGTCATGCGGTAGCCGTAGATGCGGGCCATGGTCCGCATGAGGGCGTCGCGCGGGTGGACGAGATCGCGGTCGGGCATGCGGGGCAGGATACCGCAAGTGCCCGCGACGGCACGTGCGGCAAGGCGCGTCGCACGCGGCCGTCTTTTGGGGTAGCCGTGGAGCTTGCTCCGCGTGATTGAGTTTTCGGTTGACGGAGCGCGCGGAGCAAGCTCCACGGCTACCCCAGAACAACTGCCGCTGGCATCACCCGTCGCCCGGCCGCACCAGCACGCCGCAGCGGCCGGGCGGTTGGCGGTCCGGCGGGAGGGGGGCGGCGACCTTTTGGTAGCGTTCGAGCCAGTCGCCTTCGACCAGCCCGGCCTTGATCTGCGCCGGCTCGTAGCCGCGGCCTTGATCGTCGCAGTCAATCCGCCACGCCTCGGTGGCCGCGCGGAGTTCGGCGAGCTTCACCGCGTGCTCGGGCTCGGCGGCGAGATTTTTCACCGCGTGTGGATCGACCGACAAATCGTAAAGTTCCTCGGCCGGGCGGGGACGGAACCAAACGTCCTGCGGGTGCTCGAGCGTGCCGGCGGCGAGTTTCTCGCGCATCACCCCGACGGTCGGCAGCCACTCCATGTACGCGTTGCGCTGGGCGCGGGCGATGTCGGGGAAGTCGTTCACGAGGTAGAACCACCGCCCGTCGGTGCAGCCGCGGACGCAGTCGTACGCCTCGTCCATCCGGTCGCGGCCGAAGAACGCCAGCGTCGGGCGAGTATCGGCGAAGATCGAGCGGCCGTCGCCAGTCGGCTCGACGCCGGCCAGATCCAGCAGCGTCGCCGGCACGTCAACCATCGACACCACGTCCTCCCGAACCGCCCCCGCCTCAATGCCCGGCCCCGCCAAGATCAGCGGCACCCGCAGCCCGCCGGGGTAGCACCAACGTTTCTCCCGCGGCATTCCCCGGCCGTGGTCGGCGATGAGCATGACGATTGTCCGATCCGCCCGCCCGCTCGCCTCGACGGCCGCGAGAATCTCGCCGACGTTTTCATCGGCCCGCTTCAGGTTGCGGTAATGCCTGGCCAAATCTTCCCGGACTTCGGGCGTATCCGGCAGGTACGGCGGCACGACCATGGTCGCCGGGTCGGGCAGGTCGGCGTGCCCGTCGCCGGTCCAACCCGAGTGTTCCGGCCGTTCGGGCGGGCCGTAGACGGGCCACATGCCGCTCTCGTGGGTGTAGCCGAGGTTGGTGTACAGCAGTCGCGGCTGGTCGGGCAGGTCGCCGGTGCGCAGGCGGTCGGCCCAGTTCTGGTCATCGTCCCGCCAGGGCTGGTCGGGGGCGCGGTCGGGGTGGAGGTTGAAGTCGGTTTTGCCCGGCCAGCTCACGAAGTAGCCGGCCTGTCGCAAATGCTGGGTGAACAGCGTGGGCGTTTTGACGAGTCGGCTGCGCATCTGGTGCGTGCCGAGGCGGATCGGATGTTGGCCGGTGATCAGCGACGACCTAGCCGGGGCACACACCGGGGCGGTGGAGAACAGGTTTGCCCACCGCGTGCCGCGTGCGGCGAGGGCGTCGATGTTCGGCGTCAGGTTGTGTTGCTGGGCCACCGGGTCGCCGTCGCAGCCGAGAACCTGGCCGGAGTCTTCGAGCACGATGAGCACGAGGTCGGGCCGGTCGGTCATGCCGACATGGTGCCGCGCCGGCGGGCGAGTGCAAGCGGCGTCACGCCACCGGGTTCTCCAGCCGCCCGACGCCTTCGATCTCCACGGCCACGTGGTCGCCTGTCCGCAGCCAGCGGGGCGGTTTGCGGGCCATGCCGACGCCGGCGGGGGTGCCGGTGAGGATCACGCTGCCGGCCCGCAGCGTCATCGTGCTGGAAAGGCTCTCGATGATCGCCGGCACGTCGAAAATCATGTCGCCGGTGTGGCCATCCTGCAGCACCTGGCCGTTCACGTCGCAGCAAATCGTCAGGGCGTTCGGGTCCGGCACCTCATCGGCCGTCACCAGCGCCGGGCCGAGCGGGCAGAAGCCGTCGAAGCTTTTGCCGCGGGCGAACTGGCCGCCGCCGAGGGCTTTGTCTTTTTGCCAGTCGCGGGCGCTCACGTCGTTGGCGCAGGTGTAGCCGAGGACGAAGTCGAGGGCGTCGTCGCGGGAGACGTCCTTCGCGTCGCGGCCGATGATAACTGCCAACTCGGCTTCGTAATCCACCTGCTCCGTCAGCCGCGGCATCGGGATCGGGGCGTTCGGGTGGTTGAGCGTGTTGCTCGCCTTGATGAACAGCATCGGCCGCGGCGGCGGCGTGCTGCCGGTCTCGGCGGCGTGGTCGCGGTAGTTCAGGCCGATGCACAGGATGTCCGCGGGCACAATCGGCGCCAGCAGCCGGTCGATCGGCAGCGTGCGATCGGTAACGGCGAAGTCGCCGAACAGGTCGCCGTCGATCACGCGGGCGGCGTCGCCATTTTGCACGCCGTGGTGAATCTCGCCGCCGGACTCGAAGCGGATGATGCGCATGGCGGAAGCGTAGACCCGACCGGCCGGACCTCCGCCGCGTGGCGGCGGGGCT
>CAYLSV010000073.1:0-327 GCA_964386435.1 uncultured Tepidisphaerales bacterium
GTGGGAGGGCAAGCGGGTGCTGCTGCACTTCGGCGGCGTCGATGACGACGTGACCGTGTGGTGCGACGGCCGCGAGGTCGCCCGCCACCGCGGCGGCGCGATCGGCTTCGGCTGCGACCTCGGCGAAGTGGCCGGGCGGACCGTGACGCTGATTATTCGCTGCCGCGACTTCCACGATGGGCCCAAACCCAAGGGAAAACAGGTCGATTTCTACGCCAATCGCGGTTGCCACTACACGCGGACGACCGGGATCTGGCAAACCGTGTGGCTCGAGCCGGTGCCGACGGTGGCTTTTCGGCGGCCGCGGGTCACGCCGGACGTGGCGGG
>CAYLSV010000073.1:337-17301 GCA_964386435.1 uncultured Tepidisphaerales bacterium
CGCTTCCGCCTGACGCTGCCGATCAGCGCCGGCGGGCCGGGCCCGCACCGGGCGGGGTTGCGGGTCCGGGCGACGCTGCACCCGACGATGGACCCGGCCGACGCCGAACCCATGGCCACCGCGGAAGCGAAAATCGAGGACTTTTCGCCCATGCTCGACCTCGCCATCCCCGGCGAGCCGCGGCTTTGGTCGATTGATGATCCGCACCTTTACGGCATCCGTTTGCAACTGCTCGACGCCGGCGGCGAGGTGATCGACGACGCCACCACCTACGCCGGCCTTCGGTCGGTGACGATGGACGGTCACGCGATCCAGCTCAACGGCCGGGCCGTCTTTCAGCGGCTCGTGCTTGATCAGGGCTACTACCCCGACGGAATCCTCACCGCCCCGAACGACGCGGCGCTGGTGCGCGATATCGAGCTGTCGATGGCCGCCGGCTTCAACGGGGCCCGGCTGCACCAAAAGGTGTTCGAGGAGCGCTTCCTTTTCCACGCCGACCGGCTGGGCTATCTGTGCTGGGGCGAGTTCCCCGACTGGGGCAGCTTCCGCGAGGGCCGCAACGAGCCGGGGCCGACGTACATCACGCAGTGGCTGCAGTGCGTCGAGCGCGACTTCAACCACCCGTCGATCGTCGGCTGGTGCCCGATCAACGAGCAACGCCAGCCACCCGTCGACAAGATCACGGCCCTCGACGACGTGATCCTCGGCATGTTCCTGGCGACGAAGGCGATGGACCCGACCCGCCCGGTCCTCGACGCCAGCGGCTGGGTCCACCGGGTGGCCGACACCGACGTGTACGACAGCCACGATTACGACCAGGACCTGGAGAGTTTGGCCAAAAGGCATGCCGGTCTCGCCGAGGGCAAGCCGCTGGTGAACGACGATATTGCCGGCGGAGCGGGGGCCAATCTGCCCTATGCCGGGCAGCCTTACTTCGTCAGCGAGTTCGGCGGTATTTGGTGGAACCCGGAAGAGGCCGCCGAAGGCCTAGACACGTCGTGGGGCTACGGCGCCCGCCCCAAAACCGAGGCCGAGTTCATTGAACGCTTCGAGGGGTTGTGCCGCGTGCTGCGAAAGGACAGCAGCATGTTCGGCTACTGCTACACGCAGTTGACCGACGTTTTTCAGGAACAGAACGGCATCTACCGCTTCGACCGCAGCACAAAGGTCGCGGCCGAGGGCATGGACCGCATCCGCGTCGCCCAGACACAACCCGCCGCCATCGAGTCCGCCGGCTCGCCGGGCCGCGGGGCATAGGGTGGGCACAGTGTCTCCCATCGACCTCGTCAACCCGCTGTGTGGCACCGACTCGGAGTTGAGCTTCTCGACCGGCCTCATCTACCCGGCCGTCGGCGTGCCCGGCGGCATGACCTACTTCGCTCCGCGGAATCGGTCCGGCGGGCAAGTGTTCTCCCGCCGGCGGTCGTGGCCGGTGAACGAGTTTGGCGGCTTCACGGCCACGCACGCCCCCTCGCCGTGGATGGGCGACTTCGCCAGCTTCACGATCATGCCCGGCTACGGCCGCACCGCCGGGCCGGCCGCTTACCGCCTGGCCGACGAACACGCCGCGCCCGAGCGGTTCGCCGTCAAGCTGACCAACGGCATCGACGCCGCCCTCACCGCCACGACCAGGTGTGGCGTGATGCGGTTCGACTTCCCCAACGGCGTCGAGCCGCACGTGGTGTTGCGGCTGAGTTGCGCCCAATGCACCGCCCGCCAAGTCGGCAGCCACGAGGTCGAGGGCATCGCCGCCGACGGCAAGGATTTGGTGGACGGCTTCGCGGGGCGGTACGTGCTGCGGTTCAACCAACCCATCGTCGCCGCCGAGCCGGGCAATGGCACGCTGACCCTCCGCTTCGCCGGGCACAGTGGGCCGCTCCGGGTGGTGGCCGCGACGAGCTTCATTGACCACGACCAAGCCCGGCTGAACGCCGACCGCGAGGTGGGCGATCACGATTTGGAGCAAGTCGCCGCCGGCACGCGGGCGGTTTGGGAAACCGAGTTGCAGCGCGTCCAGATCACCGGCGGAACGGCCGACCAGCGCCGCACGTTCTACACCTGCCTGTGGCGGGCGCTGCTGTTCCCGACCACGCTCACCGAACCCGACGCCGACGGCACTGACCGCCACCGCAGCCCGTACACCGGCCGCGTCGAGTTGGGCCATCTTGTGACGAACAACGGCTTTTGGGACACCAGCCGCACCGTTTATCCGCTGCTGTCGCTCGTGTACCGCCGGCGGTACGGCCGGGTCGTCGACGGCTTCCTGACGGCGTTCCGGCAAAGCGGGTGGATGCCCCAGTGGGCCAGCCCCGGCCATCGGTCGTGCATGGTCGGCACGCACTCGGCGGCCGTGTTTGCCGACGCGATCAACAAGGGCATCGACGGCTTTGATGAGCGCGACGCATGGGCATCGATGCTCCGCGACGCCATCGAGCCCGGCGACCCCGAGGGCCGGTTCGGCCGACAGCAGTTGGCCGACTACCACCGCCTCGGTTACTGCCCCGAGGTGCCGGGCCAACTCGACAGCGTCTGCCGCACGCTCGATTACGCGCACAACGATTGGTGCTGCGCCGAAGTGGCCCAAATGCTAGGCGAAACGCAACACGTCGAGACGTTTCGACAACGGGCCGGCAACTGGCGCAACGCGTTCGACGTCGAGACCAAGTTCTTCCGCCCACGCACAATCGAGGGCGGGTGGGCGCAACCGTTCGAGCCGGTCCGCTGGGGCGGGCCTTACCGCGAGGGCGGGCCGTGGCAGTATCGCTTCGCCGTGCCGCACGACCCGGCGGGCTTGGCCGCGGCAATGGGCGGTCCGGACGCGTTGGCGGCGGCGTTGCAGGAGATGGTCGAGACGCCGCCGAGTTTCCGCGACGGCACGTACGGCCGGGAGATCCACGAGATGACCGAACTCGCCGCAGGGCCGATGGGGCAGTACGCCCACAGCAACCAGCCGGTCCACGGCGCACTGTGGACCGCCGCCCACGCCGGTCGCGGCGACATCACCGATCGCCTGGTCCGCCGCGTGCTGAGCGAGTGCTACTCGCCCGACGCCTACGCCGGCGACGAGGACAATGGCGAGATGAGCGCGTGGTTCATCCTGGCAAGCATCGGTCTGTTCCCGCACTGCCCCGGCGCGGCCAGCTACACCACCACCGCCCCGCTGTTCGACACGGTCGAACTCCATGGCGACGACGGCCACGTCATCCGCCTGGGCAAGGACCGGCCGACGCGCACCGTCCACCACGCGGACCTGATGCATGGCTGACCCGACCCTGGCCAACCTCGATTGGTCGGCCAAGCCGATCGGGCCGTCACAGAACTTGAAGCTCGGCGAGCCGATCGCGTTCGACGGCACTAACCGCGTCGAGGCCGCCGGGCCCCATGCCACGCTGTGCCTGGATCAGACGCTGGATGTCGGTTTTCCCCAGAGTTTCGGCTGGATCATCGTCGAACCGGCCGAGGCGACGCTTCGGGTAAACGGCGAGGCGGTGGCGTTCGGCGAGGTCGAGGGGCGGCCGGGCGTGGCACACGTCTGGGAGCCGCTGCGGGCGGGGGCGAATCGGTTGGAGCTGCGTGTGCCAACCGGCGTGCCGCTGCGGATCGCGACGCAATTCTCCGACGGCGGGCGCGAGGTGGCCGCACCGAGATGGTCGCCGGGCAGCGGGCGGCTGGTGCGGCTTGATGCGACGCGGTCGGGTCCGCTGCTCGATCGACCGCGGCGGAGCGTGGAGCTTCGGCGGGTGCTGCCAGCGCAGGACGTGCAGCGGGCGACGCTCACCCTGATCGGGCCGGCGCTGCGCGAGACGATGATCAATGGCCGCCGCGTGGGCAGCGACTTGTTCGAGCCCGGCTGGACCGACTACCGCCGGCGGCTCGTCCGCTGCGAGCACGATGTGACCGCTTTGCTCGACGGCGGCGAGATCGACTGGCGGATCACCCTCGCCAACGGCTGGTTCACCGGCGGCCTGGGCCCGCAGCGGCGCGGCCGGTTCGCCGACGCGGTGACGCCGCTGTGGGTCGCGGCGGAGCTGACGTTGCACCACGCCGACAACTTAACGACGACGCACGCCACCGACGAACTCTGGCAATGGCGGCCCTCGGCGACGCACTTCGACACGCTCTACGACGGCGAGACCCGCGGCCTGGTTGCCGACCATTGGCAAGCGGTGGCCGTGCTGCCCTCGCCGGACGTCGCGGTCGGCGAGCGGCTCGGGCCACCGGTGCGGGCGCTCGAGTCGATCGAGCCCGTGACTGTGCGGCGGCTGCCCGGCGGCGACGTGCTGTACGACTTCGGCCGCAACCACAGTGGCGTCTGCCACGTCCCCGTCGCCAAGCTGCCCGCCGGCACCCGCCTGCAACTGCAACACGCTGAGGTGCTTGACGCCGACGGCGAGCTGGCGACGCGCTTCCTCCGAACCGCGCGGGCGACGGACCAGATCATGCTCGACGGCGAGACGAATTGGACGCCTCGCTTCACATACCATGGCTACCAGTTCGTCCAACTCACCGGCCTGCCGCCGGACGCCGAGCCGCCGCGGATCGTCAGCCGAATGGTTGGGGCCGACGTCGCCGACGCCGGGTCGTTCCGTTGCCAAGACGATCGGCTGAACGCCATCGACACGGCCGTCCGACGGACGATTCAGGCGAATCTGCACAGCGTGATCACGGACTGCCCGCAGCGCGACGAGCGGCTCGGCTGGACCGGCGACGTCACGATCATCGCCGACACCGCCCCGCTCTACTTTGATTTGCACGGCATATACCGCAAAACGCTGCGCGACCTCATCGACGCCCAGGAGCCGGACGGGGCCGTGCCGTTCATCGTGCCGAACACGGTGGTGCGCGGGACGTCGATGGCGTGGAGCGACCTGATCACCGTGCTGCCGCTGGCATTGTGGGATCAGTACGCCGACCGCGACGCGCTACGCGAGGCGTGGCCGGCGGCGAAGCGATGGCTGGGGTTCGTCGAGCGGCACACGAACGCGGCGGGCCGGTGCGGGCTGACGAGCTTCGGCGACTGGGTGCCAATCGAGCCGACGCCCGAGGCGGTGGTGGTGCAGGCGTGGGCGAGCTGGACCGCCCGGCTCGGCGGCCGCATCGCCCGGCTGCTCAATCACACCGACGACGCCCGCCGATTCGATGCCCAGGCCGACGCGCGGGCGGCCGCGTTTCACGCGCTGTTCTTCGACGCCCAGGCGCGGCGTTACGCGCCGGACACGCAGACGGCCCAGCTCCTGCCGCTGGCGTTTGACCTCGTGCCGCCGGCGCACGTTGCCGACGTGCGGGCGGCGCTGGTTGACAACGTCGAGGCCCGCGGCAAAAAGCCGACCGTCGGGTTCCTCGGCGCGCCGCACCTCTTGCCGCAACTGGCCGCCGCGAATCGGGCCGACCTCGCGCTGGGCCTGCTCACCACGAGCGAGCCGCCGAGCCTCGGGTACATGCTCGCCCAGGGTGCGACGACAATATGGGAGCGGTGGGATTCGGACACCGCCCCGCCCGACATGAACTCGCGGAACCATTTCGCCTTCGGATCGCTCGCCCGCTGGCTGCACGAGGATTACTCCGGCCTTCGCCATTGCCGCGACGATTCGGGGGCGGATCGGGTTCGCCTGTCGCCCTCGCCGTGCGTGGGCGACCTTGACATCACGATCACCCGCGCCACGCCTGCCGGCCGACTGACCGTGTGCCAGACGCGGGCTGCCGATGTCGGCGGACTCCGCGGCGACGTGCCCGATGGCGTCGACGTCGAGCTCCACCTGCCAAACCACGACCTGCTGTTCGAACACAACCTCACGCCAATCGGTCGCGGCAAGTGGCGGGCGGCGGGCACGTTCAACGCCCAATTCAAGCTGCGTCCGTGACGCAGGTCGACGTAGGCTGTGGGCGAGCGGGCGCGCCTGCGGGAAGAAGCAGATTATGAGCAACCAAGTCATCACCTTCGGCGAGATCATGATGCGTTTGTCGACGCCCGGCCACGCCCGGTTCGGGCAGGCGTCGCATTTGGATGTCACCTTCGGCGGCGGCGAAGCAAACGTCGCTTCGAGCTTGGCGCTGTGCGGCGTCGACGCAGGCTTCGTCACCCGGCTGCCGACCAACGCATGGGGCGACCGCACGGTGGCGAGCTTACGTGGGCTGGGCGTCGATACGAGCCGCATCGTCCGTGGCGACGGGCGGATGGGCGTCTACTTCGTCGAGGCGGGCGCCGGGCCGCGGGCGAGCCAGGTGATTTACGACCGGGCTGACAGCGCGATCGCGCGGATCCGGCCCGGCGAAATCGACTGGCCGGCGGCGTTTGACGGCGTGCAATGGTTTCACTGGACCGGCATCACCCCGGCTTTGGGCGAGGCGTGCATCGTCGAAACCCGCGCCGCCTGCGAGGCCGCCAAGGCGGCGGGCTGCACCGTCAGCGTCGACCTGAACTACCGCAAAAAGCTGTGGACCACCGATCAAGCCCAAGCGACAATGACGGCGTTGATGCCGTTCGTCGACGTGTGCATTGCGAACGAGGAGGACGCCGAGAGCGTCTTTGCGATCAAGGGGGCCGATGTCGAGACGGGACAGATCGACCGCGACCGGTACGTCGACGTTGCCCGGCAACTGACGGAAAAGTTCGACTTCAAGCAGGTGGCCATCACGCTGCGCGAAAGTATGAGCGCCAGCCGCAACGGCTGGTCGGCGATGCTGTACGACGGCGGCGAGGCGGCGTTCAGCAAGCGGTACGACATCGACATCGTCGACCGCGTCGGCGGCGGCGACAGCTTCGCCGCCGGCCTTATCTACAGCCAACTCCACGACATGCCACCGCAGCAGGCGGTCGATTGGGCGGTGGCGGCCAGCGCGCTCAAGCACACGATTCCCGGCGATGTCAACCTCGTGGGCGTCGACGAGATCCAGCGCCTCGCCGGCGGCGATGCCAGCGGCCGCGTGCAGCGTTGACGTGGTCGGGGCGTGGCGGGTCACGCCGGCAGTTCGATGAACCGATGGCCCGCCACGGCGACGTCGTTCAGCACGTGCGGCTCGCGATCAGGCAGCTTCACGCGGACGCGCGGGACAACGATCGGCACCACCGACTCGATAATGTCGAACGGTTGGGCGTAGCCGGGGCCGCCGGCGGCGCGGCGGGCGGGCGGATAATAGAGCAGGCTCAGCACGTGGCCGCCGTCGGGGCACGCGAGGAGGCGGGCCTCCAACGTACTCGGGCCGCCGTCGATGGTGAGGATCGGGTCGGTTGAGGCCAGCGCCTGGCGGACCAGATCCAGGCACGGCGTGTGTGCGTAACGGTGCCACTGCTCGAAGACACGGTGGGCGAGGTACGTGCACCGGCCGCGGCGAACGGCGGCGGGTTGGTACGGCTGCTCGGCGGCCGGGGCGTGGCGGTGGCCGAAGTAGTGCCGCCAGGTGCGATCGGCCAGCGGCGGCAAGGCGTCGGCGACCACCTCGGTATCGTCGGCGACTTCGGCGATCGGCGTCGCCCCCTCGTACATCACCTCCGTTCGCCCGCCGATCGGGCGGACGTAGTCCAGGGGCCGGGCCTCGCCGCCGAGGGTGACGCCGGCGAGTGCCGCCGCCGCCCCGCAGTGGCCGCTCATCACGACGGTGCCGCCGGCGTCGTGGTACGCGCGGAGCTTCGCAGCCAACGCCGCGTCGGCCGGCACGCGGTCCGGCAGCACCACGGCCGCGTACCCGCCGAACTCGTCGCTCGGCGTGATCCGGTCGGCGTGGCGGTGCAGCGTTGTCAGCAGCGCCACCGCGCCGGTGTCGGCCTCGCCCACCTTGCCGCCCATCGCCCCTTCGCCCGTCTCGGCGTCGAACGCCTCAGGCGTGAGGATCGCCACCTCGCGGACCAACCGCCCGCCGGCGACGATCGGCTCGACGTCCTTCAGCTTGTCAAACGCCCCGCCGATCAACTCGTATGTCGCCGAATCGAGTCGGCCCGAAGGGTGAAGCTGGTCGCCCACGCTCACGCCGGCCGCGCCCTCGGCCATGGCGCGGAGGCACTCGTACTCCAGCGCGGCCGGCCGGCGGTAGCTGCCGAAGTCGCCCCAGCTGGTGTGGAACCGCCCGGTCATCGCCAGGCTCGGCTTGTCGGTGGTGCGGGCGTAGGCGTGAGCGGTCGGGAAGTGGCCGTAGCCCCACGCCCCGCCGGGCAGGCTTTCGACTTCGTGATGCGTGATCGCTCCCGCCGATGCCGCGTCGGCTGGGCCGACGTGGCCGGCGTTGTAGAAGATCGTTTTGTCGTCCGTCCACTGCGGCAGCGACCGGCAGAACACGCTCATCTCCTGCTTCCAATCGTCGTACACCCGCACCGCAAACCGCCCCCGCCCCGCCGGGTCGGCCGGGTCGACGCCGGCCTCGTCCATGGCCGCCCGCCAGTGCGGGGCCAGCGACGATCGCGGCTGCACAATGTCGAAGAACAGCCCGTCGATGGCCGGCACGAGCTCGAGCAAATCGGCCACGTGCTGCTTCAAGAACGCCCGGTAGCCGGGGTGGAAGACGTCGAGAAACGCGTAAAACCCCGGCTCCAGCGGCCGCCCGCCGGGTCCGGTCGGGCCGCCGTTTTCACCGGTCAGCACCCACTCGGGGTGGTCCTGCGCCTGCCGCTGGTCCCACTGCACCGTCGTGTACGCCGGCACCCGGATGCCCCGCGCGTGACACGCCTCGACCTGCGGCCCCAGCAAATCAGGCACCGCGAGGTTCGGATGCACCAGCTCCGGGTTCGCCCGGCTCGGGTAGTAACACAGCCCGTGATGGCAGCGGGCGAAGCAGGTGATGCTGGTCACGCCCGCATTCGCCAGCGTGGCGGCGAAGGCGTCGGCGTCGAAATCGGCCCCCACCCCCTCAGCCCATGCCGGCGTGTGAAAATCGAGGTGGACCTGCCGCGGGGAGAGCGTGCGCATGCCCAACTTGTACGCGACCCCGGTTCAGAAGCGAGAGCCGTGTCAGATCGGATTCTGCCCAACGATCCATGTCCCCGCCACGGCCCGGCGTTGCAGCCAGCGGCGGGCGTCGCTGTCCGGCGGCGGCGTCGGCAGGGGCGTGACCATGAGCCGCAGGCCGAGACGGCGTTCGATCGCGGCGGCGGCGGCCAGGACGGCGTGTGGGTCGCCCCCGAACGTGATGAGTTCCGCCGCGGCGTCTTGCTCGACGAACAGCGCGGCCGTCACGGCGGTTGCGTCCAGCGCCTCACGCAGCAGCACGCCCAAGCCCCCGACGTCGGCGAGCAGCAATGCCCGCAGCGGGGCAAGGGCCGGGTTGGCCTGATCCGGCTCGTACAGCACCCGGCCGCCGGCCCGCCGCTGCACGAGCAGGCCGTCGTCGACAAGCATGGTCAGCTCCCGCTTCACCTGCCCCAACGCCACGCCGCTCCGACGGGCCAGCTCCCGCAAGTGCAGCGGCGTGTCGGCCCGCAGCAGCAGCACGTCCAGCAGGCGCGGCTTGGCCGCCCCCAACACGCTGATCGCGCCCGTTCCCACTTTGCGCGCGCCGGAAGCCATGGGTGCCGCCATGCCCGTACGCTACCTGCGCACAAGACCACGGACCAGCGGCGGGCGGTTGCCGCGACAACTTTGCATCGGCCGATCGTGCCGCTTGGCACAAGCGGGCCGTGCGCTGCCGGCGCGCGCCGCTCGCGTGCCGCCCGTCGGCTCAGCCACCACATCTGGGAGGTCGGCACCTCCGTTGCTACAACAGGCGGCATGCACCCCGGTCGAACGCCGGGGTCATTGAAGTACCCGACGATGGCCCAGCAAACCCACATCGTGCGCAGCGACGAGCCGGTGCGCGTCACCGTCGAACCGGCGTCCACCGGCCCGGTGTCGGCGGCCGGGGAAACGTGGTTTCGGCTGTTCCGCTCCCTGGTCCTGGGCGGCACCTGGGCCGAGCTGGGGCCGGCGTCGGCGAAGGTGCTCATCGTGCTGTGCGAGTGCGTCAACGACCAGCAGCGGCGGGATTCGGGCCGGTGGATTGCGTGGCCGAGCGTCGCGACGATCGGCACCCGGGCCGGATTGCAACGGCGGGCCGTGCAGAAAGCGCTGGGCGACCTGGAAACCCGCGGCCTGCTCTCCCGCTGCCGCCGCCGCACCGCCCGTCGGGGTGATTATTCGAGCGAATTCGAGCTGCACCCGCCGCGGACCGACGGGGGCACCCCTGCGCACGAGGATGCGCACGGGGGAGCGCACCGCGAGACGCCCGCCCCGGCGTCCGTGGATGCGCCGCCCCCGCGCCCGCCGACGCGCCCCGGGGGCGTCCCACGCCGCGCCCGACAGAGCAGGATGGGACCAAAGATAGATTTCACAGACGCCGCCGCCGCGTTGGGCGAGGCGGGCGTTGCCGACCCGGTCCGAAGCCGGCTGGTGGCAGAGCGGGAGCCGGAGGAGCTGCTGCTGCGTATCGGAGACTGGCAAACCCGCCGCCGATTGGGCCAAAAGCTCGGCCCCGCCTGGCTGGTGGCCAGCATCCGCGACGGCTACGACCTGCATGACCAGACCCTCGCCGACCGCGCCCGCACCGACCGTCGGCGGGAAGCCGAGGCCCACCGTGCGGAGCAGAAGCAGCAGGCCGAGCGCGAGAAAGCCGAGATCGTCCGCGTCGCCGCCGAGGCCGAGCGACTGTTCGACGAGTTGTCTGACGAGGAGCTCGACCACTGGAAAGCTGCCGCGATCCGCGAGTTCGGCGGCGTTGCCCGCGGCCTGCACGATGCCGACCCTCGGCAGAGCACGCGCCTACGCCGCCTGGTGCTGGCCCAGTTGTCACGGACGCTCGCGTGAGGCGTAGGCTCGGTTGTGCAGGATGCCGACCTTGTCGCGCCCGAGGTGGAGCCCGTGCCGCCACCGGCCGAGGTGCCGGCGGTGCCGGCGGACGACTTCACGCCGGCGCAGGACGTGACCGAGGGCGTGGAGAAGCTGCAGGAGACGGCCGGCGACTTTTACAACGCGCTGCCGAACATCGCCATCGCCATCGCGGTGGTGGCGGCGTTTGTGATGCTCGGGTGGGTGATCCGCTGGGCAGTCCGCAAGCTCAACGCCACGCGGGACCGGCCGATCGCGCTTGCGCTCGCGCTGGGGCGATTGGCCAGCGGGTTCTGCCTGATCCTGGGCCTGCTGGTGGCGGCGGTCATTGTTTTCCCGAACTTCACACCGACCAAGGTGCTCGAGCTACTGGGCTTTGGCAGCGTGGCGATCGGGTTCGCCTTCCGCGACGTGCTGCAGAACTACTTGGCGGGCATTTTGCTGCTGTTCACCCAGCCGTTCCGCATCGGCGACGCGATTATCGTCGGCAGCTTCGAGGGCGTGGTGCAGGACATCCAGACGCGGGCGACGTTCATCCGCACCTACGACGGCCGGCGGGTGGTCATCCCCAACGGCGAACTGTTTACCAGCAGCGTGACCGTCAACACGGCCTACCAGACCCGCCGGGTCGAGTATGACCTCGGCATCGGCTACGGCGACGACATCGGCGAGGCCAAACGGATTTTGATGGGCGTGATGCGCGACGACCCCACGGTGAACGACTCGCCGCCGCCGCAGGTGTTGGTGGTGGAGCTGGGCGGCGAAGCGGTGATGCTCCGGGCGCGGTGGTGGATCGATCCGCCGCAGGTCCGCGATCTGCTCGAAAGCCGCGACGCCGTCCTGCAGGAGGCCAAACAGCAGCTCACTGAGGCCGGTATCGATCTGCCCTTCCCGACGCAGCAGATCCTGTTCCACGACCAGACCGAAGAGTACGACGGCGACCGCAACCGCCAACGCGAGGGCTGGCCCCGCCGCACCGACGACCCCGACGACACCCGCCGCCACGGCAAGCGCCGCCCCACCCGTCCGGACTGACAACGTGTGACACGAATGTCGCCCAAAAAGCTGGCCTCAAGGCATCATGTCGACGTGCCGATACCAGCAAGTGGGAGGCCTCCATGACCCCAATCGACCCGAGCCATGCCGCCAACGCCGCGCACTCTGTGCTGCAAACCGCCGCCGTTCAGCGGCAGCAGGCTGCCCGCCTGCGACGGCTCAAACAGCAGCAGGAGGCGAGCAACGTCGAGGCCAGGCACGAGCCTCAAGCCGTCGCGGAGCTTGAGGCCGGTGATCCGACCACCGACGTCCCGCATCGCCCGGCCCCCGCCCCCAACCGCCGCGGCCGCGATGACGATGAGGATCACATCGACCTGCGGGCCTGAAACAGGTTGACGCGACCCGGTGCGTGCGGCGCGACGAAGCAAACGTAAGAACGCCGCCGCACCGTGGGGTGCGGCGGCGGGTGAACCGAGTGGCGGGTGAACGGTTTAGAACTTCACCGAGCAGCCGTAGGCCTTGGTTTCGGGGGTGCTAACGCTCTCGCCGGCGAGCAGTTCATCAAGGGCCTTGGCGACGTAGTTGTCGGCCTTGGCGACATCGGCGGGGTCGGTCGAGCGGATGCTGTCGATGGCCCCGGCATAGGCGAGGTTGCCGTCGGCGTCGATGATGTACATGTGGGGCGTGGTCTTCGCGTCGTACATCTTGCCCACGCCGCCGGCGCTGTCGTCCAGCAGCGGGCGGTCGATGCCCCACTCCTGGGCGATCTGGGCGTTCTCGCTCACGTCGCTGAAGTTCGAGCTATCAACGGCCAGCCAGACCACGCCCTTGTCGGCGTACTTGGCGGCCAGCTCATTCATGTCGCCGTTCTTGTAGTGCTTGACGACGAAGGGGCATTGGTCGTTGAACCACTCGAGCACGACGATCTTGCCCTTGTGCTCGGACAGATCGACCGGCTGGTTGTCCTGGTCCATGAGCGTGAAGTCGGGCGCCGGCTGGCCGATCTCGGCTTTGGGCGTGGGGGCGGCGGCGCCGGTGGCGATGAACGTGAGCCCGGCGGCAAGACCGAGGGCGGCGGTGGTGGCGAGGAGTTTGGTGAGCATGGTGATCTCTCGGAAGGGAACAGGGGTCGCGGGCAGCCGAGCGTGCCTACTCGGCAACGGTATCCGCCTCGGCTTCAGCCGGTGCGGCCGCCAGCGGGACGGCGGTTTCGTAAGCTTGCTGTTGGTCCGCGGATGTCTCGATGACCAGCAGGCCGGGCAACATCTTCGGCGGTTCGGAGCCGGCGAAGGTGCGGTGCGTGATACGGACGACCTCCGACCGGCTGCCGAGCGGCTCGACGTCCACCGACTCCACGACCAGCCCGGCCACGGCCTCGGGGATGAAGGTGACGATGCGGGGGAAAGCTCCACCACGCCGCTGCAGGGTGATCTGGTTCGGCTCGGTCAGCTCCAAGTGTGTCGCAGCACCGGTCGTCATCATGCCCAACCGCGACGCGGCCTCGGCGTTCATGGGTTCCGGCAAGGCGGCCAAGACCGTGCCCAGATCGACCACGTCGGCCGCCTCGGCAGGCAACGTCAGCGACCCCTCGGCCGAACCCGGCAGGCAGACGGCGTCGTCGCAGACAAGATAGTCGATGTCGGCTTCGATGGTGCCCGTAGTGGTGTCGGTTGGCGTGATCCGGGTCAGGTAGGTGACGCTGCCCGAGTAGCCATAGCCGATGAGGCTGGCAGATTCGAAGACTTTGGGCGTCGGGTAGAGCAGCGGGCCGGCGGTCCAGCCGTTGGGGAGGGTCCATTCGACCTCCGGCGGGGCGCCGGAGTCGCCGGGGTTCTTCCAGTAGACGTGCCAGGTCGGGGCGAGGTCGAACCGGACGCCGACGTAGAACGGCGTGTTCGGCTCGATCGGCGTCTGGTCGGCCACGAGCTTTACCTGCGCGACCTCCTCGGCCGGAGCTGGAGCCGCTTGGACGGCGAACGCGAACAGGCAGAACAGCCACATACACCCGGCACGATACCGCCGCCGATCGCCGTTGGGAACGGCGAATTTGGACCAACCGACGATTGTTCGGGCCGTCGCAGGATGCCGTTAAGGTCGGGTTTTGTTGGCATCGGCCCCACCGGCGTCTATGGTTAGGCCGCCCCGCGGGCGTTTTTGGAGAGGACACATGACTGCCGCATCGACCAGCCTCGGACTCACCGCGCTCGGCGCGGGGTCCGACGTGCGCGGCGCCGGCCTTGATCCGGTTGGCGTCGAGGACCATCAGTATGCCGCCTCCCTCGGGGGGAACGTGCTGGTGCTGAACAAGTTTTACCAGGCCGTCCGCATCATCAACGTGCGGCGGGCGTTCGGCATGCTCGCCAAGGGCATGGCCGAGGTCATCCACATCGAAACCGACGACGCCGGCACCGTCAGCCGGTGGGAGAACCTCGACTTCGCCGATTGGGCCGATCTGTCGAAGCTCAAGGCCGAGTTCGAGCCGGACGGTTTTGATTGGATCCGCACGGTGCGGTTCACGATCGCGGTGCCGCGGATCATCCGGCTGTTGGGCTACGAGAAGATGCCGCGGCAGGAGGTGAAGTTCAACCGCCGCAACATCTTCGCCCGCGATGCCAACACGTGCCAGTACTGCGGCAAGCGGTTCCCCACCAGCGAATTGAGCCTCGACCACGTGCTGCCCCGCAGCCAGGACGGGCCGACGACGTGGGAGAACATCGTGGCCTGCTGCATCGCGTGCAACGTCAAAAAGGGCGGCCGCACGCCGGAGCAGGCGCGGATGAAGCTGATCAACGAACCCGTCAAGCCTAAGCGCAGCCCCGCCATCGCCGTCCGCCTCTCCGACAAGCGTTACCACTCGTGGAAGCAATTTCTCGATGAGGCGTACTGGACGGTGGAGTTGAGATAACGGAAGGAGGTGGTGGGAGGTAGGCGTTAGGTGTTGGGCCGGAACTCGATTTCGGACCTAACACCTAATCCCTGCGACCTAACACCTTCATTCCTTGCAGCCCCGCCAGGCTAAACGCCGTGATATGCCTTGCCATCGCGTCGAGGCCGCCGGCGGGGACGGGGTCGTTGGGGTGCAGGCGTTCGATGACCGGGCAGCCGTGCTTTTGGAACAGGATTTGGCCGATCACGCTTTCCATGCCCTGCCGCAACAGCAGCGGGTCGGTGAGTCCGGTGAGGGCGGCGACGATGTCGGTGAGCTCCCGGGCGGTGGGCCGGACGACGTTGTCGATGTGGTCGTCGAGGACCTCGGTCGGGTCGAGCAGTTCGCGGGCCATGAGCTTGCCGTGGTAGCTGCACGGGCCGTCGTCGAAGATTCGGCCGAGCATGGCCCGCACGAACGCCTCCAGCCGCTGCTCCGGCGGGCGGTTGGCATCACGGGCCACATCCATCGGGTGCCGGGCGGCGGCGGCCTCCATGAAGTGCCGGATCGTCGCCCGGTACAGCTCCATCTTCCCGCCGAAGTGGTAGCTGACGGCCGCGATATTGGCGTCGGCCTGGTCGCAGACCTCGCGGACGGTCGTCTGCTCGTACCCTCGATCGGCGAACACGTGCCCGGCGACGGTCAGCAGCCGCAGCCGGGTGTCGTCGATCAAGCGGACATCCTCGGGCGTGACGACGGGTTGGGTGGGGGTGGCGGGCATCCGGCAACGACACCTTATCGCAGCCGCGACTTCCCGGCATCCCCCGGACCGCGCGGCCGTAACCCGCGGGGTTTGCCCAGCTTCGCGCCCGGGCCCGATCCGGGCGAAAAAGTGCATGCAACTTAACGAGATCTTCGTCCCCACGGCGGCAGGTGCCTTGTAAGGTGCGGCACGTTCGGAGGGCGAGCTTGGCCGGCGGGTGTTCCGCCAGGGGGTCAAGCTTTCCCGGACCCACCCGTGTCGTATCGGGCTCATTTCGGAAAGAAATATGCGTAACCACCTCCTCATCGCCGCCGCCGCGGCCGCCGTGTTCACCGCCGCCGCCAGCGGCCAGGTCATCAATGAGTTCTCTAGCAACCCGGCTGGCACCGATCCGGCGGATCAGGACATCGAGCTGCTGGGCAACCCCGGCGCAAGCTTCGCTGGCACCTTGATCACCATCGAGAGCGACAGCAACGACCCCGGCACCATCGATAGCGTGAACGAAGTCAACGGCGCTTTCGATGCCAGCGGCCTTGCCGTCGTCAGGATCCCGGATTTTGAGAACCCGGCGTTCACTTTTGTTCTGCTCGATGGCACTGGTCTGGGCCTCAGCGTCGGTACTGACCTTGACACCGATGATGATGGCACCCCTGAGTCGGCACCGGCCGGCCTGAACGTGCTGGACGCTATCGGCGTGCCCGACAGTGCCAGCAGCGACGTGGTCTACGGTGCGGCCCTGGGCGGTACCGACTTTGCGTTCACTGGTGCCGAGCCGGAATTGCTCTTCCGTGATTCGGGCACCGGCACGTTGTACGCGGTTAACGATCTCGATAGCACGACTGACATCGAAGCCTTTGCCGCCGATGGCACCGCCGTTTTGTTCAGCGCCTTCGATCTCGACCCGCGCGTGCCGACGTTCGGCAGCATCAACCCGGCCGTCCCCGAGCCCGCCTCGCTGGGCCTGCTGGCCGCCGCCGGCTTGGGCCTGATTCGTCGGCGCTCGGCCTGAGCTTTTCGGCTTCGACCCTGAATGTAGGGTCGGGAGATTTTGCAGCCCGTGACGCCTCGGCGTCGCGGGCTTTTTCGTGCGCTGCGTCGGCGGCGGCAGGGATTACACTCCGGGCGTGGCCAACGATTCGCTGACGCTCGACGCCCCGCCGCTGGCGGGCCGCCTGTTGGTCGCCCGGCCGGAGATGGGCGACCCGACGTTCAGCCAGACCGTCATCCTGATGCTCAACCACGGGCCGGACGGGGCGCTGGGCATTATCCTCAACCGCCCGACCGACTCGGCCGTGGGCGAGGTGCTCGGCGAGGCGTGGCAGCTGCCCGAGGACCATGCCTACCCGCCGCTGCACGTCGGTGGGCCGTGCCCGGGGCCGTTGATGGCGTTGCACGACGGCGAGGAGGCCGACGTGCGGTTCACGAGCGACCAGTTGGAAATCGCCGCGCTGTTGATGAAGCCGCCGGCGGGCCGGGCGAAGTTCATCACCGGCTACGCCGGTTGGGGCCCGGGGCAGCTCGAGGCCGAATTGGCCGAGGATGCCTGGCTCCT
>CAYLSV010000073.1:17311-17521 GCA_964386435.1 uncultured Tepidisphaerales bacterium
GGCGACGCCTTCGGCGACGCGAGCCTGTGGCAGACGATCCTCACCCGCCTGCACGTCGAACGCTACGTCCGCCCCGACCAAATCCCGCCGGACGCGTCGGTCAATTGACCCACCGGCGCAGCGGCGGCCACGCTTCCACGGCAGGAACCTGATGATGTCAACACCTCGCACCTTGACCTGCGTGTCGACGTCGCTGAAACCCCCACCGCC
>CAYLSV010000074.1:0-17228 GCA_964386435.1 uncultured Tepidisphaerales bacterium
AGGTGGCCGTCGAGGAAGTTGTACGACTCCATCGACTCGCCGGCGGCGTAGCCCTGTCCGCCGTAGACGCTGCAAATGAACGCCTTCTTGCCGGTGACAAGGCCCTGCATGCCGTCGTCGTCGACCTTGAACGTTCTGCCGACGCGGATGACCTGGTCGAACCACGCCTTGAGCTGGGCGGGCGTGCCGAAGTTGTACATCGGCGTGCCGATGACGAGCACGTCGCACGCCATCAGCTCGTCGACGAGCGTGTCGCTGCTGGCCAGCGCCCCGTTCTCGACGCCGCCGAAGCTCGCGGCGATCCACGGCTCACTCACGGTCGGCGGCGGCTGACTGCCGACGGCCCGGTGCGTCACCTCCGTGCCGCTGTTGGCTTGGACATACGCGTCGACGAAGGCTTGGGAGAGCTTCTTCGATTGCGAGCGGTCGTCGGAACGGGGCGAGGCGTCGATGTGCAGGAGCTTGGGCATTTCGACCGTGTTCTAAACGGGGGCGGATGGTTGTGTCAACAGGCATTCGCCACGAGGCACGACCGTGAGGGAGAGCGATCGCGGAACGCGATGTCCGGGTCAGGCGGCACGATCATTGGCGATCGGCCGCGGAATGGGGACAGGCACCGCATCCTTCAGCCGGACGAGCTTCGAACAGCTTCTACGATGGAGGCGTGAAGAATGTGGGACACAAGGCGGGCTTGACGCTTTTAGTATTGATCTTAACTCTTGCCGTCATGGCGGCAGCGGCGGGATGGCTCAGGCACCGCCAGACCGTACCGGGCGTCGACTTCAGCCTCCTCTACTACTGGTTCGGTGCCGTCGTCATTGCGACCATCGGCATCGTGTCTATCTGGAACAGGAGATGACGCGGCCGAAAGTGTCGCCCGTGAAACCAAATGGATGGCAACGCATCACGCGGCGGCTTTGCGGCGTTTGGGCTTGGTGGCCTTCGCCGGCGACTTGAGCTTCGGGGCGAGGTAGCGGCCGGTGTGGCTGCCGGCGACCTGCGCGACGTCTTCCGGCGTGCCCTCGGCGACGACGGTGCCGCCGCCGTTGCCGCCTTCGGGGCCCATGTCGATCAGCCAGTCGGCACACTTGATCACGTCCAGGTTGTGCTCGATGACGAGGACGGTGTTGCCGTGGTCGCAGAGGCGTTGGAGGACGCCGAGGAGCTTGCGGATGTCCTCGAAGTGCAGGCCGGTGGTCGGCTCGTCGAGGACGTAGAAGGTGTGGCCGGTGGGGTTCTTGCCGAGCTCGCTGGCGAGCTTGACCCGCTGGGCCTCGCCGCCGGAAAGTTGCGTGGACGGCTGGCCGAGCTTGATGTAGCCGAGGCCGACGTCGAACAAAGCCTTGAGCATCCGGTACATCGGCGGGAAGTTCTCGAAGAACTCTTTCGCCTCCTCAATCGTCATCGCCAAGACGTCGGCGATGCTCTTGCCGCGGTACTTGATCTGCAGGGTCTCGGGGTTGTACCGGGTGCCGTGGCACTGCTCGCACTCGACGTAAACGTCGGGCAGAAAGTGCATCTCGATGAGCTTCTGGCCCTGCCCGTCGCAGGAAGCGCAGCGGCCGCCCTTGACGTTGAAGCTGAACCGGCCCGGGGCGTAGCCGCGGAGCTTGGCCTCGCGGGTCTGGCTGAAGATCTTGCGGACCTCGTCGAAGACGCCGGTGTAGGTCGCGGGGTTGGAGCGGGGCGTGCGGCCGATGGGCGACTGGTCGATCTCGATGACCTTGTCGATCTGGCCGGTGCCGGCGAGGGATTTGTGCTTGCCGGGCTTGACGCGGCTTTGGTAGATCTTGCGCTTCAGGGCCGGCAGCAGGGTCTGGTTGACGAGCGTCGACTTGCCGCTGCCCGAGACGCCGGTGACGCAGGTCAGGCCGCCGAGCGGGAATTTGACCGACACGTCTTTAAGATTGTTCGAGCTGCAGCCCTTGATCTCGAGGCACTTTTTGTCGCTCACCGGCCGACGGCGCTCGGGGACGTCGATGGTCTTCTCGTGCGTCAGGTACTGGACGGTCAGGCTGTGTCGCTGGGCGAGGACGTCGGGCATCGGGCCCTCGGCGATGACCTGCCCGCCGTGGGCACCGGCGGCGGGGCCGATGTCGATGAGGTGGTCGGCGGCGCGAATGCAGTCCTCGTCGTGCTCGACCATGAGGACGGTGTTGCCCAAATCGCGGAGCTTGAGCAGGGTGCGGATCAGGCGGTCGTTGTCCCGCTGGTGCAGGCCGATGGTCGGCTCGTCGAGGACGTAGCAGACGCCCACGAGCTTGCTGCCGACCTGGGTGGCCAAACGGATGCGCTGGGCCTCGCCGCCGGAGAGGCTGCCGGTTTTGCGGTTGAGGTTCAGGTAGCCGAGCCCGACGTCGACGAGGAAGCCCAGGCGGCTGCCGACCTCGCGGGCGATGGGGGCGGCGATCTTCTGGCCTTCGGCGTCGAGGTTCAGGCTGGCGAAGAACGCGGCGGCCTCCTCGACGTTCATGCAGGTGACGTCGTGGATCGAGTGGCCGGGCAGGGTGTCGGTCTTGACGGCGTCGCGCTTCTCCTTGACCTTCTTCGCCTTCGGCTTGAGCCCGCCGTCGTCGTCCCTCGTCGCCACGTAGTTGGCGGCGCGGTCGTCGGAGCAGTCGGTCTCGCACGGCTCGGGCAAATCCTCGGCGTAGAGGCGGACGCACAGCGCCTCGTTCTTGAGCCGCTTGCCACAGCAGACGGGGCACGGCTGCTCGCTCATGTAGCCGCTCATCCGCTGCTTGACGTAGTCGGAGTCGGTGTTCTCGAAGCGGCGTTGCAGGTTCGGGATGACGCCCTCGAAGTAGCCCTTCTTGCCGGACGCGTTGCCGGTGCCGTAGAGCAGCACGTCGCGCTGCTTCTTGGTCATCTCCTTGGCGGGGCTGTAGTAGTCGACGCCGAAGTCGCGGCAGAAGGTCCGCAGCACGCGGCTGTAGTAGATGTTCATCCGCTTGCCGTTCTTCCGCCACGCCTCGACGGCACCGTTCTCGAGCGAGAGGTCCGGATCGGGGATGACCAGGTCCGGGTCGAACTCAAACGTGGTGCCGAGGCCGTGGCACGCGCCGCACGCCCCCTGCGGCGAGTTGAAGCTGAATAGCCGCGGCTCCATCTCCGGCAGCGAAACGTGCGGGTGGTCCGGGCAGGCGAAACTCTCGCTGTAAAGCTGATCGACCCATTCGCCGTCCTTCTCGACCGCGATGATGACGTTGCCCCGCGTGAGCTTCAGCGCCGTCTCCACGCTGTCGGCCAATCTGCCGCGGACCTCGTCCTTGACGACGATGCGATCGACCACGGCCGCGACGTCGTGCTTGTACGTCTTGGCGAGCTTCGGGATGCTGTCGTCCTTGACCTCAACGACCTCGCCGTCGACGCGGGCGCGGACGAAGCCTTGCTTGATGATCGCGCCGAACGTCTCCTTGTGCTCGCCCTTTTGCTGGCTAACGAGCGGGGCGAGGACCATGAGCTTCGTCTTCGCCGGCAGCTTCAGGATGTCGTCGACGATCTGCGTGGCTGACTGGCTCTCGATCTTGCGGCCGCACTCCCAGCAGTGGGGCGTGCCGGCGCGGGCGAACAGCACTCGCAGGTAGTCATAAATCTCCGTGGTCGTCGCCACGGTCGACCGCGGGTTGTGGCTGCTGCCGCGCTGCTCGATGGCGATCGTCGGCGGCAGCCCGTCGATGCTCTCGACCTCCGGCTTTTGCAGCTGGTTCAGGAACTGCCGGGCGTACGCCGACAGCGACTCCATGTACTTCCGCTGCCCCTCGGCGTAGACGGTGTCGAACGCCAGCGTCGACTTGCCGCTGCCCGAGAGCCCGGTCACAACCGTGAGCTGATCCCGCGGAATGTCGAGCGAGATGTTCTTGAGGTTGTGCCCCGCCGCCCCGCGGATGCGGATGTTCTTGGAGAGAACCGGAGAATCGGCAGTCGTTTGGGCATCGTCCTTCGCCATGCGCAGCACCATAGGTGGCCGATACGCCCGGCCCCCCGCCCCGGTTCGGCGGGGGTTCGGGCGGCAAGACACTTTCAGCACACTCAACAGCCACAGCACGTCGAGTAGCTGCGGGTCCTCGACACGCAGCTACCTGCCAAATGGGAACACCTCAACCTTCGCATGAAGCCCCGCCTCCACGAGGCGGAGGCGGTTCCAGCGACGCTCGCCATGCTCAACCGTCGCCCGCGGCAACACCGCTGAAGCCCCCACCGCTCAACCGTCGCCCGCCTTCAGACCCGACGTTCAAGCGGCTGCACCTTCGAGCGTAGCCCCGCTGCTACGCAGCGGTGGGGGCTTCTTATGCAACCACACCGCTCAACCGTCGCCCGCCTTCAGACCGGCCACGGCGCGACGCATCGCACCACCAGCAGCCCGATGGTCGCCGCCGCCATCGTGCGGGATGCCCGCCTGGCGTGTCGGACCCGCCCTGGCCGTCGCGCTCCCGCGCTGCCGACATCGCACGCCACCATCGCCAGCAACGCGGCCGGCGGGAAGGCGATGCTGGTGAAACCGTGTGGCCCCGGCATCCACGTGAGGATCGCCAGCACCAGCCCGATGATCGCGAGCATCAGAGCGACCCCCGCCCAGTACACGGCGTGTCGCGGCATCCATGCCAGACGCCGACGGGTACGGGCGCAGTCGAGGTGGTGCGGTCCAACTTTCATACTGCTACTTCATAACTGCTTCCGCCAGCTTCCGCCGAGCGGCCGGACCTCCGCCGCGTGGCGGCGGGGCTGATCCTGCGGGGCGACGTCTAGCTCCGAGATCAGCCCCGTCGCCACGTGACGGAGGTCAGGGCTGATCCCCAAACGCCAATTGCTTCCCGGATTAGAGTTTTCGTCAGCCCGGCTCCGGCCCAAAGGCAGCTGCAGGTATCCGGACCCAGCGGCACGGCGTTCGGCACGCCAACAAAGTTGCCGCAGACGAAGACCTCCGGCGTGATGTCCCACGTGAGCAGCAGCATATCGAAATCCGGCGGCAACTCCCCCCGCGGCTGGTTCACGGCGTGGAGGTTCATGCCACCTCACGGCACGGCGAGGATGTCCTCGGCCTCCGCCGTCGTCAGCCGACCCTCGGCGACGGCGGCGTTCACCAAGCCCGTCAGGCGGGGACCGGGCGGGAGGAACTGGACGTGGCCGTCGGCAAACAGCACGGCCCCGCCGGTGCCGTCGTGGTTCGCCAGCGGCTCGAACGCCATCGCCGTCTGGCCCGTGGCGGTCTCGGGCAAGCCGCGGCCGGCCCAGACGTAGCTGGCCGTGGGTGGTGCGTTGGTTTTCGCCGGGCAGATGAGCAGGTCCGGCGTGAGGTGGCCGGTTTGCAGCAGGGCGTCGAAGTCGTGCGGCCGGGCGTTCTCGGGGTCGTCCTGGGCGTACATGAACGCGACGAGGCCAACTTGCCGGAGGTTGCTCATGCACACGACTTGCCGGGCCGACGCTCGCGCCGCCTGGGTGGCCGGGATCAGCGCCGCCAGCACCAGCAGCCCGACGACGACGCCCACCGCCCCCAGCACCAGCCCGGCGATGGCGAAGCCTCGCCCTTCGACGTGCGGGTCCCGCGTCTGCCGCAGCCCCAGCACGCCCAGCACCACCGCCACCAGCCCCGGCACCGCCCCGAGAATGAACAGCCCGCCGATGGCCCCCATCACCCCCAGCACCAGCGCCGCCAACGCCAACCGGCTCGTCCGCCGGCCGCTTGCCGAGGCATAATCGATTGGGTCGGGCGCATCGCTCAAAGTCCGCCCAGCATGCGGCCACCCCGCACCCGCGTCAAGCGCCCGGCCCCTCGGCCAAGGTATCTCGACGGGCCAGGTGCGTCACCCGCCCGGCCGGACCTCCGTCGCGTGGCGACGGGGTTGATCCCGCAGGACGGCACCCACTTCAGGCTCAGCCCCGCCACCACGCGGCGGAGGTCCGGCCGGGCGACACTTCCAACAACCGCCACCACCGCGATCGCTCACCCGTCACGGAACCGCCAGAATGTGATCGGCCTGCGCCTGCGTCAACCGGCCGTCGGCGACGGCGTTGTGGACCAAGTTCGCGATCGTCGCCGGCCGCTCGAAGGACACGCTGGCGTCAACATACAGCACATTGCCGCCGGCACCGTGGTGGGCGATTGGCTCGAACGCGATCGGCGTGTTCGACGGGGCGCCCACCGTCAGCCCGGCTCCCGCCCAGACGTAGCTGCACGTTCCCGGCCCCAGCGGCACGGTGCCCACCGCGTCTGTGCTGGCCGCGCAGGTGAACGTCTCGGGCGGGATGTCCCGCGTGAGCAGCAGCGTGTCAAAACTCGGCGGCAACCGGTCGCCGTTGGCGTCGGCGTACAGGATCGCGGCGAGGCCGATGTGCCGGAGGTTGCTGGCACACCACAGCCTCAGCGGCGGGTGCCTGTTACCGGTCGAGGGCAGCGTGCCGACCCCGATCAACGCCAGCAACGCCGCCACGCACAACACGTTGGTCGCCCGCCACGCCCGCGGCACCCACGCCGGCCCAATGCGCTTCCGGTCGATCCCGAACGCCGCGACGAGCAGCAGCAGTGCCGCCGCAATCGCCAGGGTGAGGCTCGTGTCCGGCATGCGGTCCATCCACGCCACGCCCGCCGCCACGGCACCCACCACAGCCAGCGCGGCCACAATCACCCCGACCGTGGCCCGGCCCACCGCCCCCGATTCGCCGTCAGAATGTGGACGGGCGTACCCGAGTTGGTGTCGCCCGTCCGGCATCGCCGCACTGTAACGCTTCCCAGCCGAAGGCTGACGATGGTGCGGCTTCAGGGATTGTTGACTTCGACTTGTCGCTCGACGTCGCTGAAACCCCCACCGCCGTGGTGACGGCGGGGCTACGCCCAAGCCGAGCGGCTTCCACTCATTGCGTAGCCCCGCCGTCACCACGGCGGTGGGGCCTCAGCGACGCACGCAGGTTGGGGCGAGCAAATCGACGCACGTGCGGCATGAACCGCCCGACCCTCACGGCACCCCCAGAATCTGGTCCGCCTGCTCCTGGGTCAGGCGGCCCTCGTCCAAGGCGTCCTGCACCAAGCCGTCGAGGTACGGCCCGGCTTGAACAAACTCCACGTGGGCGTCGGCGAACAAGACATTGCTGCCGTCGTTGGTGTGGTTGCTTAGCGGCTCGAAGATCAAGGGCGTTTCCGCCGAAGCCCGGCTCGTCAGGCCCGCGCCGGCCCAGACGTAGCTGAGCGTGCCGGGGCCCAGCGGCACCGTGCCGGCCGCGTCGTTCGTGCTCGGGCAGACGAACACGTCGGCCGTGATGTCCTGCGTCAAGAGCAGCTCGTCGAAGCTCGGCGGAAACGCCCCGCCCGGCTCGCTGTCGGCGTACAAAATCGTCGCCAAGCCGATCTGTCGCATGTTGCTGGCGCACTTGACCCGGTTTGCCGTTTCTCGGGCGCGGTTGAGCGACGGCAGCAGGATCGAGATCGCCATCACCGGCACGATCAGCGTTGCCAGGATGCCCGTCACCAACCCGCCGATGGCCAGCCCGCGGCCGCCCACCTTCGGGTCGCTCGTCTGGCTGATGCCGATGATGCCCAGCACGATCGCCACGATGCCGGGGACGACGCCGATCAGGAAGCAGCTGCTGACCAGGCCGAGGATGCCCAGCACCAGGGCGGTGATCGCCAGCCCGCTGGTCCGGGGCTTGTCGGCGGGCGACGCGTAATCGATCGGCCCCTGCGGGCCTTGGCCGGGCGGCATGCTCATGCCCCGCTTCTACAGCAGCCGGCCGATGGACGCAAGCAAAAGCAGGGTCGGCCCCCGGGCGGGTGTGCATCGAGGGTGCATACAGTCGCCGCGTCGTGAAAGAAGCCCACCAACAACGCCGCCGCGTCACGCAGTCGATCGAGCGGCACACCGACCCGCAGACCCTTGCCGCCGCCGCCCCACATTTGAGCCACGCCATGAACCAGCCCGGCGGCCTCGGGTTCGACCGGCCCATGCCCGTGAGTATGCCCATGGCCTCGCCCGGCGGGTACCAGCGGACGCGGGAGATGACCCTCGAGGAAATGCTCCTGGAGAACCGCGTCGTCTTCCTTGTCGGCGAGATCAACCACGCCACGGCCAGCCGGGTGATCATGCAAATGCTCTACCTGCAGAGCGTGAAAAAGAGCGACGACATCAACTTCTACATCAACTCCCCCGGCGGCGTCGTCGATGACACGCTGGCGATGTACGATATCATGCGGTTCCTCTCCGCCGACGTCGCAACCTACTGCATCGGCCAAGCCATGAGCGGCGGGGCGATCGTGCTGGCGGCGGGCACCAAGGGCAAGCGGTTCATCCTGCCCAACGCCAAGGTCATGATCCACCAGCCTTACGGCGGCGTCTACGGCCAAACCAGCGACATCGAGATCCAGGCCGAGGAGATCCTCAAGACCAAGGAAAAGCTCAACAACATCCTCGCCAAGTGCACCGGCCAGCCCGTCGAACGCGTCGCCGAGGACGCCGAGCGCGACAAGTTCTTCGACGCCCAAGCCGCCGTCGACTACGGCCTCGTCGACGAGATCGTCGGCGAAGGCAGCGAGGAAGCGAAAGCCGAGAACGCGGCGGACGCGACGAAACGAAATTGAGGACGTTCCATGGCCGTCGCCAAACGAGGCAAAAGACGAATCACGATCAACGACCGCCAGTACCTCTGGTCGGTGTGCCGCGACTCGTACACCTACGAATGGGTACTTCACGTGATTCGTGAGGACCGCAGCGAGAGCCGCTACCGCTGCTACGGTCAAGAACAACCGAAAGTTACGCCGAGCATGGTGCGGGAACTAATTCTGGATGAGACTCATGATGTGGACGCCCTCACGGAAGGCGAGTCGTAGGGTGGGCTTCAGCCCACCTCCGGCCGCAGGAGTCGATGGGCGTCCCGCAGGTGGGCTGAAGCCCACCCTACACATTTTATGAGACTGACTACCAATGGACGATCCGGCGAACGAGCATCTCCGGGGTTGGCTTGCAAGGAAGTGGGATCCTAGCTTAATGCTTCGTCTCGCGATCTACACAACATCAGAGCCGCAAATTTGGATTGCCGAGGCGAGGACGACCCGCCTTGCCGGCCAAGAAGGCAAATGCAGGCGATTCCGGCTGAAGGTCACAAATCATGGCGTTTTCGAAGTCCCTTTGCCTCCGGCCTCGCCGCTGCGCAAGGTGAAGACGCTGATGCAGAAACCTTAACAGATCAACAATGCAAAACACACTCATCCCGATGGTGATCGAGAAGACCGGCCGCGGTGAGCGGGCGTATGACATCTACTCGCGCCTGCTCAAGGACCGCATCATCATGCTGTCCGGCCCCGTGACCGACGACTCGGCGAGCGTCATCACGGCCCAGCTTCTGTTCCTCTCCAACGACGACCCGAAGTCGGACATCCAGTTTTACGTCAACTCGCCCGGCGGGTCGGTCAGCGCCGGCATGGGCATCATCGACACCATGCAGTTCATCCGCTGCGACGTGGCGACGACGTGCATCGGCATGGCCGCGAGCATGGGGGCGTGCATCCTCGGGGCCGGCACCAAGGGCAAGCGGTCGTGCCTGGCGAACAGCCAGGTGATGCTCCACCAGCCGCTCTTGGGCGGCGTGCTGCAGGGGCAGGCGACGGATCTCGGCATCGAGGCCAAGCACATGCTGCGGCTGCGGCAGCGGCTGTACAAGATTATGGCCGACGCCACCGGCAAGAGCGAGGAGCAGATCCTCAAGGATTTCGACCGCAACCGCTGGCTGTTCGCCGAGGAGGCCGTGGAGTACGGCGTGGCCGACAACATCATCGACAAGGCCCCTGAAGCCCTCGCCGGCGAGGGCAGCGACATGGGGGCCAACCCGTGAACCGCCCGGCCCTCGTGCTGGCGACGCTCGGCCTCGTGACGCTCGCCGGGTGCGGCGGGGGCGGGTCGCGGGCGGCGAATGTCGAGTTGCGCAAGGAGGTCCAGCGGCTGGAGGAAGAGAACGCGGTGCTGTCGGCCGAGGTCGCCAGCCTCCAGGCCGCCGCCGACGTGCGGCAGTCGGCTGGGGATCGGCCCGAGCCGGCGCTGCTTTTCACCACCAGCGAGCTGAAGTTCGGCCGCCTGACCGGCGGCGACGACGCCGACCCGGACGCGCCCGGCGAGGAGGTCGTGAAAATCTACGTCGTCCCGGTGGATGCCGCAGGCGACGAGCTGAAGCGGGCGGGCGACTTCACGCTGAAAATCTTCGATGCCGCCGACGACATGCGGCTGGTGGCCGAGCAAACCCTGCCCGCCCCCGAGGCGGCCAAGAGCTGGCAAAGCTTCGCCACGATCTACGGCTACGTCTTCGACGTCCCCGTCCCCGAAGGCGACTCGGCCACCGACCTGCTCATCCGCGTCGAGTTCACCGAGGCACTGACAAACCGCACCTTCAACGCCTCACAGGAAGCAACCCGCATCGCGGAGTAGTGGAAACGCTCATGCGAGGCACGACCGTGAGGAAGTGCGGGCGGCGCAGCCGCCCACGGCAATCAATGATGTCGCCGTGAATCGAGCGTCTGTTGCGGGCTGCGCCCGCCGCACTTCCTGACGGGCGTGCCTCGCGCGGGCGTCTTCTCGAAGTCGGGCCGGTTCGGAGGCTGCGGTGTTGGGGTGCTTCCGCTACCGTGCCGGGCATGGCGTCAACGAGCGAGTGTGCCGAGGCCGAGCGGCTTCGGGAGGAGGCCGCCCGGGAGGGGGATTGGAAGCGGTGGGGCACCTACCTGCCCGACCGGCAGTGGGGGACGGTCCGCGAGGACTACTCCGTCGACGGCAACTGCTGGGATTACTTCCCGCACGACCACGCCCGCAGCCGGGCGTACCGGTGGGGCGAGGACGGGCTGCTGGGGTGGTGCGACCGGCAGTGCCGGCTGTGCTTCGCGCCGGTGCTGTGGAACGGCCGGGACGCGATCCTAAAGGAGCGGCTGTTCGGTCTGTCCAATCCCGAGGGCAACCACGGCGAGGACGTCAAGGAGATTTACCACCACCTCGACGCCACGCCGACGCACAGTTACTGCCGGGCACTCTACAAATACCCACACGCCGCCTTTCCATACGATGAGTTGTTGCGGGTGAACCGCGAGCGCGGCCTGGCGGGCGACGAGTACGAACTGCTCGATTCGGGCATCTTCGACGGCGGCTACTTCGACGTCTTCGTCGAGTACGCCAAGGCCGGGCCGAACGACACGCTGATCCGGCTGACGATGCACAACCGCGGCCGCCGTGCGGCGCCGCTGCACGTGCTGCCGAGCTTGTGGAGCCGCAACGCCTGGTCGTGGGGCTGCCAGCACGAGGGGTGCTACCCCAAGCCCACGCTCCACGCCACCGGCCCGCGGCAGATCGAGGCCAAGCAGCAATCGCTGGGCCGGTTCCTGCTCGACTTCGACGCCGCCCCGGACGATTTGCTGTTCTGCGACAACGAGACCAACACCCGCCGGCTCTATGACACGAACGGCCCGCAGTACCCGAAGGACGCCTTCCATCGCCGGCTCGTCGGCAACCAGCGGGACGCGACCAACCCGAACCAAGTCGGCACCAAGTCGGCCGGCTGGTATCACAAGATGCTCGAGCCCGGCACGTCGTGGACCCTCCGCCTGCGGCTATCCCACGAAGACGAACGGCCCGCCGCAACGTTCGAGAACTTCGACGCCACCTTCGCCAAGCGGCAGCAGGAGGCCCACGCGTTCTACGACGAGGTGCTGCCGCCGGACCTCTCGAAGGACCGTCGGCAGATCGCCCGTCAGGCGTACGCCGGGCTGCTGTGGACGAAGAAGTTCTACTTCTACGCCGTCGAGCCGTGGATCGATGGCGACCCGGCCATGCCCCCGCCGCCGCCGGGGCGGAAGAAGCACGTCCGCAACAAGGAGTGGAAGGCGACGCTGTTCAACCGGGACATTTTGAGCCTGCCGGATGCGTGGGAGTACCCGTGGTACGCCGCGTGGGACACGGCGTTCCACATGCTGCCGATGGCGCGGGTCGACCCGACGTTCGCCAAGGAGCAGCTCGTGCTGCTGCTCCGCGAGTGGTACATGCACCCCAACGGCCAGATCCCGGCCTACGAGTTCGACTTCAGCGACGTCAACCCGCCGGTCCACGCGTGGGCCGTGTGGCGGGTCTACAAGATGACCGCCCCGCGCGGCGAGCGCGACCGGACGTTTCTGGCGAGGTGCTTCCAGAAGCTGTTGCTGAACTTCACCTGGTGGGTCAACCGCAAGGACCACGACGACAACAACCTGTTCGGCGGCGGCTTCCTGGGGCTGGACAACATCGGCGTCTTCGACCGCAACTCCGACCCGCCCGGCGGCCTGGAACTCGAGCAGGCCGACGGCACGGCGTGGATGGCGTTCTACTGCGCGATCATGCTCAGCATCAGCCTTGAGCTCGCCGCCGAGGACAAGGCTTACGAGGACGTGGCCAGCAAGTTCTTCGAGCACTTCGTGCAGATCACCCACGCCCTGAACACTCTGGGCGGCACCGGGCTATGGGACGAGCGGGACGGCTTCTACTACGACCAACTCTGGGACCCCGTCGCCCGGCAGAAAAACCCGCTGCGGGTCCGCAGCTTCGTCGGCCTGGTGCCGACGTTCGCGTGCGAGGTGATCGACGGCCGCACGCTCGACAAGCTGCCGGGTTTTCGGCGACGCATGGACTGGTTCCGCGAGCACAAGCCGGAGTTCGCCCGCCACATCCGCGAGGAGGGCACGGGGCCGGACCGGAAGATTCTGCTCAGCGCCGTGCCCAGCGACCGACTCGAACGGCTGCTCGGCTACGCGTTGTCCGAGGACGAGTTCCTCTCGCCGCACGGCGTGCGGTCGTTGTCGAAGCACCACGCCGACCGACCATTCGTCTTCGACGAGGGCGGCAAGCAGCACCGCGTGGCCTACACGCCGGGCGTGAGCCGCAACCCGTTGTTCGGCGGCAACAGCAACTGGCGCGGGCCGGTGTGGTTCCCGCTGAACTACCTGTTCGCCGAAGCGCTGGACCGTTACCACCACTTCTACGGCGACCGCATTACCATGCCCTGCCCCAGCGCCGAGGGCGGCCGGCTCACGCTGCGGGCCGCCGCCCACGAGGTCGAACGCCGCCTGACCCGACTTTTCGAGCCCGCCGATCGCGGCCGCCCGATCCACGCAGGCGACGCCAACTACCGCGATGACCCGCACTGGAAAGACCTCGTCACCTTCTACGAGTTCTTCCACGGCGACACCGGCCAAGGCTTGGGTGCCGCTCACCAGACCGGCTGGACGGCTCTGGTCGCCCAATGTATCGAAGATCTCAGCGACTGCCGCGGCTCATCCCTGCTCGGCTCCCGCCTCGGGGTGGCACACACGTCGTAGCATCTGGCGCCCGCACCCGGAGAATCGCATGTGCATGCTGCCGAACATCGTCCTCGCGTTGTGCCTGCTGGCCTGCGCCGCCGCGGGTACGCTTGTGCTCCACGACGGCTCGACCGTCAGCGGCGAGCTGCGGCGGGGCAACGGCGGGTACCACGTCGTCGCCGAGAATGGCTCGCGTCAGTTCGTGGCCGACACCGACATCCAGACCGTCCGCCTCGGCGGCTCTGGCGAGTCGGTGGAATCCGGCCTCGACAGTCTGCGGCGGGTGGCGGCGAATCTGGACGATTTGGACGAGATCATCCGCCGTTACGAGGCCTTCGTCGAAGAGCACGACGACGCCGCCGCCCGCGGCGAGCTTGAGGCGTTTCGGCGGATGCGGGCCGAGAATTTCGTCCATTGGGGCAACCGCTGGGTCAGCCCGGCGGAGCAGCGCGAGCTGGCCGCGGCGACGCTCGAGGCGGTGAACGACGTGCGCCTGAAGATCAAGGCCGGCGACGTGCCGGGGGCCAAGCGGGCGGTCATCGAGCGGCTGCGGGCCGACAACGACGACGTCTCGGCGCTGTACCTGATGGCCGTCTTGGCGTGGGAGGACGGCGACGTCGCCGAGACCCGCCGCCGGCTGGAGCGGGTGGCCGAGCTCGCCCCGGACCACGCCCCGACCGCAAACAACCTCGCCGTCGTGCTGCTGCGGCAGAACCAAGAGGCACGGGCGCTGCTGTTCCTCGACCGCGCCCTGGCCGCCGCGCCGGGGACGAAGCAGTTGCTCGACAACGCCGCCGAGGCGCTGCAGCTCGCCCCCGGCGAGAGCCGCCCGTACGCCGCCTTGGCCGAGCGGTTCGCGGCGCAGGACCAGGCGCTGCAGCAACGCCTCGCCGCTGAGGGTTGGTATCGCGACGGGGCGACGTGGATCGACCAGGCGACCCAAACCGAGCGCGAACAGCAGCGAGCCGAGGCCGCCGCCCAGATCGAGCGGCTGCGCACTGATTATGACGCCACCACCGCCCGGATCGCCGCGCTGCAGGGCGAGGTCCGCCAGACGCGGGAGGCGATGCAGGAGATCAAGAACAACACGGTCTACCGCGACACCGAGGGCCGCCTCCGCCAGAGGCCGGTGCCGGACATCTACTTCGAGCTCGAGCGCGACGTGTTGACGCAGGAGCGGCAAATTGCCGAGCAACAGGCCCGGCTTACCGCGATCAACACCGCCGCCGCCGAGGTCGAGGCGTTGGTGCCGGGGCCGACTTACACCGGCGTCCTGCAGTTCATCGACGAGGATGGCGTCCCCGTGCCGCTGCCCCTGCCCCTGCCCCTGCCCGAGTGACGCCTCTAAGGCTTCCTGTACCGAATGGGCAAGATGGGGTGTCGCCGAATCCAGGGAAATTCTCTTCTTCTCGGATTCTGCTTGAAAGGTATTTTCATTCGGCTAAATTTGCCCCGTCCAACCGCCCCGGCGATCGCCGGCAACTTGTTCGAGAAAATGGCATTCGACAACCCGCGCTCCATCCTGCCCCTTGGGCACGTACGTACGCGCACCCCGGCTTCGGGAGAAAGACATTTGTTGATGATGAAACGCACCCACCTTACCCGCGGCAGCCTGCTGCTCGCCGCCTGCCTCGCCACCCCGGTGTTGGCCGTCGATTACGACGAGGCCGTTGACGGCGATCTGTCGGACACCTTTTCGAGCCCGACGTTCCTCGGCACCCTTGACTTCGGCAGCAACACGGTCGCCGGCGTCGTCGGCGGCTTTGATCCATCGGAAGACTTCACCGACGCCTTCAGTTTCACCGTGGCACCGACTGAGGGTGTGAATGAGCTTCTTCTCACAAGTTACGTCGCAACGGGCGGCAATACTGCGTCGAGCTTCGCACTTTACAGCGGCTTGAACGCTGACTCGCAGATTGGCAACTTTGGCAGCTTCGGACCCGCCGACATCGGTTCCGAACTGTTGGCCATCGACCTCGGACCCGGCGACTACACCTTCGAAATCTTTGAGGGCACTATCAACCAGAGTTACGTCCTTGACCTGATCGTGGGCACATTCGTCCCGCCGCCGCCGCCGCCGCCGGTGACCGTATCGAACTTCTCGGGTGACACCACCGGTGGGCCGACGTTCAACCGGCCCTTCGCCAGCTTCAACGGCCTGTCAACCAGCGGGACCGACGTGCCCTACGAGGTCACGCCCGTCTTTGTCGAGGAGGACGGGACCTATACCGTGAATACAGCCACCGAATCCGGCTATGACGGGTTCGTTCTGCTGTACGACGCCAACGGTTTGGACCCGCTCAACCCACTTGCGAACGGGATCACCGGCGACGATGACGGCCCCAGTGGCACGGCCGACAGCGAGTTCTCCTTCGACTTCGTGGCCGATACGCAGTACTTCATCGTGCAAACTGGGTTCGGCAACAGCGACTTCGGCACCTACACCGGCACCGTCACCGGGCCGGGCGCGGCGACGTTCGCGTTGATCCCCGAGCCGGCCAGCCTCGGGCTGCTGGCGGCGGCTGGCTTCGGTCTGCTTCGTCGTCGGGCGGCGTGAGCGCTTGAGCTTTGTTTCATCCGACGTCGTCGCGGGGTGCCGTGGCGGCGTCTTTTTTGCCGACCACGTCAATGCTGTTTTCTGCTAGGTTGATGCCATGCGCTTTGTCGTTCCCGCCGTTGTGTTCCTCGCCGCCGCTCCTGCTTTGGCGGTGGATCGGCTGTTCGTCTTTGGCGATAGCTTGTCGGATGTGGGCAACGTGGATCAGGCAACGCTCGGGCTCGTGCCGGGGGCGGGGTACTTCGACGGGCGGTTCAGCAACGGGCCGGTGTATGCCGAGGTGCTGGCCGACGGGCTGGGCGTGGGCGGGTTCACGCACAGCCTCGCCGGCGGCACGAACTACGCCTACGGCGGGGCGCGGGCCACGGGCACGCCGTTGCCGAACAGCCTGGTGGTGCGGGACGTCGACGATCAAGTTGACCAGTTCCTCGGCACCTCGCCGACGGTGACGTCGGACGATCTGTTCGTCGTCTTCGCCGGCGGCAACGATCTGCTGGCGGGCAACGCGCCGGCGGACGTGGCGGCGGAGATCGCCGACCAGATCGCCCGGCTCTACGACGCCGGCGGCCGGTCGGTGTTGGCGCCCAACCTGCTGCCGCTGGGGGCGGCGCCCGAGTTCAACGGCGACCCCGCCGGTGCGGCGGCGGCCGACGCGGCGACGCAGGCGTTCAACGCGTCGCTGTCGGTCGAGCTTGATGCGCTGGAACTCGCCCGGCCGGACCTTGACTTGTTCCGCCTCGACGTGGCCGACTTGTTCGCCGACATTTTGCTCGACCCGGCGGCGTTCGGGTTTACCAACATCGACGAAGCCGGCCAGTCGGTGGCGGATGCGAGCGGCTACCTATTCTGGGACGATCTGCACCCCACGGCGGCGGGGCACGAGCTGCTCGGGCAGGCGGCATTGGCGGCCGTGCCCGAGCCGGCCTCGTTGACGCTACTCGGCGGCCTCGGCGTGCTGCTCGTCCGCCGACGCTGAGGGCGCGGCCGGCTCGACGGCGGGGATCAGGCGGTCGACGACCTTCGCACTGCACAGTACGCCGGGCATGCCGGCGCCCGGGTGGGTGCCGGCGCCGACGAAGTAGAGGCCGTCGATGTCGGACTTGTTGTGGAAGCGGAACCACGCCGACTGCGTGAAAATCGGCTGGACGGAAAAGCCGCTGCCGAAGTGGGTGTTGAGGTTGTCGCGGAAGTGCTCGGGGGTGACGAAGAAGTCGCCGGTGATGCACTCGGAGAGGCCGGGGAGGATGGTGCGTTCGAGGTAGCGGATGATGTCGTGCTTGAACGTCTCGCCGAACGCCTGCCAATCGACGGTGCCGTCGGGGTTGACCGGGATCTCGTCGTCAACACAGAGCCGCGCCCGTGAGGAAGCGGAGCCGG
>CAYLSV010000074.1:17260-17476 GCA_964386435.1 uncultured Tepidisphaerales bacterium
TGACGCTTCTTGGGTTGCAAATTCGGCACCGGGACCAGGACGTAGAAGCTGTCCATGCCGTCCGGGGCCATCGACGGGTCGGTGGCGGTGGGGCGGTGGAGGTAGACGCTGAGGTCCTCGCGCTCGACCTCCTTGTCGTCGAAGAGCTTTTTGAGCAGGTCCTTGTACGCCTCGCCGAGGACGATCGTGTGGTGGGCGACGTCGGGGTACTGGCGG
>CAYLSV010000075.1:0-17304 GCA_964386435.1 uncultured Tepidisphaerales bacterium
GGGCTGATCTTGCTGTTGACGCCCAAAGCGGGATCAGCCCCGCCGCCACGCGGCGGAGGTCCGGTCGGTTTGCTGTGCCCGCCCGATCCGTGCAAAATCCCTGTCATGCGTCGCCTCGCCCTGCTTCTCACGCTGTTGCTCGTCGCCCCGTCGCTCGCCGAGCCGACGACGCGGCCGGGCAGCGCCCACGACATCGGCCCGATCATCAACCGTTTGGCCGACACCGGGGCGACGGTCGCCGCCCGCGTGGTCGACTTGGAGACGGGCGAGGTGTTGTTCGAGCAACTGCCGGACAAGCCGATGATCCCGGCGAGCAACATGAAACTGCCGGTGAGCGCCGCCGCCCTCGACCGGCTCGGCCGCGTCGGCGACGACGGCGTGCTCTACGGCGACCTGACCACCACCTACCGCCTCGTCGGCGAACACCTCTGGGTCCTCGGCAGCGGCGACCCGGCCACCGGCGACCCGACGATCGCCAAGGAGAACGGCGAGAGCATTTATGCCGAGTTCGACGCCGTGGCCGCCAAGCTCAAGGAGCGCGGCATCACGGAACTGGCCGGCATCTGGTATGCCGACAACGCCCTCGGCGGGGAGCGGGTCCACCCGACGTGGGAGCGAGGCGATCTAATCTTTTGGTACGCCTGCCCGGTCAGCGGGTTGGCGTTCAACAACAACTGCATCGACGTCGTCGCGACGCCGGCCGAGCTGGGCGAGCCGGCGACGCTGGAGGTGACGCCGATGACCACCGACAGCGTCCACGTCGTCAACCTGACCCGCAGCACCGAGTTCGAGGGTATGGACGTCAGCATCGAGCGGACGCACATCGCACCGGTCTACGCCGTCGTCGGCGACGTCCACGCCCGGCGGGAGTTCATCAGCCGCCCGGTGACGGACCCAGGGGCGTTCTTCGCCGACGTGCTGGCGACGCGGCTACGCGAGCAGGGCGTGGCGGTGGGCGATGATGTGCGTCCCGCCGAAGATCCGCAACCGGACGGGCAAATGATCCACGAGGTAAATCGGCCGCTTTCGCCCGTGCTGCGGCGGGTGAACACGAACAGCCAGAACCTGTTCGCCGAGGCGTTGTGCCGCAAGCTCGGCGACGACGGCAGTTGGGAGACCGGCGGGGCGGCGGTGGCCAAGTTTCTCGCCGGGGCCGGCATCGACGCTGAGGGTTTCCGGGCAGCCGACGGCAGCGGGTTGTCGCGGGCGAATCGGGTGAGCGTCCGGCAGCTCAGCGACCTCATGGCGTTCATGGCCGCGCACGAACACGCCGACGTGTTCGAGGAGTCGCTGTCGATCGGCGGCCAGACCGGCACGCTCGCCCGGCGGTTCCGCGGCACCGACGGCCGGGTGCGGGGCAAAACCGGGTTCATCTCGGGTGTGCGGGCGCTCACCGTCCTCATCACCACCGACTCCGGCCGCGAACTCGTCGCCAGCATCCTCTACAACGACATCCCCGGCCGCGTCCGGCCGTACCAGGATCTACAGGACGAGGCGGTGATGTTCCTGATGGACGACGACGGCGAGTGATGTCGCTCAGCCGTGCAGGCCGTGCAACAGGATCATCACCAGTAACATCGCGAGCATCAGCAGCGTGAAGCCGAACAGGAGGCCGGCCCCCGACGGTGGTTGGTTGAGCCGGGCCATGGGCACCGGCGGGGGCAGTTCGTCGCCGCAGGTTTCGCACTGTCGCCGGAACGTCGGGGCCAGCATGACCCGCCCGCACCGCCGGCAAAACGCGTGCGGGTGCGGCCGCCTCGGATCGGCGTCCACCGCCCGCCGCACCAGCGCCTCCCGCCGCTGCCGCAGCGCCGCAAGCGTCGGCGGCGAAGCCCGCCCGATGACCGATTGCCGGGGCACGCCGGATGATAGGTGCCAACTCCGCCGAGAAGAACCCGCGGCCCCCGACCCGCGAGACCGCTCGGATGCGCGTGCGTCGCTGAAAACACCCATCGCCGTTACCACGGCGGTGAAGGTTTCAGCGACGTCAGGATGCCGGGCCTGTCGTCGCGGTGGTCGGTGCCAACTTCACCACGACCAGCGTCACGTCATCGTCGCGCGGGCCGTTGATGTGGGTGTCGACCGCGGCGTGGATGGCGTCGTTGAGCGCTTCGGCTGAGTCCTTTTGGTGCTGGCGGATCACGTCCTGCAACGCCGGCTTGCCCCACAATTCCTCGGCGGCGTTTTGGGCTTCCCAGATGCCGTCGGTGCCGAGCAGCATGATCGTGCCAGGGGCCAGCGGGCCGACCTCGTACTCCTCGTACGCCACACCGGCCATAATGCCCATCGGCATGTCGCCGCCCTCGGGCTCGGTGAAGGTGTCGGTCGCCGGGTCGAACAAAATCGGCGCGTCGTGCCCGGCGCTGGCCCAGCGGAGCGTGCGGGCGGTGGGGTCGATGACGGCCAGGGCCATGGTCATGAACTTCGTGCCGCCGGTGTCGGGCACGAGCAATTCATTGACGTGCCGCAGTAAGTCGGCCAGCGAGCCCGGCTCCCGCGCGCGGCTGCGCAACGCCGCGCGGGCCGTGGTCATGAGCAGCGCCGCCGCCACGCCGTGACCCATCACGTCGCCCAGCGCCAGCACCAACCGTTCGCCGTCGCCGCCGTCCATCTCGATGTAGTCGAAGTAGTCGCCGCCGGTCTCGTCGCAGTAAACGCTCTTGCCGGCGACGTCCAACCCGCTCACCGTCGGCGGGCCGCAGGGCAACAGGTTTTGCTGCACCTCCATCGCCACCTCAATGCTCTGCCGCAGGCGGAGGTTGTCCTTCAAATCGCGTCGCATTGTGTCGAGTGATTGGCCGAGGTCCACGAACTCGCGGGCGCCGCCGAGGGTGATCGGCGTGTCGAGGTCGCCGCCGCCGATGCCTTTCACTTGCCGCTGCGTTTCCAGCACCGGCCGCACCGCCCGCCGCCCGAGCATGAGCCCGCCGACGAGGGCGAGCCCGACGCACCCGATGCCCGCCGCCAGCGTGAACCGCCGGGCCGCCCGCACCTCGCCCATGAAATCGTCCTCGGGCACGACGGTCACAATGCGCCAGGGCAGCTCGCACGCCACCGGCGTCGACTCGACCCGAAGCCGGCCGAGGTCGGGGACGGTGGTTGACGTTTGAAACGTGAAAGGCGGCGGCGGGGCGCGCAACTCCTGCGGCGGCGGCTGCATCAACGCGCGTGCCGCAGCGGCGATAACGGGGTCGTCGGCTTCGACCGCCCAAAGCTGCTCGCCGGCGTCGTCCGTCACCCGCCCGGCCCCCGCGCCCAGCAGCTTGCCCTCGCCGTCGATCAGGAACGCCACGCCGCCGCCAAGGTCCAAGCCGGCCAGGTAACGGGAGAAATCGCCGAGCGCCAGGCCGGTGTCGATGACGCCGAGGCGTTCGCCGTCGAGGTCGATCGGTTCGCCGTAGCCCAGGCCCAGCACGGTGCCGCCGCCTTGCCGCGACCAGCCAAAGACGTCGCTGAAGCCGGCGCCGTCGCGGGCGATCGCCTCGACGTACCACGGCCGGTCGCGCGGGTCGTACACCAGCGTCTGGGCGAATGCGCCGACCGGCTCGCCGGCGTCATCCAGCCGGACCTCGCCGATCGTGTCGGCCGCTGGATCGCTCTTGAGCGCGAACTCCAGGAATAGCACCCGCAACGGCCAACGGCCAACGGCCAACGGCCAACGGATGAAAACCATCTCACCCACCCTCACCAGAAATTCTTCCGCGGCACGACGCTGCCGCTGAGGGTCAGGGATTGGCCGTCGCGTTCGACGGTGAGCAGAATTGAGGCGCGGCGGAGCAAGTCGAAGTCGCCGCCGATGCGGCGGCTGCCGCTGCTTTGCATCGGCTCGGCCGTGACGGCGAAGTTCGTCACGCCCTCGAGCAGCACGAACTCCTGCGCGTCGCGGCCCATCATCAGCCGCCGGGTGGCCGGGTCGTGGCGGAAGGCGATGAGGCTGCCGGCTTCGTCGAAGAGACCGAAGTGGCCGCTGGTGGCGGTGCCGCCGGCGAGGAACGTCGACTCGCCGGGGCCGTCGAGCGGGGCGTGTTCGCGGCCGGTGCGGATGCCGGAGACGACGCGGTGCAGCGTCACGCGGGCGGCCTGGTTCAGGTCGGTCCGCCGGCCGGTGATCTCGTGGGCGCGGATGCTGGCGTCCACCGCCGCCGCCGTCGCCGCCAGCAGCATCGCGCTGACGGCAAGGGCCATGAGCATCTCGGGCAACCCCAGCCCGCGCCGCCGCGTGCGTCGGGAAGCGGATCGTTCGCGTGTTTTGCGAGGAAGAAACTTCATGTTCACGGGCCTTCCACGTAGGTCTGCGGGCGGGGCTCGATGACGACCGGGAGGTCGATGCCGTCGGGCAAGGCGCGCAGCGGGTTGTACCGGATGTTGAGCCGGCCGTAGCCGCCCTCGGGGAGTTCGCTGGGGTTGGTGTCGGAGTCGGATGCGCCGAAGTAGCCCAGCGTGGTGTTGCCCGCCCCGTCGCCGACGACGATCACCGAGCCGTCGACCGTGCTGCGGCCGCGGATGTCGATGTTGCCGGCGACGACCACGCCGGTCAGCGTGCTGGGGGCCTCGGTCGGGGCGCGGAAGCTGCCCATCTCGATGTTGGTGTTGGGTGCCACGATCGTCGCGGTTGCGTCGGCCTGGTTGTCGAACAGGGTCGCCCCGGTGAACTCCCACGAGTTGGCGAAGTGCGTGTACGCCGTGGAGTACGCGGCGGTGACGGGGCCGTTGAACGTGCAGTTGTGGAAGCGGACGTTGTTGCCCTTGGCCGCGCCTTGGTTGTTGGCGGGGGTGATCACGTCCTGCTTTCGGAACTTGCCGGAGTACATTTTCTCCGACCACTTCTTTCCACTGCCGGAGTCGTACTTCGTGCTTCCCGACCGCGTGATGTCGCGCTCGACGTCGACGAACGTGACGCCCTCGAACGTGCAATTCTCGAACAGCGGGTTGAGACCCTTGGGGATCTGCACGTTCCGCAGCGTCATGTTCCGGTAAACCGGGCGGTCGTAGGTTGCCTGGTAACTCGTGCTGCCAAAGGGCGTCCGCTCGCGGCTGCGGGGCTGGTCGAGGTTGCCGTCCTTCAGCACGTACTCGGCGTCGGCGAGGCTGAGCACGTCGTTCTCGACGAGGCTGACCGTGCGCTTCACGTCCCAGTCGCCGTAACTGCCGCCGGTGGCGTCGGCGCTGCCGGGGGCGGCAAGGTAGATGTCGCCCTGATCCGAGCCGCGCGTTTTCACCCACACCTCGCTGCCCTCGTGCATGACGACGCGGCTCTGGCGGGTCGATGAGCCGGCGGCGGTGCCGGTGCGGCCCTTGAAGTGATTGGTCGCCCCCTCGAAGTTGCCGGGGTTGAGCTCGATCAGGTCCGAGGGCGGGGCACCAAAGTTCACCGGCGAGTCACCCGCCCCGGCGACGATCGGCCCCTGCATCTGCTGGCGGATCGGGCCCTTGTTGCGGTCGTCGAGCCAGTCCTCCCAGTCGTCGGCCTCGTCGCGGAGTGTGACCTGGCCGCGGACTTTGGCGTAGTTGTCCTCGCGGCCCAGCATGCCGTCGTCGTAGCCCAGCCGCGGCGGGTCGCCGTCGAACAGCGGCGGGCTCAGGCGGTCGAGGGCGTAGAACAGGTCCGGGTCCAGCGGCCCGCCGTCGGAGTGGCGGAACTCGCCCGCGGCCGGCTCAACGACGCCGTCGCCGTTGTCGTCGTAGAACGCGAGGAACAGATCGAAGTCGTCCAGGAAGGCGTCGCCGTCGTAGTCCTGCCAACCATCGTCGACGGCGGCCGCGCCCAGCGGCGAGTGCAGCGGGATGCGGTTGTCGTAGCCGTCGTGGTTCGCCGCCAGCCAACCCTCCCACGCCTCGACCTCCATCCTGAGCGACGGATCGAGGTGCTTGAAGTCGCTGAGGATCAGGTAGGGCGAGTACTTACCTTTTTGCCCCATGCCGACCGGCCCCTCGACGACGACGTTGCGGCCGAGCTGGATGCGGGTCTTGCTGACCACGGCGAAGTCGATCCGCTTGTCGACGGCGAAGCTCATGCTCGCCGTCCGCAAGACCCGCCGCTCGCCGCCGCCCAATCGGCCGGTGGCGGTCACGCGGACCAGCTCGCGGTAATCGGCATCGGCGACGTCGACGCTGTAGGTCGGCAGCCGCTCGATCAGCACCTCGGCCGTCCCCTCGCCGCCGAAGTCGAGGCCGACGGCGCGAACCTGCTCGTCCGTCTTCGTCACCGTCGCCGCGACGCCGGCAGGCAGGGTGCGCAGGTCGTCGTAGATCGCGTCGCGGATCTGCGGCCACAGTTCGTCGTGGGCATAGTCCTCGTCGATGTTGCCCCGCTCGGTGCGCGGCCGGTTGCTTGGCAGCGTGAACCGCCACGCCGTCCAACGCAGCGTCGACTCGGCCAGGCTGCGCGCCCGCTCGACGTCGCCGAGGTTCGCCGCGGCCTGGGCGTTGAGCGTCGCCATCGAGTACATGCCAACGCTGAGCGTGACGAGGATGACGAGGAACAACATCGCCACCACGGCAACGGCTCCGCGCTCACCGTGCGGCGTCGTTCTCGTGAGGTAGCTGCGACCAGGTGTGGTCGCAGCTACCCCGCAAAGTTCCAGTTGTTCAACGTGTTTCTGGGGCATCATGATCTCCTCACCGCATCCGCAGCCACACCAGCGAGTAGACGTCGACCGGCCCGCCGTCGGCGTGGTAGCGGACCGTCACCTCCACCCGCCGGCACGGCTCGCCGGCCGATTCGGTGGTGGGGCGGTCCGGGTCGACGCTCAACACGCGGACGATTTGCTCGTACCGCCCGAGCTCGGCGATCGGCTGCCGCAACGCGTCGATCGGCGGGCGAGTTGCCAGCCCATCGAAATCATCAAGGTCGTCAAAACCTGCGAGCGTTTCCCCGGGTTCGGGCCCGAAGTGGGCGGCGTCGGCGGCGTCCTGGAAGCTGGCGGTGGCCATCGCCTCCTGCACGTTCATCGCCAGCATCATCGCCGCCGTCCGCCGCTCGGCGTCCTGCGTCTGCTGCGTGCACGCGGCAAACAACGCCAACGTGCTGACGAACCCGGTGCCGACGATGATCGTCGCCAGCGCCGTCTCCAGCAGCGTGAAGCCCCGCGATAAGGTCCGCCTCGTTCGCATGAGGCAAACGTCGGATTCAAATCTCCCTCGGGCAAACCGAGTATCTTCCCCAGATCAACGTTTATCTCAGGCGTAGCTGCGACCTGACAGGTCGCAGCTACGTCTTCATCGGGCGCAACAGAAAACCGGACACGCCCTGATGAGCGTGTCCGGTCCTAACACCTAATCCCCAACTCCCAAAACCTGCCCTCACTGCACCAACGTCGACAGCTTGAAGATCGGCAGGATCACGCTCATCGCGATAAAGCCCACGACGCTGCCCATCACCACGATCATCAGCGGCTCGATCATCGCCGTCACGCTCTTGATCACGTTCCGCAGCTCCCGGCCGTAGAACTCGCTGACTTCGCTGAGCACCTCGCCCAGCTTGCCCGATTCCTCGCCGGCCGAGACCATCTGGATCACGCTCTTGGGCAACAGCGTCGACTGGTGCAGCGGGATGCTGATCTTCTTGCCCTCCTTGACGGCCGAATAGACTTTTCGCCACATGTCCCGGTAAAACACGTTGCCGCTGATCTCGGCGGTGATGGCGATCGTGTCCAGCATCGGCACGCCGGCGTTGATGAGCTGGCCCATCGTGTGCAAGCTGCGGCTGATGTAGAGCGCGCGGAACAGCTTCTTGAATAGCGGCACCGTGAGCTTCGCCTTGTCGAACCACCGCCGGCCGGGCTTGGTGCGGATGCCCATGAAGAACACCCACGCTGCCACCACGATCGCCCCGAGGTAGACGTACCAGTACGCCGTCATCGAGTTGCTCACCACCAACAGCATCCGCGTCGGCAACGGCAACGCCGCCTCTTTACCGGCGAAAATGCTGGTGAACCGCGGCAGCACAAACGTGAGCAGGAACACCGTCACGCCCACCGCCAGCGTGCCGATGATGCCGGGGTAGATCATCGCCCCGCGGACCTGACTCATCGTCTCGATCTGCTGGGCCTGGTACGCCGCGATGCGGTCGAGCATTTTCGCGAAGCCGCCCGAAAGCTCCGACGCCTTGACCATGTTGATGTACAGCGGGCTGAACGTCTTGGGGTAACGCTGGAGCGCCTCGGAAAAACTCCGGCCGCCGTCGAGGTCGTCCTTGATCTGGACGAGCATGACCTTGAACTTCGGGTTCTCCGTCTGGTCGGCGATGCCGTCGACCGCCGCCCGCAGACTGATGCCGGCGCGGACCATGACGGCGAGCTGACTGGTAAAGTTCTGGACGTCCTTCGCTCCCGGCCCCAGAGAAATGCTGATGTTGCCGATGTCCTTGAGCGACATGCCGCCGCCCGCTTTTCCTTTGGGAAGTGGCCGCAAACTGACGATGGCGAGCCCCTTCTGCCGCAGCGTGTTCGCCGCGGTGTTGAGGTCGGTTGCGGCCATCGTCCCCGCCGTCACCTGCCCCCCGGCGGCCCGCGTCTGGTACTGATATGTGGGCATGGTGGTTTCCTCTCTGCTGCCCCTGTAGGTCCGTGCGAGGCACGACCGTCAGGAAGTGCGGCGGGCGCAGCCCGCATCTTCGGGATCAGGCCACGCGGATGCCGGCTGCGCCGGCCGCACTCCCTCACGGTCGTGCCTCGCATGGACTTCCTTACTCGACTCACGCCGCCAGGGCGCGCTCCAGCTTCTCCGGATGGGCCGCCTGGCTCACGGCGTCTTCCCGCGTGATCAGGCCGTTGAGGTAGTGCTGCGTGATGCTGTCGTCCAGCGTCTGCATGCCGAGCTGCCGGCTGGTGCCGATGATGTTGGCGATCTCGAAGATCCGGTTCTCCCGGATGCAGTTCCGAACGGCCGGCGTGCAGAGCATGATCTCCGTCGCCGGCACCATGCCCGGCCGGTCCTTCCGCCGGAACAGCGTCTGGCTGATCACCGCCTGCAACGTGTTCGCCAGCATCGAGCGAATCTGGTTCTGCTCGTCGCTCGGGTAGATGTCAATGATCCGCTCAATGGTGCTGGGCGCGTTCACGGTGTGCAGCGTGCTCAAGACGAGGTGACCCGTCTCGGCCGCCGTGATCGCGGCGCTGGTGGTTTCCAAGTCGCGCATCTCGCCGACGAGAATGGTATCCGGGTCCTGCCGCAACACGTGCCGGAGGCCGCTGGCGAAGCTCGGGCAGTCGTCGCCAATCTCGCGCTGTTCAATCGTGCACCGCCTGCTCTCGAAGGCGTACTCGATCGGGTCCTCGATGGTGATGATGTGGCCGTCCTCGCGGCTGTTCATCGCGTCGATCATGCCGGCCAGCGTCGTGCTCTTGCCGCTGCCGGTGCCGCCGGTGACGAGGATGAGGCCGCGTGGCAGATACGTCAGCTTTTCGACGATCTCCGGCAACAGCAAATCGCCCAGCGGCCGGACCGTGTCGTTCACCGTCCGGAACGCGAACGCCGTCGTGCCCCGCTGGAAGTGCGCGTTCACCCTGAACCGGCTCACGTCCGGGATCTGGTACGAAAAGTCGGCGTCCCGCAGCTCGATGAACTTCGCCCACTTCGTCTCGTCGTCGAGCAGAAATCGGGCGAACGAATCGAGCGTCTGGGCCGTCATCGCGCCGAACTTCTCCTGCGGCTTCATCGTCGTGTGGACCCGAAACATCGGCGGCAAGCCGACGTTCAGGTGGATGTCGCTGGCGTTGCCTTCGACCGCCTCACGCAGAATGGCGTCGAGCATCTGCCCGACTTGCGGGTTGGCCGGTGCCGTCGAAATCGAAGCCGTCGGTGCAGTTTGCATCATCTCATCTCCCGTTCGGACCACTTACTACTCGGTACTCAGTACTCGATACTTCCGCCACACTTCCGCCTCACCCCTCTGTGACCCGCAACACTTCGTCCACGCTGGTCGCGCCGCTGCGGACCTTGTCGAAGCCGTCCTCCCGCAGCGTCTTCAAGCCCGCCTCGCGGCAGAGCTTGCGGAGCTCGTTCACGTCGGGGTTCCGCGTGACAAGGTCCCGCAGCGCGTCGTCCATGACGAGCAGCTCGTACAAGCCGCTCCGGCCGGCGTATCCCGTGCTGCGGCACTTGTCGCAGCCACGGCCCTTGAACGTCTCGCTGCCGTCGAGGTTGCCCTCGAAGCCTGCTTTTTCAAGGAGCTTTTTCACTTCATCGGACGGTTCGTGCCCCTCCTTGCACGCCGGGCAGACCTTTCGGACCAGCCGCTGCGCCAGGATGGCGTTCACCGCCGCCGAGATCAGGTACGCCTCGACGCCGATATTGATCAGCCGCGTCACGCTGCTCGGGGCGTCGTTTGTGTGCAGCGTGCTCAGCACGAGGTGGCCGGTGAGGCTCGCCTGCACCGCGATCCGCGCCGTCTCGGCATCCCGCACCTCGCCGAGCATCACGACGTCCGGGTCCTGCCGCAACAGCGACTTCAGCGCCGCGCTGAACGTCATGCCGATCTTGTCCGTCACCTGCACCTGGTTCGCCTGGGGCAGGTTGTACTCGATCGGGTCTTCCACCGTCGAGATGTTGAGCTTGTTGCCGTCCATCGTCCGCAGCGAGCTGTAGAGCGTCGTCGTTTTGCCCGAACCGGTCGGCCCGGTGACGAGGACGATTCCGTGCGGCTGGTCGATCCAGTGCCGCCACGTCTCCATGCAGTCGTCGGAGAAGCCAAGCGCCTCCAGCGGCACGTTGATGCTGCGGCCGTCGAGCACGCGGATCACGCTCTTCTCGCCGTGGGCAATTGGCAGCGTGCTGAGACGCAAATCGATTTGCCGGCCCTGCACCATCGCCCGGATGCGGCCGTCCTGCGGCAGCCGCCGCTCGGCGATGTCGAGGTTGCCCATGATCTTCAGCCGGCTCGTGATCGCCGCGCTCATGTGCTGCGGCGGGCTCATCGATTCGAACAGCACGCCGTCGATCCGGTACCTGATCTTCAGCCGTTTTTCCTTGGGTTCGATGTGGATGTCGCTCGCGCCCTGCTTGATCGCGTCGGCGATCAGGAAGTTGACGAATCGGATGACCGGCGACTCGCTGCCGGCCTTTTCGAGGTCCGCCGCGTCGTCGTCCTCCTTCTCCTCGACGACCTCCACGTCGTCCTCGGCCATGTCCTCGATGAGCGCGCCGACGTCGACGCTGCCGCCTTCGTCGCCGCCAAGGTCCTCGAAGAGTTTGGTCAAATCTCCTTGACAAACGGCGACAGCGCGGACGTTCTTCTTTGCCAGCCGCTTGACCTCGTCGATGAGGAACACGTCCGCCGGGTCGGCAACGCCGGCCACCAAGGTGTCGCCGTCGTCCTCGAATCGCAGGGCGATGACGCCGCGTCGCTTCTGAAAGTCGGCGGCAATGGCGTCGAACGCCTCGCGCTCGATGTCGTCCTTCGCCGGCCGCTCGAACGGGATGCCCATCACGTCGGCGACGCACTCGGCCACGTCGGCCTCGGCGGCGGCGGCCATGTCCAGCAGCACCTGCTCCAGCGGCTTGCCCGGCGTCTGCTTCTGCACGCCCACCGCCTGCTCCATCTGCTCGCCCGTCACCTTCCCCCGGGAAAGCAGCAAATCTGCCGCCGACCGCTTGGCCGGGGCCACCTCAGGGGTGTAGAGCGTGGCGATGTCGTCTTCGGGAGTCAGGTACATGACGGCTCCAAACTTCAGCGACCCACGGACAAACCAAACCGCACGTCATCGCTAGCCACGACGATCAGGTCCGAGCGAATGCCGAGAACCCTGAAGGTTTCCCCGGAAACGGCCAGGTCATCCCCGACGCGGTAGAGGCGGTGGCCGATCATGCAAGCCGGTTCGCCGCCGACGTCCATCACGCTCTTCACCTTCACGTCGGCCAGCGCCAACCGCAGCGTTTCCTGCCGGGCGGCGGTCCGCTCCGCCTCGAGCTTGGCCAAGACCTCCGGGTCCTGGGCCGTCGGCATCTTTCGCTGCTCCGGCGGGTCGAAGTCGAAGGGGTCGGTCTTCAACGCGCCCAGCGGAATCTGCGAGGCCGTCGGGTACTTGAGGAACTGCTGCTGGATCGCCTCGGTGTCGGCCAGCACCTGCCGCATTTCTTCAATGCTGGCGCGTTGCCCGGTAAGGAAGCCGTCGATCTGGGCGGCGGCCATCGTCTCCTCGGCCGCCGCCTCGGCCGGGCCGCCGGCTCGACTGTTGAGGAACCACAGCCCACCGATCGCCGCGACGACCAGCACCCCGGCCGTCACCGCCGGGCCGTTGACCTTGCCCGACTTCTCATCGGCGACGTACAGCGTGTCGTCGCCGCCGCTGAGCATTGTCGAGATGCCGGCGGCCGAGGGCGTTTCGTTCGTCGGCTCGCTCGGCGACTCATCGCCGCCGAACATCGCCTTCTGAATTGCGTCTTGGTCGTCCATGATCTTCAGTCCTTCCCGTTGGTCGTGCCACTTTCGAAGTAGACGCTGAGGGTGAGCGTCGCCTCCATGATGTCGCCCTGGGTGATGCCGCGTTGGCCGCGGGTTTCGAGCTTGCGCAGCTCCATGTCGGTGAGCCGGGTGATCCGCGGCAACCGCTCCAACTTCAGTAGAAACTGGTAGAAACTCTCGAAGCTGCCGGTGAGCTTGAGCCGGATCGGCTGCTCGCTGTAGGCCGCCTCGTGTCGGACCCGCAGCTCCTCGAACTCCTCAACGCCGAGGCCGCAACCTTCGGCCGAGGCGGTCACGTCGTGCAGGACGTCCTCGACATCCTTGGCCCGCGGCAGCTTCTGCTCGAAGAACGCGATAGCCTTCTGCAGCTCGTCGAGCTTGCCGGTCAGATCCTCGTCCTCCACCTGCCGCATTACAGCCCGGACCTGCTCGACCTTGCCCCGCTTGGCGTCGGCCTCGATCGTCAGCTCGACGGCCCTGGCCTCCATCGGCCGGAAGCCGAACCACCAGGAGCCGACCAGCACGCCCAGCAAGAGGGCGAAGTAAATGAGTTCTCGTGAGCCGAGTTTCATGGCGAATCTCCGGGATAATCAGTCGGTTTCCAACGCGGCCAGTGCCGCCACCGCTTCGGGGCCGTCGGCCGCCGCGTCGGGGGCGACGGCCAACTCGAACGCGAACTCGACGATCTGTGTGCCGTCCTCACCAATCGGTGGCCGCTTCGTCTCCACGTCGCTGATGCCGCTGAACAAATCGAGCGCCTTGAGCTTGGTCATGTAGTCCGACACCTGACCATGATCCGTTGCGACGCCGCTGAGCCGCAGCGTCACGTCGTACCGCAAAGGCTCCGGGGCGACGGCCGCTTCAGTGTCGCCGCCCTTGCGCTTCGACAACGCCGTGCCGCCACTCGGGGCAACGGGACGGGTCGATTGCTTCGCGTTGAGTTCGACGTCGGAAAGGGCCATGCGATCGGGGTCGGGGAGTCCATTGGTGAGTGCGGCCAGCAGGTAACTTCGGGGCACCTTCTCCAACAACGACGCGGAGAGCTCGGCCTGTCGGGCCATCTCGTCCTGCCGTTGGCGGAGTTGCCGGACCTGCTCGATGAGCCGGGCGGCTTCGACGTGCTCCTGACTTACGCGAGCCGCCTCGCTCTCGGCGGCCGTGAGCGCACCGTGCTTGAGGAAACCCGCCCCGCCGACCCCGGCCAGCACCACGCCGAAGAGGGAGAGGCACAGCAGATCGGTCCGCCGCCGCTTCTTCTTCTCGAGGTATTGTTCCGGGAGAAACGAGAGTTGCTCGGCCAGCACGTCTTCCGACGACTGGGGCCGATCCTTCTTTTTCTTCGACAACAGTGACATCACGCCACCTCCTTCACGTCGTTGAGTTGCGGCTTGTCGGCGGCGACGGGGCCGAAGCTGAGGCCCAAAGCGGCCGACCAGCCGGGTTGCGGCAATCGGCGGTCGATGGTTGGTGCGCCGTCGGTCGCCATGCGCGCAACCGGATCACCCACCTGCGCCGCCACCCCGACCCCGGCGGCCAGATGCTGGCAAAGCGCCTTGTCCGCCGCCCGGCCGCCGACGAAGACGAGGCGACTCACCGGGTCGTTCGGGAACGTCGCGTCGTGGTACCGCTGACACAGCTTGATTTCCGGCACCAACTTCTCGGCCGCGGCCATCACCTGCGGATCGAGCGACGCCGGGCCGAGGTCCGCCTCGCCGGTCGCACAGGTAATGCCCGGCAGCGGCACGGCGATGCTGCGGGCGAACAGCAACCGGCCGCCGCGGTGAACGTAGCACCGCGTCGCCGCGCTGCCGAGGTCGATCATCATCAAACTCTGAGCGGCGTCGGCGCCGCGTTGCCAGACGTGGCCGAAGCAGTCGGCGAGGGCGGCGGCCTCGGTGTTCATGCCGACCACATCGAGCTTCGCCTTGTTCGACGCGGCCAGCAGTTCGCCGACCACGCGCCGCTCGGCGGCCACGCAGATCACCTCCTGCTTCGCCTCGCCACCGGCGTAAACGTCGCCGGCCACGGTGTGCCGTAGCATGGCACCAAGCGGCTCGATCGGCAGCTTCCCCGCGGTCTCGGCGGGCAGCATCTCGCGGATCATCTCGGCGTCGCCCTTGGGCAACCGCAGGTGGCAAAGGTGCGTCTGCGCCGCCGGCAACGCCAGCGTCACCTCGCGGCCCTTGAAGTCGCCGTGCGTCAGCGCCTCCCGCACGCACTCGGCAAAGAACGTCGCCCGGTGCACGCCGCCCGGCACCTCGAAGTGTGCCGCCGCGACGACGCGGGGCGGCACCTGGTCGGCCGCGACCTGCGCCAGGCGCAGAGTCGTGCTGCCGAAGTCGATGCCGATCGGCCGGACCCGTGGGGCCAGGCGGTCGGTGAAGCGTTGGACGAGCCGGAGCATGAGCTTACCGTCCGATTCATCGGCGATCGGGGCAAGCCGGTTGGGTCGTCCGTTTGGGAAAAGTGGGCACTTTCCCGCGTTATTGGCCGCGCCGTTCGGCCGCAAACCGTGCGGCCGCCTCCAATCCGTCGACCATGGTTGCGAGGTTGAAGTCGTCCGTCACCGTCGCCTCCGCCGCCGCGGCCAGTTGGTTTCGCAACGCCGACTCGGTGAGCAACCTCCGCAATTTCGACGCGAGATCGGCCACGTCGCCATCCTTGTAGAGCAGGCCGTTTTCGCCCAACCGGACGGCGGCGATCTCCGGATTGTGCCGGGTCATGTCGTCGCCGGTGACGATGGGCAGACCGTAGCCGAAGGCGTGGATCACGCTCAGCCCAACGCCCGCCGGGTAGCACATGCAGCGGGCGGTGATGAAATAGGGTGCCAGCGCCGCCTCATCGTAAATCGGCCCGGCCAGTTGCACCCGATCAGCCACCCCCGCCGCCTCGGCCAGTCGCCGGGCGGCGTCGAGGTCGCCGTTGCCGATGAGAACGAGCCGGGCCTCGGGCAGATCGCTCAGTTGCCGCAGCGCGTCAAAAAGCAGGGGAAACCGGCTCTTCTCGGTCAGCCGGCTGACGAACAGGATGACCTGTCGCCCGTCCAGATCGTGTTCGTGTCGCCACGCCGCCAACTCGTCCGGCCGTTCGAGCCACCACTGCCGGGCGGTCCGGGCCGCCGACTCGTCGAGCGCGTTCTGGGCAACAAACACCCGCCGCTCGTCGAAGCCGCGGCCGATGAGCTTGGCCGCCGTGCCCGTGTCGTACACCACCACCGCGTCGGCCCTTTTGCCGATGAAATCCCGCGGGATCCGCCGCTTCGCCGACTCCGGCTGCCCGAAGCCGTGCCCCCAGACGACGGTGCCCACGCCGAGCCGCCGCAACCGCCACAGGTTCGGCACGAGCGAGAAATCGTTGGCGTTCCACGACAGGATCACGGCGTCGGCGGCGAACGCTGCGGCGCGGTTGGGCACGTGGCCGTTCCACATGAGCCGCCCGCCCGGGCCGATCCGCCGGGCCGGCTCGAAGTCGGCGTCGAAGCCGCTCGGCTCGACGTTCGGCAGACCTGGGATCTCGCCATGGTTCAAGCGGAACGCCACACCCGGCCGCCGCGCCAGTTCGGCAAACACCGGCACCCGGTACTTCGCCAGCGACGGCTGGTGCATGAACAGTCGCAGCGGCCGCGCCTCGCTCGTCTGGTCAAGCGTCACGCCGCGAGCATAGAGCCGGCCGATTCGCGTCCGGCTTTCGTCGCCGACGCATCGTATGTTCCGGGCATGTCTGCCGACGCGACGGTGAAGGTGCTGCACGTGGTCGAAGGGCTCGACCCCGAAACCAATGGCGGCGTGGCGCGGGCCGTTCGCGATCTGGGCACCGGGCTGACGGGTGCCGGGTGGCCGGTGGCGGCGGTGGTGGCGGACGACCGGGTGCCGGACGGCTGGGGCGAGGTTCGCTTCGCCGCCGATCTGGGTGAGGCGGTGCGGGCGTGCGACGTGGTGCACATCCACGGCGTGTGGAGCCCGCTGTTCGGCCGGGCGGCGGCGGCGGCGGCGCGGTGGGGTAAGGGCCGGGTCCACACGCCCCACGGCATGCTCGACGGCTGGAGCATGCGGCAACGACGGCTGAAAAAGCAGGTGTTTCTCCGCACCGTCAACCGCCGCCTCCGCCACGGCGGCCACCTTCACGCCACCGCCGAGCAGGAAAAAGTCCAGGCGTTGGAGCACGTTCGGCCGGACCATTCGTGGGTCATCCCGTACGTGATCGATCTTGCCGATTATCAGGAGAAACCCACGCCCGCGGCGATGGACGGCCAGGGTCCGCTGGTGATTTACGTCAGCCGGCTGCACCCGAAGAAGAACACGCGGATGGTGCTCGACGCGGTGGCCAAGCTGCCGAACGTGCGGTTGGCGGTGGTGGGCAACGGCGACGAGGCGTACACCGCCGAGCTGCGGCGGCGGGCGGAGCAGCCGGATTTGGCGGGCCGGGTGACGATGCCCGGCTTCGTCGCCGGGGCCGAACTGCGGGGCATGTATGCCGCGGGCGATTTGCTCGTGCTGCCGACGAGCAGCGAAAATTTCGGGCTGGCGCTGCTGGAGTCGATGGCGTGCGGCACGCCGGTGCTCACGACCCGCGGCACCGACATCTGGCAGGAGGTCGAGCAACTCGGCGGCACCGTGCTGCCGCTGGAAGGGCTGGACGCGGCAACGCTCGCGGCGGCAATGGAGCGGTTGCTGACCGACCCGGTGGCGCTCGCGGCAAGCGGGGCGACGGCGCGGGCGAAGGTGCTGGCGGAATATGACGCCGAACAGGTGGTGCCGCGATATCTCGGAATGTACCGGGCGGCGGCGGGGGCGACGACATGAACGTCCTGATCAACGCCCTGCCGGTGGGTGGTGGGGGGAATTTTTCGGTGGTGCGCGGGTTGGCCGAGGCGTTGGCGGTGGGGCGGCCGGGGTGGGGGG
>CAYLSV010000076.1:0-17250 GCA_964386435.1 uncultured Tepidisphaerales bacterium
CAGGTCGAATCCCGCCTTCGCCGCCGCCATCGTCACCGTCACGTCGGCCCGCACGCACGCCTCGCCCAGCGGCTGGCCGGTGTCGCCGTCGAGGCCGCTGGGTAAGTCGATTGCCACGACCGCGGCCGGGAGGTCGTTCATCGCGTGGATGAGTGCTGCCGCGTCGTTGCGGGGCGGCTCGGTGAGGCCGGTGCCGAGCAGGGCGTCGATAATGACATCCGCCGGCTGCCCGATCGCCGCGGCGTCGGCGGGCTGCATCGGCACGCCGAGCTTCCGACAGATCGCGGCATTAACCGCCGCATCACCCTGCAACTCGGCTGGTGGTTTCGCGTGCAGCAGCACAACCTCCCGGCCCGCCGCCATCAGCAGCCGAGCCGCGGCGTAGCCGTCGCCGCCGTTCTGGCCGCCGCCGGCGACGATCAGCACCCGGCCGGTCAGATAGCTGTCTTGCACCACGTCGGCCACCGCCCGTGCCGCGTTTTCCATCAGCACGACGCCGGGGACGCCGAGGTTGTCGATCAGGTGGCGATCGAGTTGCCGGGCCTCGTCACGGGTCAGCCGCATGACCCAGCGTACGCTGCCCGCGTGCGAATCCTGCTGACGAACGACGACGGCATCGACGCCCCGGGCATCGCGGCGATGCGGCAAGAGCTGGCCGCCGACCACGACGTGGACGTCGCCGCCCCGGCGACGCCGCAGAGCGCGATGGGGCACGGCATCACGCTCCACAAGCCGCTGATGACCACCCGCCACGACGCCGGCGACTGGCACGGCACGGCCATCGCCGGCAGCCCGGCCGACTGCGTGAAGCTCGCCGTCGACGCGCTCCTGCCCGCCCGGCCCGATTTATGCGTCAGCGGCATCAACCACGGGGCGAACGTCGGCATCAACGTGCTCTACAGCGGCACCGTCGCCGCCGCCATCGAGGCCGCGTTCCTCGGCCTGCCGGCCATCGCCGTCTCGCTCTACCAGCGCGAAGACGCCGACAACGACATGCACCGCGCCGCCCGCTGGGCCATGCCAGTGATCGCGCGACTCGCCGGCGTGGTCAAGCCGGGCGAGGTCGCCAGCATCAACCTGCCCGCGCTGCCGAGCGGCGAGGAGCCAGCCGGCGTCCGCGTCTGCCGCCAATGTTTGCGGCCCTACACCGACACCTACGAAGCCCGCGACTCGCCCAAGGGCGGCCGGTACTACTGGAACACCAGCGTCTTCAGCCTCCACGACGATACCGACGACAGCGACACCGCCGCCCTTCGTGACGGGCACATCACCGTCACGCCGCTGCACTTTGACCTCACCGCGCACAACCGCCTAACCGCACTGCGGACGCATCTGGCGTAGCCGTGAAGAGCAACGAACCAGAAACAAATGACAAAGAACAAAGGACACCTCCGGTGCACATCGTCCACGTCATCACCCGCCTGATCGTCGGCGGCGCGCAGGAGAACACGCTGCTCTCCTGCGAGGGGCAGCACGCGCTGGGGCACGAGGTGACGCTGCTCACCGGCCCGAGCGAGGGGCCGGAGGGGTCGCTCATGGCGCGGGCCGAGGCGGCGGGATATCGCGTGGAAGTCGTCGAGCCGCTGGTCCGCAATCTGCAACCGCGGCAGGACTGGGCGGCGTACCGGCAACTTACTGGGCGGCTGCGGGAGCTGCGGCCGGACGTCGTTCACACGCACTCATCGAAGGCCGGCATCATCGGCCGGTATGCGGCGCGGGCGGCGGGGGTGCCGGGCGTCGTCCACACGATTCATGGCCTGGCCTTCACCGCCGGGGGGCGGCTGGCCAACGCCGCCTTCGCCCTCGCCGAGCGGCGGGCGGCACCGCTGACTGACAGAATCGTCTGCGTCGCCGACGCGATGGCCGAGCAAAGTCTCGCCCGCGGCATTGGCAAGCCGGGGCAGTACGTGACGGTGCACAGCGGCATGGACGTCGAGCCGTTCCTTGAGCCGCCTGTGCCGCGTGAGGCGGTGCGGCAACAACTCGGCCTCGAGCCGCAGCACGTCGCCGTGGGCACCATCGCCCGGCTGTTCGATTTGAAGGGCCACGACGACTTCCTGCACCTCGCCCCGGACCTCTGCCGGCGACTGCCGGAGTTGAGGTTCGTCTGGATCGGCGACGGCAGCCTGCGGCCACGGCTGGAACGGGATGTCGCCGCCCTGGGTTTGGCCGATCGGTTCATCCTCACCGGCCTCGTGCCGCCGGGCCGCATCCCGGAGTTGGCGAACGCGCTCGACATCCTCGCCCACCCATCCCGCCGGGAAGGCCTCGCCCGCGCACTGCCGCAGGGGGCACTCGCCGGCTGCCCGGTCATCGGCTACGCGATCGACGGCAACGCCGAAGGGCTCATCGAGGGCGAGACCGGCCACGCCGTGCCGCCGTTCGACGTCGAGACGTTCGGCCGGCACATCCGAGAACTCGCCGAGGATCCCGACCGCCGCCGAGCGATGGGGGCGGCGGGGCGGGCGTTTGCCGCCGAGCGGTTCTCGACAGAGACGATGGTGCGCCGGCTGGAAGACGTGTACGCGGAGGTTCACTCCACCCCAAAACACAAGCCCGCGACCTCGAGAGGCCGCGGACTTGCGGGAAGGGAGAAAGATGCACCATCACGGGCACTCGGCCCGTCTGAGAGATGATACGCCGCCGACGCCCGGCGGTTTGCCAAATTGCCCAAACCACCCAAAAAGGGCAGACGGCAGCGGCTCGGGTCGCGTCAGGTCAAGCGATCTCGATCTTGCGGGGCTTGGTCTCCTCCTTCTTCCGCAGCCCCAGATGCAGCACGCCGTCGGCGAGCTTGGCGTCGACCTGCTGGTCGTCGACCGTGGGCGGCAGATGGAAGCTGCGGCTGAAGTAGGTGTGCCGACGCTCGTGAAGTAACAGCTCGCTGCCCTCGGCCTTGTCTGCCACCTGCCGCTCGGCGGTGATGGTCAGCGTGTGGTCCTCGAGGGTGACGTTCACCTCGTCCTTCTTGAAGCCGGGCAGTTCGACCTCGAACTGCAAGCCGTCGGCGTCCTCGCGGACGTCCACGGCGTAGGGCGCGCTGCGCCGCCCGGTGGTGGTGGTCGGCCGGCCGCCGAAGAAGCGGCCCACGAAGTTCTCGAACTCCCGCTCGACGTCGCTGTACGTGTCGACGGGGTTGCTCCGGCGGACTTGGGTTGGCAATGCCATGATTCGGTTCTCCTGTTAAATGCTGGTTGAAGGGGTTGCCCGCGACGCGGGCACTTCGAGTAGAACAATGGCCGTGCCAGCAGCGAAGATCATTCGCTAGTTGTTGTCGTGCAACGACTTGAAGTTTTTCGTGCCTCGCCGGAAGAAGGGTGTAAACTTGCCGCAATGGCAGGCGTTGCCACAGTGACAGGCGGCCAACTGCTCGGGGTGCTCGGTCCGACCGCCAGCGGCAAGAGCGGCCTCGCCCTTGCCGCGGCCGAGGCCATCGGCGGGGAGATTCTGGCCGTCGACTCGATGACCATCTACCGCGGCATGGACATCGGCACCGCGAAGCCCACCGCCGCCGAGCGGGCGCGGGTGCCGCACCACGGACTGGATTTGGCCGAGCCGGCCATGCGGTTCTCGGCGACGCAGTGGCTGGCGGAAGCCGAACGAGTCATAACCGATTGTCAGGCCCGCGGCGTGCCATTGGTGGCGGTCGGTGGGACACCGATGTACTGGAAGATGCTGCTCGAGGGCGTCTTTGAAGGTCCCGCCGCCGACCCGGCACTGCGGGCGGAACTCGAAGCCCAATCGGCCGAGACGTTGCGGGCGGAGCTGGAGCGGGTTGACCCCGTGTCGGCCGAGCGGCTGCACCTGAACGATCAACGGCGAACCGTGCGGGCCGTCGAAGTCTACCGCCTCACCGGCAAGCCGATCAGCGCGCATCAGACGCAGTGGGAGCAGAACCGCACCCGCCACGCCATCCGCCTCTTCGGCCTCCGGTGGGACCGGCCGGCGCTCAACCGGCGGATCAACGCCCGCGCTAAGCAGATGATCGCCGACGGCTGGGTCGAGGAGGTTCGCCACCTGCTCGCCACCGGCGGCATCGGCCCCACCGCCGCCGAGGCCGTCGGCTACCGCCACCTGATCGAGCACGTCGAAGGCCGCCTGCCCCTCGCTGACGCGCTGGAACAGGTCAAGATCAAGAGTCGGCAACTGGGCGTTAAGCAGATGCGCTGGTTCCGCCGCTTCCCAACGGTCCGCTGGCTCGACGCCGAAACGGCAGACGCGAATGCGGTTCTTGAGTGAATCTCGCGGGGCAACCGCCCAGCCCGCGGTCGGGCGGTGGCGTCTTGACAACTCGCAGGTCAGGCCGCACGGCGTTCGATCATTGACGATAAGTCACCGGCGGCTTGCTGGAGCAGTTGGCCTTGCTTCTGCAGTTCATGGGCGGCGGCGGCGGATTGCTCGGCCCCGGCGGCGGTTTGCTGCGTGACGTCGCTGATCTGGCCGACCGACCCGGCCGATTGGGTGACGCCGGCGGTTTGACGCTGACTGGCCTCATCGATCTCGGCGAAAACGGTGCCGAGGTCCATGGCGAGTTGGGTGACGGTGTCGAGCTGCTCGGTGGCGCTGGTGGCAAGCATCACGCCCTCGGCCCCGGCGGCGATTTGTTGCTCGGCCTGCTGGAGCAGCCGCTGCTTGTCGTAGGCACCGGCCTCGTGGGCGGCGCTGACTTGCCGGCGGACTTCCTCGGCCTGGATCACGGCATTACGCATCGACTGCCGGGCCATCTCGACACCTTGCTCGCGGACGGCGTTGCGTTCAAGAACAATGGCGGCGGTGGCGGTGGTGACAATGCCGAGGCCGACGGCCAGGGTGATTTTTGTTCCGAGCAACATGAGGCGTCTCTCCGGCAGCGGCGGCTAGACGCAGGGCGATAATTACCCTGCGGGAGACTTGAACATCGACCGCAATGCAGAGGCCGCTGTACCCGAAGAGGTATCCGTGGCCGTGATTCCATGGTCGTGCCGGCGCGGTTCGGTGTGTCAGCCGGTCGCAGGGCCGCGGCGACCCGGTCGGGGGCCGTTGGCGTAACGTGGTTGATGCTTCGCCCGATCGCGTGTCTTTTGCTGCTGGTTGCGTTGGCCCCGGCGACGGCGCGGGGGCAGACGACGCTGACCGATGTCAACGTCGACCCGATCCGGGCGATCTCGGTGCAGCACAACCAGACGCTCAAAACCCTTGACACCTTCGCCCGCGGCGTGGTCGCCCAGATCCACGGCAACAGCACGATCAACGGCCAGGACCCGGTCTGGACGCTGCTCGACATGGCTTACCGCGGCGACGAGTATCGGGCGATGCCGCTGGTGAAGATCCGGCACGCCCCGATCCGGCGGGAGCTGATCGACGGCCACGTTTTGCCGCCGGAGGTGGCGGGCGATCTGCAGGCCAGCGGGTTCCTCAGCTACGACGATCTGACCCGGCCGGCGGTGGTGCGGTTCCTGGAGAACCAGGCTTTGTCGGCGGCGCACAAGCAGCAGGCGGTGCAAGAGCTTGTCGCGGCATTGGGTTGGCTGGAAGCCCTTACCGGCGACGACCTGCTGCTGCCGCCGGCGGCGTTGGTGCCGCCGCCGGGACTGCCGCCGGGCCACGGCGTCGACGACGGGCACAACCACAAGGAAGACACCGTTTGGCGGCAACTCAGCCACAGCAGCGAGCTGGGGCTGCCGCCGGGTTATGACGCGGCAACGCTGACGGCGGTGATTGATGCCGCCCGGTCGCTGCGGTCGGCGTGGCAGGGCGGCGACGCAATTCAAGCTCAAGCGGCGGTTGATGAGGTCGCCGCGACGTTGCCGCAGGTGCGGCCTGAACTCTACCCCTCGCCCGGCAAGCGGGAGGCGGAGCTTTGGTACAACAAGCTCGGCCGCGGCACGCTGCTGGGGTCGGCCATCTACTTCGTCGCCTTCACGCTGCTGCTGCTGCGGGGCGTGACCGGCAAGACCGCCTTCGGCACGGCCGGCACGGTATTCCTCGGCGGGGCACTCATCGTCCACACCGCCGCCATCGGCGTGCGGTGGTGGCTGGTCGACAAGAGCATTGACGACGCCTGGCTGTCGATCCCGATCAAGAATCAGTTCGAGAGCGTGATGTTCAGCGCGTGGTTCGGAGCGATCGTCGGGCTGGGTTTGGAGCTGTGGAAGCGGATCGGCTTCTTCGGGGCGGCGGCGGGGTTCGTCGGGTGGCTGAGTCTGGTGTCGCTGTTCGCCTCGCCGTACGTCTTCGGCATCGACGCCGGGGCCGAGATCACGCCACAGGCCGGCATTCTGATGACGAACTGGCTGTACATCCACGTCACCACCGTGACGGCCAGCTATGCCGTGATCGCGATGACGTTCCTGCTGGGCGTCGTTTGGATCGGCGGCCGACTCTTCGGCATGAACAGCGGCACGCTGCGGCTCATCGACTCGTGCAACCTCGTGCTGCTGCAGCTCGCCTTCTGGACGCTGGGCGTCGGCATCGTGCTTGGGGCCCTTTGGGCCGACGTCTCCTGGGGCCGGCCGTGGGGCTGGGACCCGAAGGAAACCTTCGCCCTCGTCACCTGGCTCGTTTACCTGATTATCGTCCACATCCGCATCGTCACCCCGGTGAACAAGGCCCTGTGGACCAGCATCCTCTCGATCATCGGCTTCGGCGTCATGCTGTTCAACTGGATCGGCGTCAACTACTTCCTCGTCGGCCTGCACAGCTATGCGTGATTTGATCGCGGATTGCTAATTGCTGATTGCTGAACGGCCGGATGAAGAGAAGGTGGCTGCGACCACACCTGGTCGCAGTCCGGTCGGTTCCGGAAGATCAGCATTCAGCATTCAGCAATCACCGATCCGCGATAATTCCGCGTGATATAGTGACCACCGCGTGACCCGCGCCCAGCACATTCTCGCCCTCACGCTCGCCGCCTCGGTGCTGCTGTGCGCCGAGTCGACGGTGCGGGGCGGCACCACGCCGTGCCGGGTCGAAGAGGTCGGGCAACGCCTCGCAGAGGCCGTCCGCCGGGCCCAGCACGTCACGCAGCAACCAGCGGCCGAGTATCGGCCCGACGCCGTGAATGTTGCCGAGGTCGGCCGTGCCGATGAGCGTATGACCGACGCCGCGCCGGCCCATCCGTGGCTGGCTCACCCCTCGCGCTACCGGCTGCCGCCGCCGCGGGCCTGAACGTTTGGTTCTCCCCCACAACCCGTTCAGCTTCCCCAACCACGCGATCAACGTGGTTGTCCGCCCGCACTCCCATTCCCGCGAGAAATCCATGGCCATCAGCCCCGGCAAAGTCCTCACCAAAATCTTCGGCTCCCGCAACGACCGCCTGCTCAAGCGCCTGTGGCGCGAGGTCGACCAGATCACCGCCCTCGAAGACCACATACAGGCGCAGTCCGACGAGCAGCTCAAGAATCGCTGTGCCGAGCTCCGCAAGCTCCTGACCGATGGGGGCAAAACGCCCACCGACACCGACGACGGCCGCATCATCATGCACGAGGCGTTCGCCATCATGCGCGAGAGCATGGACCGCCACATCGGCATCAGGCAGATTTTCAACCCCGAGCAGAATTTTGACCCCAACCAGCTCGACGACGCCATGCTCCAGGCGTACGACAACGTCCAGCAGCAGATGATCCAGGGCGGCGTGAGCTGGCAGCAGGTCGCCATCCCGCACGAGCTGTACGGCGCCGTCCGGAAGATTTACAGCGAGAGCCGCCCGCCGTTCCGGGCCCGGCCGTTCGACGTGCAGCTCATCGGCGGCCTGGTGCTGTACGAGGGCAAAATCGCCGAGATGAAGACCGGCGAGGGCAAGACGTTCGTCGCGCCCCTGGCCTGCATCGTCAAGGCGCTGCAAGGCAAGCACAGCCACGTCGTCACCGTCAACGACTACCTTGTCCGCCGCGACGCGTTGTGGGTCAAGCCGGCGTTCGACAACCTTGGGCTCAGCGTCGGCTTCATCCAGAGCGGCATGGACCCCAGCCGCGGCCGGGCCCAGAGCTACGCCTGCGACATCACCTACGGCACGAGCAGCGAGTTCGGCTTCGACTATTTGCGGGACAACATGAAGGAGCGGGTCGACCTCCAGGTGCAGGGGCCGCTGGATTTCGCGATCGTCGACGAGATCGACTCGATCCTGATCGATGAGGCCCGCACGCCGCTGATCATCAGCGGCATGGCCGCCCGCGAGGTGCCTGACTACGGCAAGGCCGACGCCATCGCCCGGCACATCCTGGAGCTGCACAAGCCCTACGAGGCCGCCGAGCAGAAGGTCGACGCCGCCAAGCGCCGCCTGAAGTCTGCCCAAGGCGACGAGAAAACCGAGAAGAAAAAGGCCAAGAACAACCCCGCCATCATCGAGGCCGAGAACGCCCTCATCGAGGCCGAGGAGGAGCTGGCGAAGTACACGAAGTACTATGACAAGGAGCTGGACCGCAAGAGCGTCCACCTCACCCACGAAGGCATCGCCGCGGCACAAGAGAAGGCCGGCGTTGGCAGCTTCTACGTCGGTGAGAACACGGAGTGGCCTCACTTGATGGAGCAGGCCATGCGGGCGCACGTTTGTTACGAGTGCGACAAGGATTATATGATCGCCCCCGACCCCCGCAGCGGGAAGCCGAGCGTGATCATCGTCGACGAATCGACCGGCCGCCCGATGTACGGCCGGCAGTGGTCCGACGGCCTGCACCAAGCGGCTGAGGCGAAGGAGGGCGTGCCGATCAAGGAGGAGACGCAGACGATGGCCACCGTCACGCTGCAGAACTTCTTCAAGCTCTACGAAGGGCTCAGCGGCATGACCGGCACGGCCCAGACCGAGGCCGAGGAATTCAGCAAAATCTACACGCTCGAGGTCGTCAGCATCCCGACCAACCGCCCGGTGGTGCGTGACGACGCGGACGATCTCATCTTCCGCACCGAGCCGGAGAAGTGGCAGGCGATCGTCGACGACATCAAGGAGGTCAGCGACAGCGGCCGCCCGGTGCTGGTGGGCACGACGAGCGTGGAAAAGAGCGAATTTCTCAGCCGTGCCCTGAAAAAGAAGCACAACATCGATCATGAGGTGCTCAACGCGAAGCAGCACGAGCGGGAGGCCCCGATCATCGAGCAGGCCGGCCGGACGCACAAGGACAAGAAGGGCAAGGTCGTCGGCAACGTGACGATCGCCACGAACATGGCCGGCCGGGGCACCGACATCAAGCCGGAGAAGGTGGCCATGGAGGCCGGCGGGTTGCACGTCATCGGCACCGAGCGGCACACCGCCCGCCGCATCGACGACCAGCTCCGCGGCCGCTCGGGCCGCCAGGGCGACCCCGGCTCCAGCCGCTTCTACGTCTCGCTCCAGGACGACCTGATGAAGCAGTTCGCCGGCGAGTGGACCATCAAGGTCCTCGGCTTCCTGGGCATGAAGGAGGGCGAGGCCATCGAGGACAAGCGGATCACCAAGGGCATCATGCGGGCTCAAAAGAAAGTGGAGGAACGCAACTTCCTCGCCCGCAAGAACCTTCTGGATTACGACGAGGTGAACAACGTCCAGCGGACGTACTTCTACAATGCTCGCCAACGTGTGTTGGAGGGGCGGGAGATTGACAAAGTCATTTGGGAAACCATCGGCCAGAGCATTGAGGATGCGGTCGATCGTTACGTCGTGAACGACTACGCGGCGGCCAACATCGCCGAGTGGGTGCGGGAGGCGTTCGACATCAACGCCGAGGCGGAGGATTTCGGCGGCAAAGTGAAGAAGTTCACCGATATCGAGGACCGCATCCGCAACCGGGCCAAAACCGAGGTCGAGGGGGCGATCCCGAGCACGCTCGGCGAGTTCATGGGCGAAGACCCGGACGACCCGACCGGCTGGGATGTACAGAGCATCACGCAGTGGGCGAGCAAGCAGTTCGGCGTCACCCTCGAGCCGGGCCGGGTGCGGGAGATGGACGCCGCCGAGTTGGACGGCACGCTGATGAACGCGGCGTTCCGCAAGATCGACGCGATCGACGTCTCGCCGATCCAAGAGTTTCTGGAGCCGAAGTTCGCACTGGGCCACCTCGCGGCGTGGTGCCGGGACAAGTTCGGCATCGAGGTGAGCGTCGACGACATGGCCATCGACCTCGAGCGCGGCCAGTACAAGTCGGCCGACGAGATCATCGACCTCATCGAGGAGCGGGCGCGGGCGTCGTATCGGCGGCGGGAGATCGAGTACCCGGTCGACCACGTCCTGCGCACGGTCCTCGGCCCGGCCCAGCCCACACCCGAAGGCGGCGAGCCGCAGCAGCCGGCGCTTTCGGCCGAGGGGGCGAACTATTTGCGGCAGTGGATGCTGATGAAGTACGGCGTCGCCAAGACAATCGAGCAGTTGCAGACGACGCCGCTGAACCAACTGCGGGACGAGCTGACCGATTACCAGCAAAAGTGGATCGACGGCGGCGTCGGCGCGTGGGTCGAGGAGACGACCAAGGCCGCCGGCGACGATCCGGCGAAGCTGGCCGAGGCGTTCGGTTCACGGTTTTTGCAGCGGATCCCGGCCGATGCGTTCGACCCGAAGGTTTACGTCCGGCGTCCAAGCCGGCCGGGGATCGACTTGAAGGACAGCGAGCCCGAAACCGAGCCGACGCCGCGGGACTTGCTCGAGAAGGCGACGAAGCACCTCTTCCGGGCCGAGCTGACGCAAATGGAGCAGTTCGTGCTCATCAACATCTACGACAAGGCGTGGAAGGAACACCTCTACGCGATGGACATGCTCAAGGGCGGCATCGGTTTGCAGGCGTTCGCCGAGAAGGACCCCCGCGTGGCGTACAAGCGGGAGGGCATGAAGTTCTTCACCGAGTTCCAGAAGACGATCCGTGACCAGGTGACCGACCTGATCTTCCGCGTCCGCATCCAAGGCCAACAGCCCGCCGCCAAACCCGCGTACAAGGAGACGGCCGCCACCCACGCCGCCAGCGACCCGGCCGCCGGCGGCTACGGCGTCGGCGGCGACTCCGCCGCCCCGGCCACCGCCACCGCCACCGCTCCGGCGAAAACCGACCCCGCCAAACTTAAAGGCGACGGCAGACGCCAGGTCAAAAAGGACCGCAACAAGAAGGGCAAGCGGTAGGGCGGTGGAACCGACCTGTCGTGCGTGCGTCGCTGAAACCCCCACTGCCTCGTAGAGGCGGGCCTTCACGGCTGGGCCAACGTCAGCCCGCATTGTGAAGCCCCGCCTCCATGAGGCGGAGGCGGTTTCAGCGGCGCACACTGCCGGCGAGTACGGGACGGGTCGCTGGGGCCTCCAACCGGCGACTGTGATGATGTGTCGGCGTGGTGACCGCCCCCTTCCGCCGAGCGATCATCGGTTCTGCAGCAGGCCCTCGACGCGGTCGCGGAGGTTGTCGCCGGGGACGGGGGCGGTGCCGGCGGGGAGGTCGTCGCCGGTGGGGGGTGGCGGCGGTGTGGGGGTGCCGGGGGTGAGGCGACTGGGCTTGGGCAGGGTGTGGCGGGTGCCCTCGGCGTCGCGGACGACGATCTGGAAGTTGCGGGCGTAGGCGTCGTCAAGGTAAATCCGGAGGTCATCCTCGCTGCCGATAATCAGGCCGCCCACCGGTTGCGGACCGACTTCGACGATGACGTCGCCGACCTGAAAGCCGTACTCGGCGACGAACGGGCTGGTGGCGTCCAGGCCGGTGATGCGGTACTGGTCGCCTGCCTCGACGAGGGTGAGGGCGAGATTGGCCCGCTGGCCGTCGGGGGTTTGGCCGCCGAAGCGGTTGACCTGCTCGGTCGCCTTTTTCCGCTCCTCAGCAACCGTGCTGAGGTAACTCTTGCCGTCGGCACCGATGGGCCCGGCGTAGAGGAACAGCACGATTGCCATCACGACGAGAATCGAGACGAGTCCGAACGCCATCCGCATCAGCGGCCTCCTTCAAGTTGGCCAAGTCGTTGCCGCGCCGCGGCGGCGAGTTCGGGGTCGTCGCCGGCCGCCACGGCGTGTAGGAACACCGCGTCGTCCCGCAGCCGGGCCGCCTCGGCGGGCTCCAGCGGCCGCAGCGGCTCGGTGAGCCGGTCGACGGCCGCCCGCTGTTCGTCGGTCAGATCGACCGGCGTTCGCTTCGCCAGCGCCACCTGCCCGGCGACGCCCAGGGCGGCCAATGTCTGCTCGGCCCGGCGGCGGGTCTGAAAATCGTCGGCCGCCAACTGCGGCACGAGCCGGGCGACCTCCGCGGCCTCCTCCGCGTCAGCGACCAACTCCGGCAGCAGCACCTGCCGGGCGGTGTCCAAATCGGCGGCAACGCCCGCGGTGGGGCCGGTGAGGTCGCGCAGGATCGGCTCAAGATACTCGGCGACGAGAACCGGGTGGTTCTGGCGAAGCTCAGTGAAGGTCGGTGCCGTCAGCCGCACGCGAAGGTCTCCGCCGTCGCCGCCTTCGTGCTGGATTTGCAGGGAGACGGTCTCGTCCTCGGGCACATTGAGCGTGGCGTTCTGCTTGAACGTGACGTTCAGCAGCCGCCCGGGATCGCCCTCCGCTAGCGGCGGCCGCTCGGCCATGCGGGAGATGTTCAAATCGTCGCCCAGCCGGAAGAGGCCCGTCTCCAGCGCCGTCCACTCCTCGGCGTCGGCGGTGCTGTGGCGGAAGCGGATCACCTCGCCGGGCCCGAAGTTGCCGCCGGTGTTCGAGAGCCGCGCCACGCCCGGCCAGTCGGTGATCGGCACGACGACCTCGCGGGTCAGCGGCGCGTCCAGCTTCAGCCGCACCTCGAGAAAGCCGGCTTCTTCCTTGAAACCGAACAACTCCCGCCGGCTCATCGGCTTCAGCACGGCCACGCCCTCTACGATGGCGATGAGCTGCCGGTAGTCGTCACGCGAGGCGGCCAGAATCTCCTCGGCCGTCGGCGGCTCAGCGGGCTGCGTCGCGGGCGAGGCCGGGGCCGTCGTCTGCAGCGCGAGCAGGATGGCGAGCGGCAGGGTCACGGCGTCGATGGTAGGGCGATCTCGATGCACGAGCGTCCTCTGCCGTCCCGTTGTTCTTCGATCATGGCCGGCCGGGCGTGCGTCCGATAATTGGGGCATGTCGCTCGTTCGCGCCACGCACAAGTGGATGGCTGCCCGGCTGCGGACACTGGGCGGGTCGCCGACGCATCCGCGGTGGAGCGAGCGGGCGCAGGTTTGTGCGGCGTGCCCGTTGAGGCTCGTGCGGGGCGGGCAGATTTACTGCGGCCGGCCGGCATGGGAGCGGCCGTATCGGGAGGCGGGCGAAGGGTGCGGCTGCCCGGCGACGGCAAAGGCGAAGGACCCGGCCGAGCATTGCCCGCTGAACGAGAATCACCGCCCGCTGGAGGCGGGGGAGGGGCCGTGTGCGTGCAAGTGGTGCCGGGCGTTGGCGACGAGCGGGTAGGCGGTTTGAGGGCAACTTTCGCCGCTGGCCCCGACCGGACCTCCGCCGCGTTCACGTAAGCTCGCCGCATCGACTCGCCGACGGTTCATGCTGGCATTGCCGACCTCGCTCACCATCATCGGCGGTGGGTTTGGGGCTGGCTTGCCTTTCTCTGGTTGCTGGCGTTCAACGGACAGTGGCGGCCGGGGCCGGATTCGGCGCTTTATCGGGGGTTGGCGCGGGATCTGGCGGAGCGGGGGACGTACACGGTGAACGGGCTGACCGAGCCGATGGCGTATCCGGGGCTGCCTTGGCTGCTGACGCTATTCGGCGAGGCGGCGTGGCCGGTGATCGTGGCGATGAACCTGTGCGCGGTGCTGGCGCTGGTGCTGACGTACCGGCTGGCACGGACGGTGCTGCCGGCGTGGGCGGCGACTTGGGTAACGCTGGCGGTGGGGCTGAACGCGCTGTTCGTTCAGCATGCGCAGGAGATTCTGACGGACGTGCCGTTCCTCGTGGCGGTGTTGTTGGTGTTCGTGGGGGTCGAGCAATGGGGGCGGAAGGGGGCGGCCGTGGTGGCCATCGGGTTCGCGATGGCGATCGTGTTGCGGCCGACGGCTTGGGTGGTGGTGGCGGCGTTCGGCGTCGTGGGGATCGGCCGGTTGGCGGCGGGGCGGTGGTGGCGGTGGCATCTGGGGGTGGCGGCGACGGTCGTCGTGATCGGCGGGGTTCTCTGGCTGCTCGACCCCCGGCAAGGCGGCGGCGGCTACTTGAGCCGGGTCATTGAAGCATTCGGCGAGGTGTGGCGGCTGCCGGGCAATCTTTCGCGGACGGTGGGGCGGGAGCTGAACCAACTTTTCTACAGCGAGACCATGTCGCCGCTGCCGTGGCTGTTCGGGCTGCCGGTGGTGGCGGCGATGATCGTCGTCGGCCGGCGGCGACCGGTGTGGGGGGTGACGTGCGGCGTGCTCATGCTCGTGATGATCGCCTCGCGGAGCGTCTCGCGGTACTACCTGATGGTGCTACCAATGATCTGGATCGGGTGGGTGCTGATGAGCCTGCACCTCGCCGCATGGCTCGGCCGGAGGACGGCGGGGCGGGGCGACGTGGCGGGATGGGCGCTGACGGTGCTGCTGTTGTTCCCGGTGGTGATGAACGTTTCTGGCTTGGTGAACCTGATCGCCCAGCAGCGGCAGAGGCCGTTTCTGACGCATCACGGGGACGGCCGGTACGCCACGCTGAAAGAGCTCGCCGAAGCCATCGCCGCGGCAACGGAGCCGGGTGAGGTGACGATCGGCCCCAGCGCCCACCTGCTCGCCTGGTGGAGTCGCCGGCCGATCGTTGGGGATCTGCGGGCCGCCGATCCGGCGACGCCCGGCAACCCCGCCGACCGCCTGATGGCGTTCGAGCCGACGTGGATCGTCGGCCCGCCGGTGGTCTACGACGATGACGACGAGTGGGTGCGCGGCATCTTGCGGCGGCACGAGCTCTACCTGGACAAACCCTCGCGCCCGCTGGATGCCCAATGGTCGCTGGGGCAACCGATGTTCCTCGCAACGCCGCGCCCGGTGAAGTAGCACGATCATCCCACGGCTTCTTCAAAAAAGGGCAGAGAAGAAAGATCAGCAACTGACGACTGACAAAGAACAATGGACAACCCCCGAGATTTCCCCCGCGGCCGCAGGTGCCTTAGCATGCCCGTCCGCATGTCTGCTCAGCGTCCCGGCATCCCGCTCATCTCCGACGTCGAGGGGCTGCTGGCCACCGACGCTTACGCCGCGCACCGCGACTTCAACGACCAGTTCCTCCAAACCCACGGCCCGGCGCTGGAGAACTACGGCAAGCTCTGGGGCCGCCACCCGATGCAGCTGTGGAGCCGGCGGTGGGAGTACCCGTTCACCGGCGGCCGGGTGCTGGACTACGCCGAGGAAACCAACCGCGACGACCTGACGATCCTCGACGCCGGCAGCGGGGTCACGTACCTGCCGTACATGCTGTGCGACCGGCTGCCGGGGGCGCAGGTGACGTGCGTCGACTACGACAAGACCTACGCCGAGATGTTCCGGGCGGTGAACGAGAACGCCGGTCACGATCGGGTGGGCTTCGTCGAGGCGATGCTGCAAAAGCTGCCGCTGGCCGATGCGTCGCAGGACGTAATCTGCTGCGTCAGCGTGCTGGAGCACACCGACCAGTACCGCACGATCCTCGACGAGTTCCGCCGCGTGCTGAAACCCGGCGGCTTGCTCGTGCTGACGTTCGACCTCTCGCTGGACGGCAAGTTCCAGCTCCGCCGGGAGCAGGCCGAGGATCTGCTCGCCCACGTCGCCACAACGTATGAGCCGGAGATCTCGCCGCAGCCGGAGCTGAAGCGCTTGGACGACGAGCCCGAGGCGGTGCTGAACACGAAGCACATCCACGCCACGCAGCCGGATCTGTTGCCGTGGACCTACCCATGGCCGGTGCGGGCGGCGTACGACCTGGTGAAGGGCCGCGGCTGGACCGGGGGCTTCCGGCACAAAGCCGTCTACTGCCTGTCGGCCCGCAAACCCGCGGAGAGTGTCGGAAACCTTTGAGTTCTTGAGGATCGCCGCGTGAGCACCCCGGTTGACGCCGACGCACCGACGCCGCCGGAGGCGGGGCACTGGAAGTGGTTTGCGCTTAGCGTGCTGGCCGCGCTGGCGGTGTTCGTGCCGCTGCACAACGTCTACTGGTCGCCGGGCAACGACGCCGAGTTATACGTCGCCGCCGCCCGGTCAATTCTGCAGGGCGAGGGCTACACATTCAACGGGTTGCCGACCGACCTCGCCCCGCCCGGCTGGCCGCTGGTGCTAAGCGGGCTCATGGCGGTCAGCCCGACGTTCGCGTTTCTCAAGGCCGCGAACATCGTGATGATGACGGCGGCGCTGGGCACTTTTTACCTGATCTGCCGGCGGTTCGCCTCGCCGCGGACGTGCTTCGTTGCGGTCGCCGCGGCGGCCATTCTGCACCCGCTTTACCAGCTCACGTTCCTGCTGCACGGCGAGGCGTTGTTCATGCTGGTGACGGTCGGGGCCATGCTGCTGGCGCTGCGGGTGGGCGAGGGGCGGGGCCGATGGGGCGAGATGGCGGCGGCGTGCGTGCTGCTGGGGTTCGGCGTGTTCACGCGGTACGCCGGGGCGTTTGAGTGGCCGCTGGTGGCCGGGGCGTTCCTGGGGCCGGCGGTGCTGAGCGGGTGGCGGCCGAGGCCGGGGTGGTGGAAGTCGCCGGCCGTCGTCGGCGCGGTGGCGTCGTGCGTCGTGGCGGCGGCGACGTTGTTCGGCACCATGTCGGCGGTGAAGGCGGCCACCAACGCCTTCACCACCGAGCAGCGCCAGCTCGCCGCCGCCGGCGACGACGACGCCGCCGAGGCCCTCAAGCAGATGGACACCGGCAGCTTCACCGGCGACGACCCGGACGAGGAGATCACCGCTGGCGACGATGAAGACGACGAGGACGAGCCGACGACCCGGTCCGCCGACCCGGAGACGGCCGGCGAGAACACGGCCCGCAGCATGCTGATGGGCCACGGCGACCGGCCGCTGTGGCTGGAGTTCGGCCTGCGCGGCGGCCGGGCGGGCAAGTGGATGAGCTGGCTGCTGTGGCACCCGGCGCAGTTCGGCGACAGCTTCCTGCCCGTCGAGATCCTGGCCATCGTCACCGGCACCCTCACCGCCGCGCTGCTGGCGTTCACCGTCGTCGTGCAGACCCGCCGCGGCCGGCTGCTGTGGCTCGGGTTCGCCGGGTACGCGATCCTCATCGCCGTGCTGTGGCCGAACGTGAACAACCGGTACTTCGTGCCCGTCGCCCCGCTGGTGGTGCTCGGGGCGGTTATGGCCCTGCGGACGCTCTCCCGCCGCGGGCCGATGCCGTTGCAATGGGTGAGCCGCGGGCTGACGTGGCTGTTCCTGGGGACGATCTTCGCG
>CAYLSV010000077.1:0-9416 GCA_964386435.1 uncultured Tepidisphaerales bacterium
GGTGCGGGCGGCATTGCGCGGCCTTGCCGACGTGGGCGACGACCGGGCCGACAACGTGGTCGCCGCGCTCACGGACCACCCTGATCCGCGGGTCCGTCAGGCCGCCGTCCGGGCGACGCCGACCACGAGCCTCGGCATCAACCGGGCCGAGTCGCTCCGCCGCCGCATGGACCCGCGGCACGAGCCCGACCCCGCCGTCCGCGAGGAGGCGTGGCAGGCGTTGCTCACGCTGCTGCCCCGCGGCCCGGCCGATCAACTCGCCGCGTGGCCCGACCGCTTCAGCGACGACCCGCCGCGCCGCAAGGCCGTGCTCCGTTTGCTCGCCGACCGGGCGGAAGATCGCGGCGATCTGCGTGAAGTCGCCCACCGCCGCCAGCAGATCGGCGAGTTGCTGGCCGACGCCGAGCAGTGGGACGAGGCCGCCGTCGAGCTGGGCCGGGCGCTGGAACTGACCCGCGCCGATGACGCCGCCCCCGCCATGGTCCTGCTTGGCCGCAGCCGGTTGATGATGAACGCCCTGCTGCAGGCCGGCCAGTACGACGAGGCGGCCACCCTCGGCGGCAGCCTGATTGAGGCCGACCCCAGTTACCGCGGCGACGTCGGCGGCTGGCTCCGCATGGAAGCCGACCGCCTGGTGCAGGCCGGCCAACTCGCCGACGCCGATCGCCTGGTCACCGCCGCCCTCGCGATGCGGCCGCCGCTGGACGCCCGCTTCGTCAGCCAGCTCCGCGAAACCGCCCAGAAAATCGAACAACGCCGCCGCACCGGCGGCCACCGCCGCGTGCCCCCAATCATCACCACCCGCCTCGACGTCAGCGGCTGACGTTCATTAGTTGCGTAGCTTCGGCAACAGCCAGACTACCTCAAGCACCGCCGCCAAAACGCCGGCAGGCCTTGGCGTAGATAGTTCAAGCGATGTGGTCACTGGCTTTCCTCGCACCAATCAACCGAAGCCGCAGTGCTCCCAGCATCGCGGCTATCTGGCTGCCCGTGAACATTCTGTGAATCCCGGCGATGATTAGGGGTTTGGACCCGCATTGAGAAGCTCGCGCAACTCCACGGCCAATCCCGGTAGCGATGGATCACCCCGAAGCACTCCATCTTCTGTAATCTGTATGAACGCCTGTGGCCGCTGCGGATCGGCGTACACGCGGGCTACGCGGCGGCGAGGGTCGATGATCCACACGACGCCGGTGCCATGGGCGAAGTATTCCCGAATCTTCCGGTCAACCTCAGCCACCGTATTGCCTCGGCTCAACACCTCGACGCATAAGGCCGGCACGCGAGGGGTGGCCGGTTCTTCGAGCAGTGCCTCCAAATTCGGGAGAACGTCGGGGGTGAAGTAACAGGCGTCGGGTTGCCGGATCTGACCCGCGAAGACCCGAACCATCGTGTCGGCACCAAGCAAGAGGCCGCCTTGCTTGCGGCGGTAAGGGCCGACCAGTTCGGCGAGCAGCATGGGGAAGGCTGACTCGTATGCACCCATCGCTTTCTCCACCAAAGTGCCATCGACAAGCTCCACCAACCCTTCACGCAATTCGTCTTCATTGGCCGCCACACACTCCGCCTCGGTCGCTGTGCCTGGGGGAGGCGTGAGACGGACCCGCGACGGATTGATACCACCGAGTCGGTCGATCAGACGAAGCAACTCGCCAGCGTCATGCACCCTCGCCTGCCGGTCGGCTTCGAGCACCTCACGCGGCGATCCTGACCGGTCCGAGAGCGGCGGGGCAAGGGCTGCGGTCATGCCCGTATTCTAACCCCCGCCTACGCTGGCCGCATGGCGCTGGAAGTCGGGATCGTCGGGTTGCCCAATGTCGGCAAGAGCACGCTGTTCAATGCCCTCACCGCGGCGGGGGCGCTGGCGGCCAACTACCCGTTCGCCACCATCGAGCCCAACGTCGGCATCGTGCCGGTGCCCGACCCGCGGCTCGCCACCATCAGCGGGCTCATCACCACCGAGCAGGTGCTGCCGGCCCAGCTGCGTATCGTGGACATCGCCGGCATCGTCAAAGGGGCCAGCGAGGGCGAGGGCTTGGGCAACAAGTTTTTGTCGCACATCCGCGAGGTCGACGCGATCCTGCACGTCGTGCGGTGCTTCGAGGACCCCGACGTCCAGCACGTCGACGGCGGCCCGGACCCGATCCGCGACATCGAGACCATTGACACCGAACTCTGCCTCGCCGACGTCGAAACGGCCAGCAGCGCGCTCAACGGCGCCCAGCGCAAAGCGAAGTCCGGCGACAAGGAGGCGAAGGAGCGGGTCGCCGTTTTGGAGAAAGCCGTGCCGATCCTGGACGACGGCAGGCCGCTGCGGAGCACGGAGTGGTCGGCCGACGAGGCGAAGGTGCTGCGTGGCATGGGGATGATCACGCTGAAAAAGGTGCTGTACGTCGCCAACGTCGACGAGAATGACGTCGCCGGCGAGGGGCCGATGGTCGGGCAGGTCCGCGAGCGGGCGGCGGCCGAGGGCGGGGCGGTGGTGCCAGTGTGCGCCAAGGTCGAGAGCGAGCTGTCGGAGCTGGACGAGGCCGACAAAGCCGAAATGCTCGAAGCCGTCGGCCTGACCGAGCCGGCGCTCAACACGCTCGCCCGCGCGGCCTACGAGCTGCTGGAGCTGCAAAGCTTTTTCACCGCCGGCCCGAAGGAGGTCCGCGCCTGGACCATTCGCCGCGGCAGCACCGCCCCGCAGGCCGCGGGCGCGATCCACACCGACTTCGAACGCGGCTTCATCCGGGCCGAGGTCTACACCGTTGCGGATCTGGAGAATCACCAGACCGAAGCCGCCATCAAAGCCGCCGGCCGGCTGCGGAGCGAGGGCAAAAGCTACGTCATGCAGGAGGGCGACGTCTGCCACTTCCTGTTCAACGTTTAGGTCGCCATGCCCAAGCGCCGCCCCCGCCAGAACGATTTGACCGACGCCTTCCACGACGGCGAACTGGCCGGGCAGGTTGATGACGAACTCGGCGGCGATCGGCAAAAGTGGGGCCAGCGCAGCAAGCACCAGGACCGCATCAAAACCGAACGCACCGCCGCCATGCGCCGAGACGACGCCGTGCTGGCGGCCGAGAAGAAAAAGCTGCCTGCCGGGCAGGTGATCCAGGTGCATTCGCTCTACAGCGAGGTCCGCGGCGACGACAACGTGCTGCTGCTGTGCACGGCCCGCAAAACGCTGCGCAAAACCTTCGAGACGGCCCTGGTCGTCGGCGACCGCGTGCGGTACGCCACGACCGGCGGGACGGTGAAGGTGCCCGGCTCTAGCAGCGATGAGCCGCTGCTGCCGGAGGGGGTGATCGAGGTGATTCTGGACCGCCGGACGCTGCTGACGCGGACCGAGGCGCTCGACGATTCCAAGCAGGACCCGATCGTCGCCAACGCCGATCAGATGTTGATCGTCGTCTCGCTGCTCAACCCGTGGCCGCGATGGGGGCTGGTCGACCGCATGATCATTGCGGCGCAGGGCGGCGGGCTGGAGCCGATCATCGTGCTGAACAAAGTCGATCTGGACGAAGATGGAGCGTTGGGTGAAGCGGATGAGGTGCTGCGGCATTACGCGACCCTGGGCGTTGCCTCGGTGCAGGCCAGCGCCAGCACCGGCGTCGGCCTCGACCACCTCCGGCAGCGCCTTGCAGGCAAGGAGACCGTGCTCGCCGGCCACAGTGGCGTGGGCAAGAGCTCGCTCGTCAACGCTCTCGAGCCTGGCCTCGACCTGAAAACCAGCCACGTCAGCGACGCCCACGACAAGGGCCGCCACACCACCACCAGCGCCCGCCGCTACCCGCTGAACACCGTGGCCGACGCCGCGGTTATCGACACCCCCGGCGTGAAAGTCTTCGGCCTCTGGGGCGTCCGCCCCGACGAACTGCTGCCCAAGTTCTACCCCGATGTCGCCGCCGACACCGCCCCGGAGTGGCGGCGGGACACTTACGAGCGGATCAAGGCAAGCATCGAACCCGAGTACGGCTGACCCAGCAGAGCAGCGGGACTTCAACGGCCGTTGCTCACGCCGAAACCTTCAGGTGCTTCGGCAGCGGTTGGCCATCGTCGCCGCACGGGCCGCCGTCTTCGGGGCTGAAGTGGCGGTCGACGCGTTGGCCGCTGAAGTCCCAGAGGCCGTAGGTGTGGTAGTAGCCGCTGATCTCTTGGGCCGCCTCGGGCATGTAGTGGCAGATAAAGCTTCGTCGCCAGAGCGTCGGGTGCGTGTTGGGCGTGCTGCCGTGAATCACGCTGCCGTTGAAAAACAACACGTCGCCCGGCTCCATCACGCACGGCACCGCCTCCCGCCCCTCCGGCGGGGCGACGTAATCGCTCGTGAAGCTGTCCTTCAGCACGTGCTCCGGCGTCGCGTCGCCCAGCTTCGGGCAGGCGATTTCCAGATCCTGCGTGCCCGGTACCAGCGTCATCCCGCCATTCTCCGGCAGGCTCGGATCAATTGCGCACCACGCCGCAATGCACGTGTGCGGCTTGACCCGCAGGTAGTAATTGTCCTGGTGCAACGCCTGGCCCTTCGCCCCCTTGGGCTTGAAGTAGAACATGCTCTGCGTCGCGATCGGCTGGTCCTGAAACAGCGTCGTCAGCACCCGGCCGATCCGCTCATGCAGCATGTACCGCTCGGCCAACGGCATGAACCGGTGCGGCTGCAGCACGCGGGGGTAACGTTTCAGCGGATCGCCGGCCGCCTCCTCGTCGCTCTTCGGGTGCCAGTGGCCGTCAACCGGCGTCGGCTCGGCCGACAGATTTTCGAAGGCTTGCCGAATCTCGGCGACTTCTTCCGTGTTCAGCAGGCCGCGGACGACGAGGTAGCCGTCGACATCCCAGTCGTGACGTTGCTCGGCGGTCAGTTCGGCGGGTTGAAGCGTGGTACGGGCCATGGCTCGCATCTTCGCCCTTGACGCCGGGTGAGGCCATGGTCGCTCGGATCATTTGCATGTATCATCCGATCATGCTGGGCGCGCTCACGGTCCACGGGGCGGGACACTTTGCACAAGTCGAGCGGGTTCACACCGTTCGCCCGACACCCACGGACTACCTGTTCGTCTGGGCAACCCGTGGCCACATTCGCGGCACGCTCGGCGGCGAGCCGTTCCACGCGGCGGCGGGGGAGGCGGTGGTGATGCCGCCGGGGGTGGCGCAGGATTACGAGTCGCCGCGGCGGCCGGGGTGGGAGTGGTTGTTCGCCCACTTCGACGGCGATTCGGCCGCGGCTTGGTCGCGTCGGCTGGGGGCGAACCCGACCACCCGGCTCGGCCGCGACCCGCTGTTGCGCGGCCGGTGGCTCGACATGGTGGCGGGTTGGCACGCCGATCGGCCCGTCGCCGCGGTGCGGCTGGCCGCCCTGTTCGCCGACCTGATCGAGCAGCGTGCCACCGCCGACGGTGGCTTCGTCGCGGTCCGGCGGTACGTGCAAGAGAACCTGGCCAAGCCGCTCACGGCGGCCGAACTCGCCGGCGTGGCGGGGCACAGTGTGCCGCACTTCAACCGCTTGTTCCGTGAGGCGATCGGCACCAGCCCGATGCGGTACGTCGCCCAGCAACGCATCGCCCGTGCCAAGCGACTGCTGCGGGACACCTCGGCGAAGCTGCCGGCCATCGCCGCGGCGGTGGGGTACGTTGATGTTTTCCACTTCAGCCGCCTGTACAAACAACACACGGGCCGGCCGCCGTCGAGGGATCGGGACGGTGCCTAAGATGCCGCCCAACGATTGGGCCGGATGTTTGTCTGCGTGGGCAAATCCGCCGAGTGTGACAGGAGATTTTGTGCGCAAGAACCGAGACGACGACACCATCGAAGTAGAAGCCACCGTGACGCAGTCGCTGCCGAACGCGATGTTCAAGCTGAAGCTCGACGATGCCGAGGGCGAGATCCTGGGCATTATCAGCGGGAAGATGCGCAAGTTCTTCATCCGCATCCTGCCCGGCGACCGCGTGAAGGTCCAGCTCTCGCCCTACGACCTGACCAAGGGCCGCATCGTCTACCGCCAGCGGTAGATCACCCGGCGAGGCACGCACATCGTTGAGTTGCACTCACCCGCCGAATTGCTTCGGTGGGCCTTTGTCGTTCACTCATTTCTCGTCCCCCGCCGTTGAGCGGCGTTGACCTGTCACGCCGCGGTGGAGGTCCGGCGGTCGGCGGCATCCAAAGATCGAAGGACCGGCATCGCAGCGACGTCAATGCAAAGAAGCACGCTGGCAGGTGCCAGCGTGCTTGAATTTGATGAGTTGGTGTCGCCAATCAGCGTTTGCTGAACTGGAACTTCCGGCGGGCGCCGCGTTGCCCGTACTTTTTGCGTTCCTTCATGCGGTCGTCGCGGGTGAGGAAGCCTTGGCCGCGGAGGGCGCCTTCGTTGGCCGGGTCGTAGGTGGCCAGAGCGCGGGCGAGGCCCATGACGATGGCGCCGCTTTGGCCGGTGGTGCCGCCGCCGCTGGTGTTGACCAGGATGTCAAGCTTGCCGCCCATGTTGGTCACTTCGAGGGGGCCGAAGATGCCCTTGCGGTCACGCTCGTTGGGGAAGAAGTCGTTGAGCTCGCGGCCGTTGACCGTCACCTGGCCGCTGCCGGGGACGATGCGGACCCGGGCGACGCTGGACTTGCGACGGCCGGTGCCCCAGGTGAAGAACACGCCGCCGGTTTGTGACGCATCCTCGGCGGAGACGTCGGGGGCTTCAAGAACGTGGGTTTCGTCGGCCATCGGTGGGAATCAGAAGGAGGTTTTAGTGGAGGTCGAGCGTCAGCGGCTTGGGCTGCTGGGCGGCATGGGGGTGCGCGCTGCCCTTGTACACCTTGAGCTTGCTGAGCATCTGCCGGCCGAGCTTGCTCTTGGGCAGCATGCGGCGGACGGACAGCTCGAGGATCTTGTGCGGGGCCCGCGTCTGCATGTCGTCGAACGTGTAGGTCCGCTGGCCGCTGGGGTAGCCGCTGTAGGTTTGGTAAGTCAGCGTCTTGCGCTTCTCGCCGGTGACGCGCAGCTTCTCGGCGTTGATGACGACGACGAAGTCGCCGGTGTCGACGTGGGGCGTGTACGTCGGCTTGTGCTTGCCCTGCAAAATCTGAGCAACCTTGGCCGAGAGGCGGCCGAGCACGAGGTTCTCGGCGTCGACGATGTGCCACGCCTGCTCCAGCTCGCCGGTTTTGGCGAGGTAGCTGCGTTGGTCGTTCTTGCGGGCGGGCGCGGCGGTGCTCATCTTGCGAATCCTCTGGTCCAATCCGACATAAGCCCTACCGGCGGCCGGTGGGGTCGGGTAGGTTAGGCGGCATCTTTCGGGAATCAACCGTCGCTTTCGCCCCCGCACCGGCGGCTACAGTGGCGGCGTGAACCTCCCTGTGCTGCCGGATGCGGGCGATTTGGACGTGCCGGAGACGGTGGAAAAGAAGGAGAAGTGTGGCCTGTTCGGCGTCTGGGGGCATGGTGGGGCGGCGGCGGTGACGCATCAGGGGCTTTTTGCGCAGCAGCACCGGGGGCAGGAGTCGGCCGGCATTGCGGTGCGGCGGGGGGATGGCGAGCTCGTCGGGCACGCCGGGATGGGGCTGGTGTCGCAGGTCTTCACGCCGCGGCAGCTCAAGGAAGATTTGGCCGGGCGGTCGGCGATCGGGCATGTGCGGTACTCGACGACCGGCAGCAGCGAGGTGTGCAACGCCCAGCCGATTCTGCAGCGGTATCACGTCGGGCCGGTGGCGATCGCCCACAACGGCAACCTTGTCAACGGCCGGCGGTTGCGGCGGGAGTACGAGGAGCACGGGCACATTTTCCAGACGGCGACGGACACGGAGATCATCGTCACCTTGCTGGCCCGGCCGAGCATTGCGAGCAAGCCCGACCCGCTGCCGCACGTGTTGCGGCATTTGCAGGGGGCGTATGCGCTGCTGTTTCTATTCCCGGACCGGATGGAGTGCGTGCGCGATCCGTGGGGGCTGCGGCCGTTGTCGATCGGGCAGTTGCCGGACGGGGCGTACGTGGCGGCGAGCGAGACGTGTGCTTTCGATGCGGTGGGGGCAAAGCTGGTGCGGGACGTGGAGCCGGGCGAGATCGTGACGATCGACGACGCGGGCATGAGCAGCCGACAGTTCGAGCGGCCGGCGGATGACGCGGCGAAGTGCGTTTTTGAATACGTCTACTTCGCCAACCCGGCCAGCGTGCTGTGGGGGCAGAATGTGCACCTGGTCCGCGAGAAGCTGGGGCGGCAGTTGGCACGGGAGTCGCACGTGCCGGCCGACATCGTCATCCCGATGCCGGACTCGGGGCGGAGCGCGGCGCTGGGTTATGCCAAAGAGAGCGGGCTGGTGTTCGAGGAGGGCATTGTGCCCAACCGGTTCGTCGGGCGGACGTTCATCCTGCCGGACCAGAACGCGCGGGACCGGGCCGTGGCGCTGAAGCTCAACATCATCGGCGAGTTGATCGAGGGGCAGAAGATTGTCGTCGTCGACGACAGCATTGTCCGCGGCACGACCACCCGGTCGAAGATGCAGGCGTTGCGGCGGGCGGGGGCGAAGGAGATTCACTTGCGCATCAGTTGCCCGCCGATCCGGCACCCATGCTTCTACGGCATCGACTTCGCCAGCAAGGGTGAGCTGATCGCGGCCGACAAGACCGAGCAGGAGATCGCCGACTTTCTGGAGGTCGACTCGCTGCACTACCTGACGCTCGACGGGTTACTTGATGTAACCGGCGTGCCCTACGGCAAGGCGTGCACGGCGTGCTGGAGCGGCGAGTACAAGGTCCGCCTCGACACGGCCGAAGCGCCGGATCTGCGGCAGTACCGCATGTTCCGGTGAGGTCCGATACGCAGTCGAGCCGGACCAACCGGTGAATCTTGGAGCGGATCGTGCCGACGCTGGTGTTAAGGGTTGCCCGATTTCGGGCAGCCTCTGGGGCCAGCACCGCGTCGGAGGATTGCCGCGACATGTCCGAGCAGGCACAGCCAGTTCAGTGGATGAAGCACGCGTATGCCGTGGCCCTCGTGCTAATGGCGTTCCTGGTGCTCGGCTCGCACTTGCTCGTGCAGCGGGCGATGGACGAAGGCCGGGCCGACGCGGCGCTGATCAACTACGCCGGGCGGCAGCGGATGGCGAGCCAGCGGGTGGCGAAGAACTTTGCCCGCCTCGGCCTTGATCCCTCGGATTCTGAGTCGCGGCAACGCCTGCAACTCGCAATCGACCAATGGCTTCAGAATACCGCCGCCCTGCGGAAGAATCTGAGCGATCCGCACGTCATCGAGACGCTCGATCATGCCGGCCAGTATCAGCGGGAGCTGATCGCGCTGGCCGAGCAAGCGATCATGGGCGGCGTGACGCCAATCATGACGCGGCAAGTCCGGGTGGCCGAGCGGGCGTACCTGGCGCTTGGCGAGCAGGCGGTGTCGGAGCTGGAAGAAACCGCCGCCAAGCGGGCGCGGCGTTTGCTCGACGAGGTCGTCGGTCCGG
>CAYLSV010000077.1:9482-10426 GCA_964386435.1 uncultured Tepidisphaerales bacterium
AAACCGCCGCCAAGCGGGCGCGGCGGGCCCAACTTGTAGAGGCAACCTGCGGCGGGGCGGCGGCGGCGTTGCTGCTGGCGGAGCTGTTCCTGCTGTTCCGTCCGATCGACCGCCGGCTGCGGCTGTGGGCGGCCGACCAGCTCAAGCTCACCGCCGAGGCCGACGCCATGCGGCTGCGGGCGAAGCAGACCCAGGAGCAGCTTCGCAGCGTCTTCGAACACAGCGGCGTGGGCCACAGCATCTGCGACCCGGTGCAGGGCCGCATCCTGCAGTGCAACCGCCAAATGTGCCAGATTCTCGACCGCCCGGAGATCGACGTGCTGGGCAAGCCGTTCCGCGAGTTCACGCACCCCGATGACCTGAAGAAGAACCTGGAGCTGTTCCGCGAGTTCGTCAGCGGCCGGCTGCCTGTGATGGAGGTGGAAAAACGGTACCTGCGGCCCGACGGCTCGACCGTTTGGGTGCACGTGACCTGCACGATGGTCAGCGAGGACGGCCGGCCGAACCTGGTGTTGGCCGCCGTGGCCGACATCTCGTTGCGCAAGGCCGCCGAGGAGCGACAGCGGCTGGAGCGGGAGCGGTTCGAGCTGGCCGTCCAGGGCAGCGCCGACGCGATCTACGACTGGCGCATCGCCGACGGCGACGACGACCGGGCGATCTACTGGAGCCGGCGGTTCAACGAGATGGTCGGCTACGACGAGCGGGAGCTGCCGCCGGGCAAGGAGACGTTCTTCAAGCTCGTCCACCCCGAGGACCGCCCCCGCGTCGAGGCCGCGCTGCAGGCGCATTTGCAGCGGCGGGTGCCGTACCGCGTCGAGTACCGCATGATTTGCAAGAGCGGCGGGCACATCTGGCTCCGCAGCACCGGGCAGGCCGTGTGGGACGATTGCGGCAAGCCGCTGCGCATGGCCGGGGCGATCAGCGACATCACCGAGGCGCGGCAG
>CAYLSV010000077.1:10436-16859 GCA_964386435.1 uncultured Tepidisphaerales bacterium
AACACGCTCGACCAGATCGTCCGGCTGATCCCCAGCGCGATTTTCTGGAAAAACCGCGAGGGCGTCTACCTCGGCTGCAACCCGACCTTCGCCCATTGGATCGGCTGCGGCTCGCCCGAGGACGTGATCGGCCGCAGCGACTACGACCTGCCATGGACCACGCCGCAGATCAAGCAGGTCCGCACCGACGACCGCCGCGTCCTCGAACGCGGCACCGCGCTGTTGGACAAGGACGAGGTCATGGTCTGCCCGAGCCAGCCGCAGGGCGACGACGAGTGCGACCAGGAGCGGCTGCTGCTCACCAGCCGCATCCCGCTACGCGACGCCGGCGGCGAGGTGGTCGGCGTGCTGGGCGTCTCCGACGACGTCACCGAGCGGAAGCGGACCGAGGTGGAGATGGTCCTGTTCAACCAGCGGCTCTACCACGCCAAGGAAGCGCTGGAGGCCAAGGGCGAGGAGCTGGAGCGGGCCCGAGCCGAGGCGACGCTCGCCCAGGAAGCCGCCGAGCGGGCGAACCAGGCCAAGGGCGATTTTTTGGCGAACATGAGCCATGAAATTCGCACGCCGATGACGGCGATTCTGGGGTACGCCGAGCTGCTGCAACATGCCGACGAGGTCGACCGTCGCGGCCACATCGCCACGATCCGCCGCAACGGCGAGCACCTCTTGCACGTGATCAACGACATTCTCGACTTTTCCAAGATCGAGGCCGGCAAGCTGACCGTCGAGCACATCGAGTGCGACCCGAGCTTGATCGCCCGCGACGTGGTGACGCTGTTCGCCGACGCCGCGGTGGAGAAGGGCTTGGCGCTGACGCTCGGGTTCGACGGGCCGATCCCGCGGACGATCCGCAGCGACCCGACCCGGCTGCGACAGGTGCTGCTCAATTTGGTCTCCAACGCCGTGAAGTTCACGCAAAGCGGCCGGATCGATTTGCAACTCGGCATGGCCGCCGGCGAGGAGGCGGGGCGGCTGCGGTTTGGCGTCCGCGACTCGGGCATTGGCATCACGCCCGAGCAGCGGGAGACGCTGTTCGCCCCGTTCACCCAAGCCGACGGCAGCACCACCCGCAAGTTCGGCGGCACCGGGCTGGGCCTGTCCATCAGCCGGCGGCTGGCCGAAATGCTCGGCGGCGGGCTGGATCTGATCGAATCCGGTACCAGCGGCAGCACCTTCGCCCTCACCGTCGGCATCGGGCCGATGGACGCCCTGCAGTGGGTCGAGGGCGGCGAGGCGGTGTTCGAGCATGAGCCGGATGAAGAACCTTGCCCGCACCCCGCCGGCGGCGGCCGGCTGCTGATCGCCGAGGACGGCCGCGACAACCAACGTCTGTTCCGCCACATCCTCACCACCGCCGGCTACGACGTGACGCTGGCCGACAACGGCCAAATGGCCCTCGACGAGGTGCTGGCGGCGTGGGAGGTCGGCACGCCGTTCGATGCCGTGCTCATGGACATGCAAATGCCGGTGATGGACGGCTACGCCGCCGCCCGCGCCCTGCGCGACGCCGGGCAGACGTTGCCGATCATCGCCGTCACCGCCCACACGATGGCCGGCGACCGGCAGAAATGCCTCGGCGCCGGCTGCGACGATTACGTCACCAAGCCGCTGGACCGCCAGCGTCTGCTCGAGATTTTGAGCGAGCGGATCGACGCCCCATCCCCCGCCGCGTTGCCAGCCGTTGTTGCCGCATCGCCGCAGCTCGACGCCGAAGGACCGATTGTCAGCCGCTTTGCCGATGATGAGATGATGGCCGAGATCCTTGATGAGTTCATCGACGAGCTGCCCGGCCACGCCACCGAGATCGACGCCGCCGTGGCCAAGTTGGACAAGCAGGATTGCCCCGAGGTGCGAGAGAAGCTGCGTCGCCGGCTGCACCAGCTCAAAGGGGCTGGGGGCGGCTACGGGTTCGACATCATCACCGACGCCGCCGCCTTGGCCGAGGGGCTGCTCAAGCGCCACGCCGACCTCGATGAGGTGTTGCCGGCCGCCGGCGAGGTGGCGACGATTCTCCGGCGGGTCGTGCCGACGCCGGACAAGCTCATGCGGCAAGCCGCTTGATTCGGTTGCCTCGCCTGCCGATGCACGAGACGGAACCTACACGAGACGGAACCTTCGCCGCCCGCCGCGATCCTCTGAGACAGTCGCTTGCACACTCATCGCACCCAACGCACCGTCCTGATCGTCGATGACGACGGCCCGATCCGCCGACTTGTGGCCGTTTGGCTGCGGCGGGAGGGGCTCGTCGTCGAAACGGCCGCCAACGGGGCCGAAGGCGTGGCCCGGGCGAAGGAGCTTCAGCCGGACCTGATCCTGCTCGACGTCGAGATGCCCGTGCTCGACGGCTTCGCCGCCTGCCGTCAACTCAAAAGCGCCCCGGAAACGGCCGATTTGCCGGTCATCTTTCTCACGGGGGCGACGGACACGACGGAAAGAATCCGTGGCCTCGACCTCGGGGCGGTCGACTACGTGCTCAAGCCCTTCGAGCCGGCCGAGTTTTTGGCCCGCGTCCGGGCGGCTTTGCGGACCAAGCGGCTGCTCGACTTGCTCGCCGAAAAGGCTCAAATCGACGGCCTCACCGGCCTGCGCAACCGCCGTTACCTCGACGAACGCTTGCCCGGCCACATGGCCCAACTGCAGCGCAGCAACCAGGCGTTCAGCGTCATCATGGTCGACCTCGACCGCTTCAAAGCGCTCAACGACACCCACGGCCACGGCTTCGGCGACCAGGTGCTGGTAAGCGTCAGCGAGGCCCTGAAGGCGACCTGCCGGGCCGAAGACACGGTGTGCCGCTACGGCGGCGAAGAGCTTTGCGTCATCACCCCCGGCGTCGGTCGCGACGGGGCAGCCCATCTCGCCGAGCGGCTGCGCGAGGCCGTTGCCCGGCTGCAGTTCATTAGCGGCAAAGTGAACGTGCCAGTGACCATCAGCCTCGGCGTCGCTCAAGCCCGCCCCGATGAATCGATCGACGGCAGCGGCGTGGTGCGACGGGCTGACACGGCCCTTTACGCCGCAAAAAAAGCCGGTCGCGACCGGGTGGCCGTCGACGGGCAGCTCCCGCCCCCGGCCGATCGCGAAGCGGCGTGAGTCTGGCCCGCCGGTTGCATGCCGCTTCGCATGAAGCTTCGCCCGATCCGCGACCAAGTCATTGTCATCACCGGCGCCAGCAGCGGCATCGGCCTGGCCACCGCCCGGGAAGCCGCCCAACAAGGGGCCCGGCTCGTGCTGGCCGCCCGCGCTGAAGATGCGCTACGCGACGAAGCCGAGCACCTCCGCGAAGCTGGCGGCGAAGCCATTGCCATCGAGTGCGACGTCACCGACGAGGCCCAGGTGCAGCGGGTCGCTGACCTCGCGATCAAGACCTATGGCCGCATCGATACGTGGGTGAACAACGCCGGCGTGAGCATCTACGGCCGCATCGTCGATGTCGAGCCTGCCGATCATAAGCGGTTGTTCGAGACGAACTTCTGGGGCCTGGTGAACGGCTCCATTGTCGCCGCCAAGCACTTCGCCGGGCGTCCGAAGGACGGGCAGGCCGGTGCGCTCATCAACATCGGCAGCGTGCTGTCGGACCGGGCTATTCCGCTGCAGGGCATGTACTCGGCCAGCAAGCACGCCGTGAAGGGGTTCACCGACGCCCTGCGGATGGAGTTGCAAAAGGACAACGTGCCGGTGAGCGTCACGCTGATCAAGCCGTCGGCGATCAACACGCCTTACCCCGGCCACGCAAAGAACTACACGCCGAACAAGGCGACGCTCCCGCCGCCGGCATACGCCCCGGAAGTGGTGGCCGACATGGTTTTGCACGCCGCCCAGAACCCCACCCGCGAGGTCAACGCCGGCGGCGGCGGGCTGCCGTTCCAGATCCTGGGCACCCTCGCCCCGGCCCTGACCGACAAGATCATGGAGTGGGGCCTGTTCGATGCACAGCAGAAGGACGCCGAGCCCGCCGACCGCCACGACGGCCTCCGCACCGCCAGCGGCCAGGGCGAAACCCGCGGCGACTATGACGGCATGGTCCGCGAAACCTCGCTGTTCAACGTCATCCAAAAGCACCCCGCCGCCACCGCCGCCGCCGCAGTGGGCATCGGCCTCGCCATTGGCGCCGGGCTGCTCGCGGCGGGTGGGGATGACGACTGATCCCCCCGTTCGATCTTCTGGGGTAGCCGTGGAGCTTGCTCCGCGGGTTCGGGTTCACGTCCAACCGGACGGGCGGAGCGAGCTCCACGGCTACGCCCGAGAAACTTGTTCGACGCCACTTAACGCTTCAGGAACCGCGCGAACAGCTCGCCGCGGCTGCTCACGTCGTAGGCTTTGTGCAAGCGCTTGACGTGGGTGTGCACCGTGTGAATCGACCGCTTGAGCTTGAGGGCGATCTGTTTCTCGCTGTCGCCCTGCAGCAGCAGCTCCAGCACTTCTTTTAGCTTCGGCGTCAGCTCGACACCGTCCGTATCGATCGCCCGCGTCTCCTCGGCCACCGCCCCCGCCCGGCGGGCGGCGTCGAAGACGGTGCCGCTGCTGATGGACCATTTGCGGAGCAAACTCATCGAGTCGATCGCCAGCGAGCCGAGCTGCAGCGCCCGCTCGTCGAACTTCGGATCGCCCGTCGCCCGGCAGAACGACACGGAGTGAACCAGCCCCCGATCGCCGATCTGGCGGGTAATCTGGATGCGGTCGTCGAGCCGCAAATGGCGGGCGAACTCGTTGTAGTAGACGCTGTTGTACCACTCGTGGTCCGAAAGATGCCCCGCCCGCCACACGGCCGACTGCCCGGCGTCGGCAACGCCTCGGCGGCCCAGCAGCTCGAACGGATCGACCAGATCCGGCTGCCTCATCCGCCGGTGCAACGCATCGCGGGACTCGGCGTCGTACACCTTCGTGTCGTGGCTGGCCGAGAGCACCATCCGCCGCTGACCGCCGGGCAAAAAGTTCCGCAGCTTCACCGACGACGCCGACACGGCCCCGATCAGGTCGCACAGCCCCGCCAGCACGTGCTCCTGCCGACGCGAAGCGTCGGCCTCGGCCTCGTACGCCTCGCTCACCAGCCGCAGCAGGGCTGTGGCATCGCTGGTCCGCAAACGGTTCGTGCCGGACGCGGCGGACAAATTGGGGGCGGAGACGGGCATGGGACGTTCCAGTAACCACGGCTGTCGGCTTCTTGCCGCCCGAGCATAAGGCATCTTGCGGTGGGTTGCCAAGCGTCAAGCGTTATCGAACCCGCCAAACCTGCTGAAACCGTCGCTATGCTGCCCGCCATGCCAGGCCCCGACCGCCCCCGTTTGTTCCTCGCCGACGCCGGCCCCGGCGACACGCTCGATGGCGTGTTCATCCTCTCGAACCCGCAGCTGGGCCGCACCCGCAAAGGCGACCCGTTCATCAAAATGCTCATCGGCGACAAGTCGGCCACCATCCCCGGCAAGTGGTGGCAGCAGGGCGAAGAGACCTACGCCGACCTTCCCAAGGGCGGGGCGGCCGTGCGGATCAAGGGGCAGTACGAGGAGTTCAACGACGCCCCGCAGTTCCGCGTCGACGCGATGTGGCCGGTGGACGCCGCCGACGTCGATTTCGGCGAGCTGCTGCCGTCGACCGACCGGGACGTGGACGAGATGTTCGTCGAGGTGAAACAGCTTCTCGACGCGATCAACCATTCGGAGCTGCGGGCACTCACGGACGCCTACCTCGCCGACGCCGAGTTGATGAAGCAGTTCCGCCAGGCACCGGCCGCGATGAGCATGCACCACGCCCGCCTCGGCGGGTTGCTGGAGCACACGCTGCAGCTCATGAAGATTGCCGAGGTCGTCACGCCGCTGTACCCGAGCCTCAACGGCGAGATCGTGCTGCTGGGGCTGTTCATCCATGATTTGGGTAAAACGTACGAACTCAAGTACGACACGGCGTTTCAATACACCGACGGCGGCAACCTCGTGGGCCACATCGCCAAAGGCGCGATCTGGCTGGAGAAGTACGCCGAACGCGCCGCCGAGACGCTGGGCCACCCGATCACGCCGGCGGTGGTCGAGGTGCTGCAGAACGTCATGCTCTCCCACCACGGCCCGACCGAGCAGGACTTCGGCAGCGCCCGCAACCCGCAGACGCCCGAAGCGATGTGCGTGCATTTGATCGACACCCTCGACGCCAAGCTCGACCCCGCCCTGGAGATCTGCCGCGGCAAGGGCGAGGGCGTTTGGACGGACTACCTCCGCCAGTTCAATGCCCGCCTCTACCGCCCCGACCCGACAAAGACGGCCGACGAACCCGCAGCGGCGGCGACCGAAGCACCGGCTGAGGACGATAAGCCCAAGTCGCTGTCGAACCCGCTGTTCGAGATGAGCTGAAAGGTCATCCGGCGACTGATCCAGTGGTGGCGGAAGCTGTAAGCACGAGACCGACCGGACCTCCGCCGCGTGGCGGCGGGGCTGATCC
>CAYLSV010000078.1:0-16525 GCA_964386435.1 uncultured Tepidisphaerales bacterium
TCTGGAAGACCATGCCCATGCGCTTGCGGAGCTCGATGACGTCGACCTTTTTGCTGTAAATCGAGTCGCCGTTGAGCGTCATGTCGCCGTCGATTTTGACAGAGTCGATCAGATCGTTCATCCGGTTAACGCACCGCAGCAGCGTCGACTTGCCGCAGCCGCTGGGGCCGATGAGGGCTGTGACCTTGCCGTGCGGCACGCTCATGTTGATGTCGAATAGCGCCTGCTTCGTGCCGTAGTAGAGGTCGAAGTCACTGACCTCCACGACCGGATCCTCGGCGGCGAGCTCCGGGTGCGTCTCGGTGCGGTAGGTCTGCCCGGCATCGATGTTCTGCTGCAGCTCACCTCGCTGCCGCCGGCCGCTGGGCGGGGCGGCGTAGCTGGTCGGGGCGTCGGTCTCGGCGGGCGAGACGGCAGGGTCGTGGAGCGTGGTCGTCATCGGAAAATCACTTGCAAAATCTTAGAAAGCCCCGCCGGCGAACCGGCGACGCAGGCGGCTGCGGATCAGGATCGCCGCGATGTTCAGCGACACCACAATCGTGATCAGCAGCAGCACCGTCGTGTAAAGCAGCGGCAACGCCGCCACGCTGTCCTGGCTCTGGAAGCCCAGGTCGTAAATGTGGAAACCGAGGTGCATGAACGAGCGGTTGAGCCCGAACCAGCCGTCGCCTGCAATCGGGGCCTCGCCCAGATCGACCGGCAGCTCGCTTGTCCACTTGACCGCCCCGACCAGCATCAGCGGCGCGACCTCGCCGGCACCGCGGGCGATTGCCAGGATCATGCCCGTCATAATGCCCGGCAGCGCCCGCGGCAGCACGATCCGGCGGATCGTCTGCCACTTGCTGGCACCGCAGGCGTAACTGCCCTGACGCATCGAATCGGGCACGGCCGAGAGGGCTTCTTCGGTCGCGACGATCACCACCGGCAGCGTGAGCAGGGCGAGCGTCAGGCTGGCCCAGATCATCGCGCTCTTGCCCAACGTCGGCCGGCCGGCGGCGGTTTTGGCGGCGTAGAGGCCGTCGAAAATTGTCTCGGGAATTACCGCCAGCGTCACCACCAACATGCCCAGCGCCGCCAGCCACAGCAGGAACGTGCCAACCCCGGCCAGCGTCGGCAGCCACGACTGCTCGATGTTGTCGCTTTTGCCCATCCGCCCCGCGAGCACGCCCAGCCCGATCGCCGCCGCCAGCAACCCGGCCAGCCCGGCGAGCAGTCCCAGCCACGGGCCAACGCTCATCGACATGCCCTCGCTCGGCCCGCCGTCGATGTACGCCCCGAGCGTGTAGCAGAAGAAGCCCAACCCGAACACGCCATACACAATGCTCGGCACCCCGGCGAGGTTGTTCACGCTGATCCGCACCAAGCTCACGAGCGGCCCCTGCCGGGCGTACTCCCGCAGGTAGATGGCCGCGATCACGCCGATCGGCACGACGAGGATCACCATGATGAACGTGAGCATCACTGTTCCCACGATCGCCGGCCAGACCCCGCCCTCGGAGTTGGCCAGCCGCGGGTCGCCCCGCAAAAACTCGCCCCAGCGGCTGAAGTAGACGCCCACCTTGTCAACCACGCCGAGTTGGTTTGCGGGGAACGCCCGCACCACCTGGTACATCGGGATCGCCTCATCGTCGCCGCGGGAGCCGGGGATGAAGCGACCGTCGACCTTTTCCATCTCCATCGTGTATTGGTCCCGCCGCTCTTCCAGCTCACGGCGCTGCTCGGTCAATCTGACGATCTCGCCATCGAGCTCGTCCCGCTCGACTTGCTGCTGTTCGACCTCGGCAAGGTACGCCGCCGACTCCTCGCCGCCGTCGTCCCGCTCGTTGTAAGCGATCTGGTCGAGGTCGTCGTTGAGGTCGCTGATGCGGTCGTTAATCGCCCCGAGGTCATCTTCGTTGATCGACTCGATTTGTTCCTCAAGTGCCAGCGCGGCGTCGTGAAATTCGCCGAACGCTTGCCAAGCGGCGTCGGTGCCTTCGATCCGCTGGTCGCCGTCGCTGACGGCGGTGAGGGTGCCGTAGAGGTTGTTCTTCTGCGTCCACTCGACCAGCAGGGCATCTTCCGGCTGGGCGATTTCCGTCACCCGGTCATCGCGGACCCAGGTGAACATCTCGTCGGTGAGCGTGAAGTTGCCGGTTTTGTAGAGCGTCCGCTGCAGCGCCAGCTCATCGTCGATGACGCCGTTGCCGTTTAGGTCTTCGCCTTCGTCGAGCGTGCCGTTGAAGTTGGCGTCTTCGTTGAAGATCAGCTCGTCGGTGCGGTCGATGGAACCGAGCAGCACCCGCTCGGTGCCGTTGTCGTCGGTGTAGGCGACCTGGTGGACGGCCCCGGGCCAGAAGGTGCCGAAGCCGTTGAAGGCGATGAACACCAGCAGCGTGACGATCATCACAACCGCCACCGCGATGCAGCCGCCGGTGAGCCAGACCATCGGCTCGCCGCGGCTGGCGAGGCTTGTTTTGCGTTTGCGACGGGCCGCGGCATTGCTCGGCTTGCCGCTGCCGATCGGCACCGCCCCGGTCCCGCCGGCGGCGACGTCGGCACCCGCGGTCGACTCCAGCCGGTCGCCGGTGCCGGCCGGGTCGGGGACTTCATGATCTTGTCGGTCGAGGTCGGCCATCGGTGGTAAACCCTTACAGCCCCTTGGTCCGGGCGCGGAAGCGGATGCGGACCAATTCGGCCAGCGTGTTGACGAAGAACGTGAGCATGAACAGCAGCACCCCGCTGAGGAACAGCCGCCGGTAAAGCGCCTCGCCCTTGGGCGCTTCGGGCAGCTCGGTCGCGATGTTGGCGCTGAAGGTCCGGCCGCCGTTGAAGATGTTGAGGTCCAGCAGGGCGGTGCCGCCGTAGGCCATCAAGACGATCATCGTCTCACCCGCCGCCCGGCCCAGCCCGATCATGCACGCGCTGAAAATGCCGCTGATCGCCACCGGCAGCACGACCTTCACCGCCGTCTGCCACGGCGTCGCCCCGGCCCCAAGCGCTGCCGACCGCAACGTGTTCGGCACGCTGGAGAGCGCGTCCTCGCTGACGGTGTAGATGATCGGGATGACCGCGAAGCCCATGACCAGGCCGATGACCAGCGAGTTCCGCGGGTCGAAGGGCCCGAAGATGCTGAACGCCACGTCGCCGGTGCTGGGCAGCTCGCCGCGGACGTCGAGGCCGAGACTGCCCAGGATCATGCCCAGCCCCAGCGCCAACAGCACCGCCAGCACCGCGGAGGCGGCGAGTCGGCCGAAGTCCAGCAGGGCGACCTGCCGGCGATTCTCGCTCTTGAACGCCGCCAGCCGGGGGCGGAGGTAGGTGTTGAAGCCGATGACGAGGGCCACGAGGATCAGCGGCGTGAGCAGGGCGACCCAGCCGACCGCCGCCGACCGGACGGTCGGGTCGCCGTCCTCATCCAGCCCGATCCGCCGGCCGAGCCATTCGCGGATGTCGTCGTAGAACAGCAGCCACTCGATGCCCGGCCCGATGAGGCTGAGCGTCAGCAGCCCGCTGAGCAGCACCAGCCCGACCATGGTGATGAACGGTGTGTAGTCGCCGCCCCAATCGCGAATCTTGACCGCGTCGAGCTGCCAAAGGATCAGCAGCCCCAGCCCGAACAGGAACAGCCCCGCCGCGATGGCCAACGGGATGCCGCTGGCGTCGCCGACGTCGAACAGCAGGTACAGCCACGCCCCCATCCCCGCGAGCATCATCACCGCCCCGGCCACCTGCCCCCGCAACACCGGCAAGCTCGCCACCGGCAGCGTCTGCCAGACGTAGCCGAACAGGAACAACCCCAGCGGCACCGCCACGAACAGCGTCAGCGCCCCGGCCAGCACGTCGCCGATGATCGGCGCGAGGATCAACCCGCCGACGAACCCCAGCACCACGCTCGGCAGCCCGGCCATCATCTCGACCGTCGGCTTGACCACGCTCCGCACCGACGGCGCCATGAACTCGCTGCTGTAGATCGCCCCGAGGATCGCGATCGGCACGGCAAACAACATCGCGTAGAACGTTGCCTTTAGCGTGCCCCACAGCAGCGGCACGAACGACTGCTTCGGCTCCGACCGGTTCGTCGCCCCGCCTGATTGCCAGATGTGGACCGGCTCCTCGTATCCTTCGTAGTGGATTGGCGCGAACAGCGTCGCGAACTCGCTGCCGGGGTAGCGGTTGTCAACGTCCCACGCCAGCAGCTCCCGATCTTCGGTGAGGGCGAACAAGGCGTCGTTCTTTGGGGACAAGCCGATGAGGCGGATGTCCTTCTCGGTTGCCGGGAGGTAGGCGTCGGTGGTCGAAGTGACCATGTAGTTGAGCGCGATCGACCCGTCGCGGCCGGCGGTGATGAACTGCCGATCCCGATCACTGCGGCCAATGGCCACGACGGCGTCGCCGACGACTTCCGGAAATTCGTGGGCCGCCGTCATGACGTGGCCGTCGATCGGCATCTCGGCCAACTGGTCGTCCGTCAGCTCGTCCCGCTTGATCGGGGCGGCAAACCACCCGGTCACGTTGCCGGCGCTGTCGCCGACGATCAGCGTCGTGTCGCCCAGCAGCATTCGCGACGCGGTGACGGAGACGCCGTCCTCCGGCACGATGTCGAGCACCTCGACGACCTGCGGGTTGTCCTTGTCAGTCAGGTCGTAGCGAAGGGTCAGGCCGTCCTCGTAGACGAGGTACGCCCCGTCGCCGCCGTTGGTGAGCAGGGCGTTGCTCGGCCGCACGCCCGGCGGCTTGGCGTCGGTGGGAAGCTCCACCTGCTCCAGCACCAGCTTGCCGCCACCCATCAGCGATCGCCGCCGTTGACCGTGGGCGAGCACCAACCGGGCATCCTCCCGCAGCGCCAGCACGGCCTCGTCTCGCTCGACGGCGAGGTAGTCGAGCCGCACGATCGGCGAAGGGCCGAGGTCTTCGCCAAGGGTCAGCCGGTCCCGCAGCTCGGCCTCGACAGTGGTCAGCCGCAGCAAGCCGTCGTCGTTGACCAGCACGCCGCCGCCCACCGATGCGATGCCATCAACCTCGAGCTCCGCCTGCTCCGGCGTCAGGTCGGATTCGCGGGGAAAGCCGATGTCGAAGGCGATGTCGCCGAGGCGGACTGTGCCATCGTCGAAGCCCAGGGCGACAGCGGTGCCGCGGGTGCTGGCGGCGGTGACGTTGCCGGTGGCCAGCGGCTGGTTGGTCAGCAGCTCGAGGTTGTCGAGCCGGTAGACGTCAAGGCCGCCCGTCTCGTCGAGCACCCAAAGGGCGACCTTGTTCTCATCGCTCGCCAAACTCACCGGCCGGGCCGGCTCGTCGCCGCTGGGCAGGGTGGCCGACGGGGCCTTCGTGATCGACGCCCCGCCGAATAGCGGCATGGTGACGCTGACGAGGTACGCCACGATCAGCCCCAGCACCACCATCACACCCAAGCCGCCGACCGTGAAAATCCACTTCGCCGCGACATCGGCGGCTTTGATCGAGAACGACGTCTTGCGTTTGCGCGCCCGCCCGGTGAAGGCCCCGCCGCTACGGGGGGCGGGGGCGGTCGGGTCGGCGTCGTCGGGCGAAGTCGTCACGGGCAGTTCAGAAAACGTGAATCCGGCGGGTGCCGGTAAGGTAGCGGAAGCCGCACCGCCGGACGGCAGATGCCCGGAACTTCATCGAATCTTCACGGAAGCCGCTGATGGGCGAACGAAAAACCCGGTTGCCCCATCAAGGACAACCGGGCTGTTGCAGAGTCGATGCTCAAGCCAGAAGCGGGTTTAGTTGCCGCTGAGCTTGGCGATCTCTTCCTCGCTCAGCTCGGCGCTGATCGGGAAGTAACCGTCCTCGATCACGGCCTCCTGGCCTTCCTTGGAGAGCACCATCGTCAGGAACTCCTTGACGATCGGCGTGGCGCTCTGGTTCGGCGGAACGTTCGCGTAAACGTAAAGGAACCGGGCCAACGGGTAATCCCCGGCGTAAGCGGCCTCGGCGCTGGGCGGGAAGGCGTCACCGCCGTCGGACAGCGGCACGAGCTTGGTGTCGGCGGTCTTGTAACCGACGCCGCTGTAGCCGATGCCGAAGCGGTCGCTGCCGACGCCCTGGACCACGCCGCTGCTGCCGGGCTGCTCCTTGACGTTGCTCTTGTAATCGACGTCGCCCATGGCGTTCTTCTTGAAGTAGCCGTAGGTGCCGCTGGCCGAGTTGCGGCCGTACAGCGTGATCGGCTGGTCACGGAAGGCCGGGTCGGTCACGCCGACGTCGCCCCAGGTGATGCCGGTCGGGCCGTCAATGCTGTAAATCTGCTGGAGCTGGTCGAGCGACAGGCTCTCGACCGGGTTGTCCTTGTGGACAAACACGCCCAATGCGTCGACGGCGACCCGGATCGGGGTCGGCTCGTAACCGAAGGCCGTCTTGAACTTGTCGACCTCGCTGTCCTTCATCGCCCGGCTCATCGGGCCGACATCGCTGGTGCCTTCGATCAGGGCCGGCGGGGCGGTGCTGCTGCCCTTGCCGACGACCTCGGGCTGGACGTTGGGGTAGAACTCGGTGAACTTCTCGGTCCACAGCGCCATCATGTTGTTGAGGGTGTCGCTGCCGACGCTGTTGAATGTGCCGCTGATGCCGCTGGCCGGCTCGTAGCTCGGGAGTTCGGGGTCGACCTCCATCGGGCTGCTCTGGGCCAGAGCCGGGGCGGCGGCGAGGGCGGCCACGGCCGCCGAACCAACGGCCACAAGGGCCGAACGCTTGATGTTGTGCAGAATGCTGCTCATGGGTGTTCCTTCTGGTGGAATGGCCCCCGGGTGGGGCTTGCTTGGCATCATGCCGTCCTTTGTTAAGGCCGGATGTGCGACGGCAGATCAGACTGCAAAACACGTCGCAGGTTGGGTGAAACTTGAGTCGCCGTCGCAGGTTTAGCCGAACCTGAACACAGCCCATGCGCAACAGAAACGGCTGGGGTTTCGTCCAAACTGAAATCGGCGTTCTGCGTATCGTGCCGACATGGCCGCCACGCTGCTCGATTCGCCAACCCCTGCCGCCGCTGATCGGCGGGACGACAAGCTGACGCTCCGGGTGGCCAGCGTGTCGTACTTCAACGCCAGGCCGTTGATTACCGGGCTGGAGGAGGTGCCGGGGGTGTCGCTGAGCCGGGCCGTGCCGAGCCGGTTGGCCGGGCTGTTGCGGGACGATCTGGCCGACGTGGCGTTGCTGCCGGTGATCGATTATCAGCGACTGGACGATCTGCAGTTGCTGCCGGCGGCGGGCGGCATCGGCTGCGACGGGCCGACGCTGACGGTGCGGCTGTTCAGTCAGACGCCGTTCGATCACGTGACGCGGCTCTGCTGCGATCCGGACAGCCACACGAGTGTTGCGCTCGCCAAGATCTTGCTGAATCGGCGGTTCGGCGTGCGGCCGGAGATCGCGGGCCTCTTTGACGCCGACGGCCGGCCGGGCGAGGCGCGGCTGCTGATCGGCGACAAGGTCGTCTGCGAGGAGCCGGCCGGGTTCGAGTATCAGCTCGACCTCGGCGGGGCGTGGAAGCGGCTCACCGGCCTGCCGTTCGTCTTCGCGGTTTGGGCTTCGCGGCGGGGGGCGGCGCTGGGCGATATCGTCGACACCCTCGCCTCGTGCCGGGAGCGCGGTCTCGCCGATGTGGAGAGCCTGGTGCGACAGCATGCCGTGCCTCGGGGCTGGCCGGCGGGGATCGCGTGGCAGTACCTGACCGAATATCTCAAGTTCGACATCGGCGAGCGGCAGTTGGAGGCGATCCGCACCTTCCATCAGATGGCGGCGGAGGACGGTTTGATCGACAACCCGCCGCGACCGTTGGTCGTGGCGTGAGGCGTCACCCCAGCCGCCGCTGGATCATGTCGGCGAGCAGCCGTTCCAGGGCGTGGTCGCGGCCGACGTCGTACCAATAGCTGTAGGGCAACTGGCGGCCGCGGTCGGATTCGGGGGTGCCGCGCTCGTCGCCGCGGCGGAAGAAGTCGCGGTAGAAGATCGGGTCGGTGATCCGCCGCTCGGCCACGCTCTGTCGCTGCACCTGAACGGTCGGCTCGATGACGAAGCCGTCGCCGTCGGGCACGATCTGGAAGCGGGCGGTGCGGCGGTAGGTGGCGAGGGCGCTCGTCGCCACGGCATCGGCCGTCCGCAGCTCGTGCCGCCACAGCATCTCGATCGGCTGGGCGCTGACCATCGGTTCGGTGGTCAACTCGCCGCGGCGGTAATCGGTGCGGGCGATGTCGAAGTTCAGATCCCGCGCCGCCCGCTCGGCGGCGGCCCAGAGCTTGTCGTACTCGCCCACCACCTGCGGCGGCGGCGGCGGCGCGGCAATCGGGTCGGGCTTGGCGCAACCAGCAAGCAGCACCGCGATCAGCAGGGGCAACAAACGCACGGCGGGAGGGTAGCACCTCGGGAACCGACCGGCCGGATCTCCGCCGCGTGGTGGCGGGGCTAATCCTGCAGCAGCATCTCACTGCGGGATTAGCCCCGCCGCCACGCGGCGGCGGTCGGGTCAGGCGGCAACCTAGTGCTCACGCCGCCCGGCGGGTGACGAAGCCGGCGATGAGTTCCAGCACGTCGCGGGCCTCGCTCGGCGGCAGGACGTGCAGGCAACTCCGGGCCTCGGCGACCAGCCCGTCGGCCCGACGGCGGGCGTACGTCAGGCTGTCGCTGGGGGCGATCAGGTGGTGAATCTGCTCGGCCTTATCGGCGTCCGTGCTGCGGAGCAGGCTGCGGAGCAGCTCCCGGTGCTCCACCGGGGCGGCCCGCAGGAAGTGGATCAGCGGCAACGTCAGCTTCTGCTTCTCGATGTCGATGCCCAACGTCTTGCCCACCGTCGCGGCGTCGCCGGTGAGGTCCAGGACGTCGTCCTGGATCTGGAACGCCGTGCCCAGGAGCATGCCGTACCGCTCGAGCGCGGCGGCCGTCTCGCGGTCGCCGCCGGCGTGCTCGGCACCCAGCCGGCAGCAAACGGCCGTCAGCACGGCCGTTTTGCGGCGGATGATCTCGAAGTACGTCTGCTCGTCGAGGTCGAGGTCGGTCCGGTGGCTGATCTGCAGCAGCTCGCCCTCGCAGACGGTGTTCGTCGTGCGGCCGATGAGCCGGGCGGCGTCACGGGCGGCCTCGGCGTCGTCGAGGCTGGTGCACAGGTGGTAGGCGTGGCTGATCAGGTAGTCGCCCAGCATCACCGCCGCCTCGTTGCCGCGCAAGTGGTTGATGGTCGGCCCCTTGCGCCGCATCTCGGCCTCGTCGAGCACGTCGTCGTGCACGAGCGTCGCCATGTGGACCATCTCCACCACGGCGGCGAGAGTAATGTGGTCGTCGGTCAAACCGCCCGTCGCCTTGCCGGCGAGAAGGACGAGCATCGGCCGCAGCATCTTGCCGCGGAACCGGGCGACCCGCCGGGCGAGGTCGTTGACGCAGGGCAGATCGCTCTCCAGCTCCGCGTCGAACGCCTCCACCACCCGGCTCAACTCGTCGCCGACGATCCCCGATAGCTGCGCCATCAGCGCGGCGGCATCGGGTTCGGTCGTGAGGCGGACGTTGGCAGGGGTGGCAGTTTTCATGGCGAGATCAAGCACTTTTCGCTCCGTGCTGAAACGATAAGACGTTCATCGGCCCCGTGCGAGTTCGTTCTTGTTCGTTTCGACAGTGTTGAAAGGCGTGGAAGGGGGCGGAGGGTGTAGGAAGGAGGTGGTAGGGGCCGAAGACGATGCCCCGCAGGCTCAGCCCTACCACCTACCACCTTGTGCCCTCCGCCTCACACCTTGCCGTCCGGCGTGCCCGGCCGTTGGGCGAGGCCTTCGACCGGCGGAGTGTCGCGGTGCTCGGGCGAAGCGTCCATGTCGTCGGTCTTCATCAGCTCGCGCAGGACGCTGGTGGCGTAGCTGCCCGGCGGCAGGGTGAACGCGGCGGTGATGTGCGGGCCGAACTCGTCGATGCCGCTGGCGAGTTGGCCGCCGACGAGGGGGACGCGCAGCGGTCGGCGCTCGCCGGGGAAGCCGCGCTCGCTGGCGAAGGTGCCGGGCGAGACGTGGAACGCCGCCATCGCCGCCTGCTCCATTTCACCGGGCCGACCGGTTGTGGCGAGCATCTTCGGGCCGGGCATCGGGCCGGTCGGGCTGATCTCGAACCGCTCGGCCCGCGGCTGCTCCACGGCCGCCTCGGGCACGGCGAAGCAGCCGCCCGAATCGTGTTTGTACGCCACGTCGCCGTCGAGCAGCACGTCGAACTGCTCCAGCCGCTCACTCAGCACGTGGTTGAACACGGCCGACTGCACGCTCGACAGCAGCACGCTCCGCTGCCACGCCGGCACCTTGATCTCGCCGGCCAGCAGTTGTTTGCCGCGCTCGGCGTTGTCGCCGCGGTTGCCGAAGCGTTGGGGGCCGAAAAAGTTGGGCACGCCGCGCTTCTCCAGCGTCGCCAGGATCGGCCGGAGCTTGACGACGCCGGTCGGCTCGACGCCGCGGATCTTGATGGCGAACCGGTTGCCGCCGCTGGCCCCACGCTTGAGCTTCCGCCCGTGCCGCGCCGCCCACAGGACGCCGAGGTCGTCGGCCTGCAGCTGCATCACCTGGGCCTCGCTCGCCCCCTGCACGCTGAGCAGTTGCTGCGTGACAGCGTGCTTGTCCTTGAGGCCGGCGAACCCGATGGCCCGGTCGTGCACCTTCAGCCGCCGGCTGATCCGCTTGACGGCCTCCTGCGTCGTGATGCCGGTCTTGCGGATCTCGAACAGCACGTGCTCGCCCTCGCCCGAGGGCTCGACCCGCTGAATCTCCTGCACGAAAAAGTCGGCCGGCCGACTACGAATGTGGCCGCCGACGCCGGGGGAGGAGGCGGTGAGGAAAGGTGGCATGGGGGCGAGGGTAGGGCGGAAGTGATGAGTGATGAGTGGGTGAATGATGAGTGCCTGAACCGGCAGGCCAACCACTTCCGGCACTCATCACTCACCCACTCCTTAACTCATCACTTCGGTCAGCCCGTACTTCTCCAGCGCCGCCAGCACGCCTTGCTCGGCGTTGGTCGGGGCGACCCAGTCGGCGATGTTCTTCAGGACCGGGCGGGCGTTGCCCATCGCCACGCCGATGCCGGCCCAGCGGAGCATGCCGTAGTCGTTGAGATTGTCGCCGACGGCCATCACTTGGCGACGGGGGACGTTCAAGTGGCGGGCGACCTTTTGCACCGCCGACGCCTTGCCGCCGCGGCGGTCCATGATCTGGATCAGATCGCGGTCGGTGTAGAGGATGCTGGCCTTGGGGGCAAAGTCACGCTGCAGGGCGATCTCGATGGGCACCAGCGTTTCCGGGCCGCCGAGGAACATGAGCTTCGTCACGGCACTGCGGCAGATCTCCTCAACCGGCAGCACGCCGTCGAACTGGAAGAGCCGGCCGGTCTCGGTGGTGAATCGTGCCTCGCCGCGGTCGGTGTAGGACTTGTCATGGATCTCCATCTGCACCTCGACCTCCGGCCGAAGCTGCCGGGCGAGGCGGACCATCTCGAGCGTCAACTCGCCCGACATCGGCCGGTGGAACAAGCTGCGGCGGCTCGGGGCGTCCCAGATCAAGACGCCGTTGTAGTGGATCGACAGCGAGCCGAGGCCGAGCTCGCGGTAGATGGCCCGCACCCCCCGCGGCGGCCGGGCGGTGGCGAGGACGACGTGGACGTCGCCCTGATCGTGAAGCCGCCGCAGGGCCGCGGCCGTCTCCCGTGCCACCTTGCGGTCGGGGCCGAGCAGGGTGCCGTCGAGGTCGAGGGCGAGCAGCCGGATGTGCCGCCGCTCCGTGGCGGGCTCCGCGATGAGGCCGGCTCCATCCGGCGGGGTGAGCAGCATGGCCGGGAGCATAGCGATTCGGCGGCGACATCGCACGCCCGAGCGTCAGACCGCTATCAGCTGCCGCCCGCGCAGGTCGACGACGTGCCGCTGCGCGACCGGCTTGCCCGTGGCCAACTCAAGCGCCGACGCATACTGCCGCAACTGCTCGCCGGCCTGCTCGGTGACGCGGCCGGTCTTGTAGTCGACGACGATCCAACCGCCCTCGCCCGGCAGCACGAGGTCAATCTGGCCGCGGATCAGCACGCGGTCCAGCGGCTCAGCAGCGTCGTCGGGCAACAGCATTTCGATCGGCAACTCCCGGTGCGCGTGCGGCCCGGCCTCGCGCACCCGGCGGCCCAAGTCGCTGCCGGCGAGCCAGGCGACGGCCGCCACGTCCACCGCGTCGGCGTGGTCCAAGTTCAGCGCGTCGAGCTGCCGACGCACCGCATCCGGCGTCGCGGCGTTGGCAAAGTCGAGCGCCTGCAGCAGCCGATGCGTCGCCGTGCCGACGTCGATGGATGATGGCCCGCCGCCAACATTCGGCAGCCGCATCTGTGCCGCGGCGTCACCGCGGGCCAGCTCCGTCACGCTGGCGACGGCGGCCGTCCGCGTCTTTTCGGCGAACGGGTACCGGAACGTCAGTCGGTTGAGCGAATCTTCGGCCACAGTTGTCATCGGTGCCGACACTGACCCGCGGGCGGCGACCGTCTTCAGCACGTTGGCCGCCGAATCCCGCACCCGCTCGGTTGTCTCGCCCGGCTGCTCGAGGATCGTGAACTGCCCCGGCGACGCCTCGGCCACCGGCCGCAACCAATCAAGCGGGCAACGCGCTTCCAACGGGTCGGCGTCGGCCCGCGCCTCCCACCGCGGCGTGCCGACGAGCGTCAGGCTGTCCCGCGCCCGCGTCATCGCCACGTACAGCACCCGCAGCTCCTCGAGCTTGCTCTGCCGAACCTGCCGCGCCGCGATCACGTGCCGGGCGGCCGTCTTCCACCGCGCCCGCCGATCCAGATCAACCGCCTGCAAGCCGAGCCCGTACTCGCGGTCGATCGGGGCGATGCCGTCGGCGTCCTTCAGGTTGAACACCCGCCCGAGCTGCGGCAGGACGACGTGCGGGAACTCCAAGCCCTTCGCCGAGTGCGTCGTCATCACCCGCACCGCCTGCGCCGCCGCCGGCTGGGCGCCCTCGGCCGGGGCGTCTTCGGCGAGGTCGAGCAAGTGCCGCACGAACATTGCCAGCCCCGCCCCGCGGCGGTCGGCGTCGTGGGTGCGGGCCAGCTCATGCAGGGTGAGCAGGTTCGCCTCCCGCCGCGCCCCGTCGTCGCGGCCGCGGGTGTGGGCGAGGTAGCCCGTCTCCTGCCAAACGTCCCAAAGCACCTCCGCCAGCGGCCGCGCCTCGGCCGCATCCCGCCAGACGCCGACGCGAACCAGCACCGCCCGCAACGCCAGCGCCTCGTCCGTCTCCCGGCGGACAAACTGCTCAACCGCCTCGTGAAACTTCGGCTTTTCCCCCGTCGCCGCCGCCCGGACGCGGGCGAGCAGATCCTCCGCGTCGGCGAGCCCCGCCAGCGGCGACCGCAGGAACGCCGCCAGCGGGATGTCTCGCCGCGGGTTGTCCAGCACCTGCAAGAGCGCCATCGTGTCGCGCACCTCCACGGCCTCGAACAGCGCCCCGCCGGCCTCCAGATTCACCGGCACCCCCGCCCGCCGCAACGCCGCGGCGAACGAGTGGCCCACGTGCTTCATCGTCCGCAACAACACCGCGTAATCGCCCGGCGACCGGTCGGCGTGCGCGTCCAAATCGCGCCGGATCAACGCCGCCACATGGTCGGCCTCCCGCTCGACGGCGGTGTCTTCGTCGTCGTCCTCCGCCTCCGCCGGCAGCAGATGCAGCGGCGTCGGCACGTCGTCCACCGCATCGGCCCGACCGAGCTGAAGCGCGTGGCCGTCCCCGTAGTCGATGTCGTCGGCGTGCCGCATCAACTTGGCGAACGTCGTGTTGACGAGGTCGATTACCGCCGCCCCGCTGCGGAAGTTCTGGGCCAACAGGATCGGCTCGATCTGCCGCACCCGCTCCTGAAAAATGCTCGGGTCGGCCAGGCGGAAGCGGTAGATGCTCTGCTTGACGTCGCCGACGACGAACAGGTTCTCGCGGCCGCCGGTGAGTTGCTGCAGGATTGCCTCCTGCAGCGGGTTGGTGTCCTGGTACTCGTCGACCAGCACGTGCCGCACGCGGTTCGTCACCTCGCGCAGCGGCTCGGGCAGCTTGAGCAACTCGTGCGTGAGCCGCTCGAGGTCGGCGAAGTCGAGCAACCGATCGCGCCGCTTGAGCCGGGCGTACTCGGCGTCCAGATCGTCGGCGAGCGCCAGCAGCGCTTCGCCGTCGGGCTGCGCGATTTCCGCGGCGTTCTGCCAATCCTCGTCGCTGAACCGCAGCGCCGGCAGCGTGCCCTTGAGCTCCTTGATCGGCTTGAGCAACGCGTCGCGGCGGGGCAGCAAATCGTCTTTCCAGGTGGCCTTCTGCTGCTCGCTGAAGCCGCTGGTGGCGAAGGCCTTGGGCCGCTCGTTTTTGTGGACCGCGGTGAAGGCGGCGAAGTTGCCGCGGCGGGCGTGGGCGGCGAGGTCTTCGACCCATCCGAGCCAGTCGCCCACGTGCCGGCCGGCCCGCTCGTGAAGCGCCTCGGCGTCGGCCGTCAGGTACGCCAACCCCTCGGCGGCGGTTTCGAGTTCGTCGACCGACGCCTGCCGCACCGCGGCGACGGCGGCGGACGGGTCGGCGAGTTGGTCGCGGGCGCGGGCCGTCCACGCCGCCGGATCGGGCAGGCTGCTGCGGAACGCGTTCAACTCCTCGGCCGCGCGGATCACGCCCTCGTGGCGGCCGTCGCCGTGGCGGTCGAGCAGTTGGTAGAACGCGTCATCATCCCGGCCGTACCGGCGGTCGAGCAGGCGGTCGGCGGCGCGGCGCTTGAGCTGTTTGGCCCGAGCCGGGTCGGCGACCTCGAACGTCGGGTCGAGGCCCAGCGCGTCGAAGTGGCGGCGGAGCACGTCGCCGCAGAACGCGTGGATCGTGCCAATGCTCGCCCGCTCCAACCGCCGCCGCTGCTCCTTCACCCGCGGCCGCTCGGCGTCGCTCGCCGCGTCGAGCCGGTCGGCGAACAACCGCCCGACCCGCCGCCGCATCTCGGCGGCGGCCTTGCGGGTAAACGTCAGAACCAGCAGTTGATCCACATCGCATTGATGCGGCGGCCCGGCGTCGAGCACCAGGTTCACGCACCGCGCCGACAGCACCCGCGTCTTGCCGCTGCCGGCCGCAGCGCTGACGACCACGTCGCGGCCGACCTCGGTCACGGCCCGCCGCTGGGCCTCGGTGAGCTCGGAAAGATCAGCGGGCATCGGCGTGTTCTGCGGAGTTTTTCGGGTCCGAGGCGTCGCGGTAGCCGTTCAGGCGCGGCTCGTGGCGGCAGACGCTGCGGAAGGCGCACCACGCGCACGGCGTCTTCGTGCCCTCGCGGTAGGGCCGCACGGCGACGTTGCCGGCGTGGGCGGAGGCGGCGAACGCCGACACCTTCGCCACGGCGTCGTCGGCCAGTTCGGCCAGCTCGGCCGGCGGCACCGCCTCGTTGCCGCGCTTGCCGGCCTCGCCCTTTTTCGTGAAGGCGATGGGCACCACCGTGCTCGGCGATCGCTCGTCGTAGCCCGCCTCGAACAGCGGCCCGGCGTCCTGGGCGAGGATGCCGCGGGGGCGGGGGTCGAGCGGGTCGACGACGATCTCGTCGGGGTGCGGCACAAGCTTGATCTTCGGCCGAAGCTGCACGTGCAACGCCGCCACCGGCCGGCCGAACTCGCGGGCGGCGTGCAGGTAAATCGGCAACTGAAGCGTGGTGCCGAACCGCACGCGGTCCGGCTTCACCGGCTCGGCCGAGGAGCGCTTGTAGTCGACGACGCACACCTCGCCGCCGGCCGTGGCGTCGACACGGTCGATGCGGCCTTCGAGCTTCGCGGCCTCGGGGTCGCCGGTGATGTTCTGCTCGAACTTCGTCGGCCGAAACGCCCCGGCCCGCCAGTGGTGCAGCTCCCGCCGGAACGCCGCGGCCAGCTCGCGGGCGAGGCGGCGGCGCAGGTACGAGCCGCCGCGACTCCGCCGCACTGCCCGCCGGCCGATGTCGTCGATGACCTCGCCGATCACCCGCTCGGCCCCGGTGGCGATCCGCGCATCCGGCGGAACTTCCCGGGAAAAGTCGTACTTCCCGACGCACGCCTCGGCCAGCCGGCGCAAACCTTCGTGCAGCAGGTTGCCCTCGTCCAGCGGCGTGATGTCGTCGCCGATCGGGTCGTCGAGTTTCAGGCCGTCGTTGGCGAAATGAAGGAACGGGCACTGCCCGAAACGCTCGAACCGCGTGGGCCCGCCGCGCACCCGCTCGCCGTAGAGCGCCGCCGCGGCCTCACGTGACAGCGCGGGCCGGTTGCGGTATGACAGCGCCGGCCACGCCCGCAGCAGGTTCCAGTCGGCGAGCCGCCGCTCATCCCGCAGGGCGTGCTCGTAGAGCGCGGCGGCGTCGGCGTGCTGGTCTTCCGGCAGCGTGCCGCGGGCCCAGTCGGCGATTATCACGAACGCCTGCCGCGGCGTGGCGGGTTGGGGAGCGTCGCGCTCGGGCTCGGCGAAAGGGGCCAATTCTTCCCAGAAAGCGCCGGGCGCCAGCAGGTTGCCGTCGGCGTCTTGGACGGGGCGGGTGAGCGTGAGGAACTCGGCAGGCCGGGTGAAGGCGT
>CAYLSV010000079.1:0-4785 GCA_964386435.1 uncultured Tepidisphaerales bacterium
CAACTCAACGCCTTTCTCGCCATCGACGCCGTCGGTGCGCGCGCCGCGGCCAAGGAAGCTGAAGCCGCGGTGATGCGCGGCGACGACCTCGGCCTGCGACAGGTCCTGCCGCTGCGAGGCCGCGCCCTCGACGAACGCGGCGAGTTGCGGGGCGTCAACTGACAGCGTCACCTCCGCGGCGGGCTGGCCGTTCTCCTCACCAAAACGCACCCGCGTCACCGGCCGGGCTGCGACGTAGTCGCCCAATGCGTTCACCAGCGGTGCCGGAACGCCGGCGGGCTCGAGCTGGACGTCGACGCTGCGCAACGCGTCGAGCCGGGCGGCTTCCAACGCGTCGCGGCGAGCCTCGGCCGAGACGCTCACCCACACGGCCGACGGCTCGATCGGCTGCACGCGGCCCACCGCCAGCGGGTTCACGGCCGTGCCCGTGGCGACGAAGTACCGCCCGGCGAGTTGATCGGCCGGCACGTCCACGTCCGCCTCCCGCACCGCCTGCAGCAGCTCATCGCCTTCGAGCGTCAGGCGGACCTGGCACGTGTCGTCATTGAGCCACCGCGGCCCGGCAAGCTGATTCGCCTCGGACAGCTCGCGGTCCAGCGGCGAATCGTCTTCGGCGAAGATTTGCCCCAGCGTGCCGGTGCCCAGCGGGACGGCCTCGATTTGCCGACGGAGTTCACGGACGGCCTCGGTGCGGGCGACCTCCTCGTGCCGCAACCGCACGTCCGGGTCGGCCGGCTGCGCGAGCAACGGCACGGCAACGAGGGCGGGCAGCAAGCCGGCGACGATGGGGTGGCGAAACTTCATCATAAAATCGCGGCATCAACCGCACACCGCCCCAGACAACCGAGCGGGCGTCGACGTTAGCCGCCGGCGTGGAGTCGGGCGTCAGGATGAGTCACAAATGGACCACGAAGAAGCCGAGGGGAGAGCGAAGCGATCACCCGGATCGACGTGCGAACATGTGCCGCGTCGATCCGGGGTGATCGCTTCGCTCTCCCCTCGGCTTCTTGCTTGCGACGCAACCCAGCGTTTTTCAGGCCCGGTCGCGGGCGAGCTTGCGCCAGCGGGTGGGGGTCAGGCCGGTCGCCTGCTTGAAGCGGCTGGTGAAGTGGCTTTGGTGGGCGAAGCCGCAATCCTTGGCAATCTGGGCGAGCTCCTCGCCGGCGACCAGCTTCGCCTTCGTCGCGGCGATTTGGCAGTCGAACAGGAAATGCTTGGGCGTTGTGCCCAAGGCTTCGGTGAAGCGGCGGTGGAAGTGGAACGGCGAGAGGTAGACCGTCTTCGCCGTCTCCCCGAGGCTGGGGCCGTCGGCATAATTGTCGTGCATGTACTTCAGCGCCGGCACGAGGCGGGCGATCTCGTCGTCGGCCGGGAAATGCCCGCCGCGCAGCGCCGCCCAGTGCGGCACCTCCGGCTGCAGCGCCACGAACACCACCGGCCCCTCGGCCAGCGCCGGATAAGCGGCGTGGCGCGTCACGCGGAACGCCCACTGATCCCCCAAGTCGTCGGCCAGCATCACCCGCTCGCTCTCCACGCCGTCGCCCTGCTCTTCGCGGTTGGCGACGGACTTGGCGGTCTCGAGGACCAGATGCCGCAGCCGCTCGCTGACCTGGCTGAGTGCATCGACATCGCCCAACAGCGTGTTGCCGCTTGTGTCGAAGGCGAACACCCGGCCGCCGGCGAGACCATGGGCCAGCGGCAAACCGTGGTCGGCCCCGTCCTTCGGGTGGGCCTCATCAAGCGCCTCGGACAGCGTGCGGCCGAAGCGGTCGAGGGCCTTGATCTCGTTGGTCGAAAAATCCTCAGCCCCCGCTTCGCGGTAAAGCACCAGCGACCCGTCGTACCCCGGCAGCAACGGTTCGGGCAGCTTGCAAGCGGCCCGGTGACCCAGCTCGTGCGGCTTGAGCACGCTCTTCTCAAGCGCCTCAGGCGTGGACAAGTCGCTGCTGCGCACGGTCTCGCCGGTGCGAATCGCAGCCCACACCGTCGGCTCGGCGGCGTGGCCGTGGCGGGTGAAGGCGCGGGAAAGGGCTTCGTCGGCATGGGCCGGGGCGAACACCTGTAGGCCGCCGCGGGGCAGCGTGGTGACGGCCAGCGCCTTGGCGAACGGCACGTCGCGGTGAAGCCGCTGAAGCATGTCCCGCATCGGCACGTCACCAAAGCCGGGCTTGGGTTCGGTGGCCGGGGTGGCGCGGGGGGAGGACGTGGCGGTTGAGCCGGTTAACTGGGCGTTGGGAGCGGAAAGTTCCATAGCTGCGTTTCGATTAAGAGGAATGCCGGGTTGTCCCCCCAGCATCCGGCCCATCGGGGCCGTGCGGTGGCTGTCATTATTCGAGCAACAGCAGCCAAGGTCATTCGCCTGTTGCGGTGAAGGCTGTTTTCACAGGTTTTGTCGCCAGGAGTTGGTGCGGTGCACCGGGTCGCCGGGCGCAGCCGCCGCCGTACCGTGCGGCAATGCGTGGCCGCGGCCAGATCGTGCTGTTGCTGCTGCCGTTCACCGTGCTCATGGGCGGGTTCACCGGCTACCCGATTGCCCGGTCGCTGTGGCTTTCAACTCACCAAACCGCCGGGCCGGCGGCGGGGGAATTCGTCGGAATCGGGCACTTCGCCCGGCTGCTGAGCGACCCGCTGTTCTGGGGCGGGCTGGGCAACACGGTGGTGCTGACGGCGTTGCTGCTGATCGTGCAGTTGCCGCTGGCGCTGGGGCTGGCGGTGTTGCTGGACGGCCGGGGCGTGGTCGGCCGGCGGTGGCTGCGGCTGGCGGCGTTCTCGACGCACCTCGTCGGGGCCGTCTTCGTCGGGGTGCTGTTCGCCGGGCTGTTGGGGACGAAGCAGGGGCCGGTGAACGGGGGGCTGGGCGTGGTGGGCGTCGGGCCGATCGGCTTCCTGAGCGACCCGGCGTGGGCGACGGCGGCCATCGTCGCGGCGGGCACGTGGGCCGGGCTGGGGTGGGGGCTGGTGCATTACACGGCCGCGTTGCGGGCGATCGACAGCGACCTTTACGAAGCCGCCGCCCTCGACGGGGCGGGGCGGCGGGCGGCGTTCTGGCACGTCACCCTGCCTGGCGTCCGCCCCGCCACGGCGTTCCTCATCATCGCCGGCACCGCCTGGGGGTTGAGTTTATTTGAGCTGCCATGGCTGCTGTTCAACGGCACCGCCGGCCCCGGCTACCGCGGGTTGACGGTGGTCATGGCCCTCTACGCCGCCGGCTTCGACGCCGGCGACCTTGGCTACGCCAGCGCCATGGGCTGGGCCCTGGCCGCGGTGACGGCCATCATCGCCGCCGCCCAAGCCTGGCTGCTAGGGGTGACGCGGTGACACGTTCGGCATGCGTGCGTCGCTGAGGCCCCCACCGCTGCGTGGGCAGCGGGGCTACGCACGCAGCCAAAGCGCATTCGAGTTCGTGCGCAGCCCCGCTGCCCACGCAGCGGTGGGGGCCTCAGCGACACTTACCCGCCGAGCACGTCAGCAAGCCCACAGTGTCGCTGCGCCGCGGAGGGTCGCTTCTTCGACGGGGCGGACGGTGTGGCGGCGCGGGAAAACGTCCAGCAGCAGCGGCCCCAGCAGGTCGGCTGCGCCGCCGGTGCGGATGATCGCGTCGTGGATCGGCACGCCGAGGCCGGCCAGGCGGTTGTAGCGCTCGCGCATGCTTTGGGCGACGGCGACAATGGCGGCCCGCATGACGTCGAGGCGGTCGATGCCGGGCGTGAGGTTCACGATGGCGGCGGCGGGCTGGTCGACCGTCAGGCGGTCGCCGGCGAGGCGTGGGTCGATTTGCACGATTGTCGGCGGCCGATCGGCGGCGCGGCGGCAGACATCGGCCAAGTCCTCGCCGGCGAACATCAAATCGCCCAGCCACGCCAGCAACGAGCCGCCGCTGCTGAGCGTCGCCGCGGCCACCCATTGCCCGCCGGTGCCCAGCGGCCGGCAGAGCAACCCGTCTCGCGGCATTGCCCGCTCCAGGCCCAGCGCCAGCACGTCGCTGCTGCCGGCGGAGTGCACCAGCCGCCCCGCCCTCGCCCCGTCGAGCAGGAGCGGCCCGCTGCCGTCGACCACGCCGCCGAGCACCGGCAACCCCGCCGGCAACCCCACCGCCCCGGCCGGCCCGGTTAGCAACGGCGCCGCATCGGCCGCATCCCGGATCGGCGGCAACTGCACCGGCCGCACACCCGCCGCGCCGCACAACTCGGCCGACCAGGCGCCGGTGCCGACGTCCATCAGTCCCGTGAAGCCGGCGTTGCTCGGATCAATGCCGAGCCGGCCGGTCAGGTGCCACAGCAGCCACGTCGGCCAGTGCCCGATTGTCGTCGCCCGCCGCATCACGCTTGGCTCGTGCTCGGCAAACCACGCGGCAGTCGTCGAGCTGATACCGCCGGGCGTCGGGCGGTTGCCGGCGAGTTGCACATGCCGCTCGCGTCCCACCAATGCTTCGATCCGCCGGCCCTGCGACAGGCTGCGGCGGTCGGCGTGCGTGACGAGCCGGGTCAGCGGTTGCCCGTCCGCCGCCATCGCCAGCCACGCCGGGCCCATGCCGGTGAGCACCAGCGCCGCCACGCCCGCCGTATCGCAGGTGCGGATCGACGCGTGCACCGCCCGCAACACGTCGCCCGGCTCCACCTCGCTGCGGCCTTTGTGCTGATGCGTCGGGAACGCCTGCCGGACGATCGGCCCGACGATCTCGCCGCCGCGGACGACGGCGGCTTTGACGCTCGAGGAGCCGACGTCGACGGAGAGCACGCGGTCGGTGGCCATGCCGAGAGTGTTGGGGCGGCAAAGGTCCGGGGG
>CAYLSV010000079.1:4795-8558 GCA_964386435.1 uncultured Tepidisphaerales bacterium
TACCGTGGGCGTGATGCCGGAGATCGAAGTGCTTGAGCGAATGGTGGACGGGCGGGTCGTGGCCGAGCTTCACTGGCTGCCCGGCGCGGGCGAGGCCCAGATCGTGCGGCTGCACACCCACCCCGATCACCGCCGGCAGGGCCACGCCACCGCCCTGCTTGATTCGCTGACGGCCGCGGCGAATAACGATTGCCACCCGCTGCGGCGGCTGTGGTGCGTCGTCCGGCAACGCGAGCACGTCGCCGCCCGCGCGGTGCTGACCATGAACGGCTACGGCCACCTCGCGACCATCGAGACCCTCTACCCCGGCGACGACGCGGGGCAGGACGGTTTGGTGTATGTCCGCACGTTCGATTGAACGCCGCGTACGATTTGCCCATGCCCACCGCCCTCGTCACCGGCGCGAACCGCGGCCTTGGCCTCGCGTTCACCGAGTTCCTCAACAACCGCGGCGACACGGTGATCGCCACCCGCCGGGGACCGTCGCCGGAGCTGGAGGCGTTGGGCGTGCACGTCGTGAGGCTGGAGGTGGCCGACGAGGCGAGCGTCGAGTCGGCGGCAACCGAGGTGCGGGCGCTAACGGACGGGATCGATCTGCTCGTCAACAACGCCGGCTATGCCGGGCCGCGGGTCGGCGGGCGGCAGGGGCTGGACGAGGTGACGCAGGGGGTGTGCCACGATGTGTTGATGAGCAACGTCGCCGGGCCGCTCTTGGTGACGAAACACCTCAAACCGCTGCTGGGCCGCGGCAGCAAAATCGCCAACATCTCCAGCGGCCTCGGCTCCATCGACCGCAGCAGCGGCCGCAGCCCGATCGTCTACTCGGCCAGCAAGGCGGCCCTGAATATGGTCGGCCGCATCCTCGCCGAGCAGCTTCACGACGACGGCATCACCGTGCTGAGCCTCTCGCCCGGCTGGGTCCGCACCGACATGGGCGGCCAGAGTGCCGACCTGTCGCCGACGAAGTCGATCGAGCAGATGATGAAGATCATCGACGCCGCCACACTGCACCAAAGCAGCGGCAAGTTCTACGGCATTGACGGCCAAACGCTGCCGTTCTAGGTGCCGCGGCTCACTCCGCCACCGTGGGCACCAGGACGCCGCTGACGCGCAGGTCGTCGAGGCGGTCGATCGGGCCGGCCCAGGTGGTGCCGGTGCCGGAGAGCGGGCGGTGCTGGGCGAAGTTGAACCGCACCATGACCGGCCGCTCCGGCCGGCCGACGTTGTCGAACCGGCCGACCTCCAACAGGGCCGACCAGTCAATGGCCAGCTCGCCCCGCCAGACGTCGGTCGGGTCAGCGTCCTGCAGCGTCGCCCGGTAGCGGGCCGCACCCTCGAAGGCGCTCCATGTCGCCTCATCCGGCGGGCGGCGGGCGCCGACCACCGCGCCGTTGGGTTTGACCGTCAAGTGCAGCGCCGGCCCGGCGGTGCCGTCGGCGTAGACGGCTTGCGCGATGAGTTCCGCCGCGTCCTCGCCCCACGGCCGCCCGAAGTCGCGGCGGACGAAGTTGCCCGACGTGCCCACCCCGTCCTGCCGCCGGCCCAGGTCGCCGCTGATGCCTTCGAGGCGGAACGCGAGGTAGAGCGCGTCCTCCGTCCACCCGGCGTAAAGGTCGGTGTCGGCCGAGTCGCGCTGCAAGCGGTGCTGCTGCACGTCCGGGCGGTCGAACATTTCGACCAAGCCGCCGCGGTGGATGCGGTCGGTGACGGTCCAGTCTGAGAGGTCGCCGTCGAGGCGGTAGCCGCCGGGCAAGCGGTTGATCGGCACGGCGGGCAGGGCGAACCGCAGCGGCGTTTGCTTGAGCGTCTCGCCCTGCACGAACGTCACCCGCGCCGTCAGATCCTCGGCCGCCGCGCCGGTGGGCAGTGTGAGATTCGGGTCGATGCGGGCCGACATCTCAAACCGCCGAATCTGGTAGACCGCCAGCGCCGGCACCTGCCGCGGCTGGGGCGGCACCGTCCATCCCGGCGGCGCGGCCGACCACGTCAGCGAGTTCCGGTCGGGCGTCGTGTCGCTCGCGTTGTAGACGTCGACGCCCAGCGACAAGCCGATTTCCTGCGAACTTCGCCAGAACCAGTCGGCTTGCCGGACCATCAGGAACGGCTCCTCGCGCGGCTCCATCCACTGGAGCTGGGCCCGGTCGAGCCGGGTGCGGTCGGCGTCGTCCACCGGCTGGCCGGGCTCGCGGAGCAGAATCGTCTGGGCAACGAGGTCCAGCGCTTCGTCCCAATCCCGCGGCTCGGCGGTGCCGGTCATCAGGATGTACGCCGGGTCCGGCTCCTGCAACGGCCGCATCTGCACCGGGCGGCTCAGCAGCTTGGCCAAAATCGTCGCGTTGATCGTCTCGCCGCGCTGCCGGGCGAGTTGCAAGTACTCGTAATCCTGCTGCGCCCGCCGCAGCCACTTCGCCTGCACGGTGGGCACGACGCCTTCGCGGTCGAACCAACTTCCCGGGTAAAACCACACGAGCCGGCTCGGGTCGGCGGCCTGGTCGGCGGCGCTGGTGGCGGGCAGGGCGTCGCCCCAGTCGACGAGCGTGGCGTCGCGGACGAAGCTCAGCCACGCCCAGGTCCGCACGTCCGCCGACCCGCCGCCGGCACCGACGTAGGGGATCAACCCCGGCACCGCGGTCCGCAGCCACCGCCGCGGCGGCGCGGCCTCCAGCGGCCAGTCCCGCGTCGGCACGTCGCTGACCAACCCCTCGGCGGCGACGTACAACCGCCCGGCATCGCCCGGCGGCACGCCGTCGTCGCCGAGCAGGAACTCATCGACTTCCAGCGGCGCTTGCACGAGCACGCGCGGGTGGTTCCGCAGCAGCGCCGCCACCTGCTCGGCGGCGGCCTGGCGGCGGGCGGGGTTGTCGGCCTCGATGTCCAGCGGCAGCGGCGCCTGGTCGAGCCAGTCGTTCTGGTCGAAATACGTGGCCGCCGCCCGCCAGTACGCGAGGCGGTCTTCTTCGGGATAATTGGCCAGAAACTCCACGTCCGGCAGCGGCCAGTAACCCAGCGGCACGCCATCGGCGAAGCCAGTGCCGTCGAGCCACGGGCCGATGACGCCGTCGAGCTCCTGCCAGTCGAGGTCAACCGCCCGCCCCGGCCGCCACTTCGCCGTCGGCTCCAGCGCCGGCACGTACAGCGCCAACCGGTTGGCGTGGGCCGTCGACACCAGCGCGTCGAGCACGGCCACGGCGTCGGCGTATCGCTTGTCATTTCGGTCCAGCAGCCGCGGCGTGACCGTCTCGAACGCCTCGGGCCACAACCGACGCAGATCCCGCCAATCGGCCCGGCCGGCGAGTGCCAGTTGCCGCTCGTCGGGCAAGCTGAACGCCATCACGTCGAGCACCACGTTCACCCGGCCCAGCGGTCGGTTGGCGGCGTCGAGCAGCTCGACGCTGCCGCGGTAGCTGCCCGACGGTTGGTCCGGGCCGACGGCGATGTCGAGCCAAATCCAGTTGGAATCGGCGGAAAGTTCGCCCACCGCCGCGGCGTCGGTCGCCTCGACATTCTCCCACGCCAACAGCGCCCGCGGCAGGGTGTCGGGCGAGTCGGCGGATAGCTGCCCGGTGTGCCGGACGAAGCCAGGCCGCCGCAGATCGACCGGGACGTCGACGATGCTCGCCGCCTCGAACGCGGAGCCCGGCAGCGTGTCGCCGTCGGCGGTGGCGAAGGCGTTGACGCGCAGCTGCGCCCCCGGCGGCAACGCGTCGGCCCACAGCGTCAGGGCGATCGTCTCGTTCCGCGCCGCCGCCCGCCGCGCCGCCGG
>CAYLSV010000079.1:8580-16225 GCA_964386435.1 uncultured Tepidisphaerales bacterium
CATGCCTTGGTTTCGGCGGCATCGGCCGGTTGCTCCAAATCGCGGACGACCAACGCCCCACCGCCGAGGTCCGGCGGGTCGGCCGGGTTGGTCGGCCCGTTGCAGCCAACGAGCAGCAGGAGCGCGGCCACGATCACAATGTCAACACAACGGCCCATCATTCGCCGAACATTATGGCAGCCGCGTCTCCAGGAACGTGCATTGCCCGGTGACGCGCGCCGCCGGGCGGTCGTGGGGCAAGATGACTGTGTCGCCGCGGCGGAAGTCCTCGCCGTTGAGCGCGGCCTCGCCGTCAATGCAGACCAGCACCGCGAAGCCTTCGGCGAGGTCGAGCGAATCGCCACATTCCCGCCGGAACACCGTGAACTGCGGCGCCTCGACGATCGCCACGCCGTCGCCGGGCGTCGTGACCGGCTCGGGCGGGTTCGGGTCGTCGAAGTTGATGCATTGCAGCGCCTGCTCGACGTGGAGCTGCCGCTTCTGACCGGTGGCGGGGTCGACCCGCTCGAAGTCGTAGACGCGGTAGGTCGTGTCGCTGGGCGTCTGGATCTCGGCGACGAGCATGCCGGCCCCGAGGGCGTGGACGGTGCCGCTGGGCAGGTATTGCGTCACGCCCGCCTCGGCCGGCACGCGGCGGAGCAACGTCTCCAGCCGCCCCTCCCGCACCGCGGCCTCGAACTCCTCCCGCAGCACGCCGTTGTTGAGCCCGGCGAGCAGCCGGGCCCCCGGCTCGTGTTGCAGCGTCGTCCAGCACTCGTTCTTGAGGTGTGCCCCGGCATGCTCGGCGGCATACGCCTCGTCCGGATGGACCTGCACCGACAGATCGTCCTTGGCATCCAAAAACTTCACCAAGAGCGGGAACTGCGGCCCATGCGGCGTCCCCACCGCCGCGTGCGGCCCGAGCAAAGCCGCCTGGTCCGCCGCCATCAACTCGTGCAGCGTCCGCCCGACGTTGGTCTCGGCGCTCACCCACTCGCCCGGCTCGATGACGCCCGGCGGGAAGTCGTACGCCTCCCAGCTCTCGCCGATCGTCCCCGGCGGCAGTTGCTTGTTCAGCACCTCCGCCAGCCGCCGGCCGCCCCACATCTTCTCGACAAATCTCGGCTTGGGACGCAGCAGGTTCATGGGTTGTTGGTCCTTTGTTCTTGGTCCTTTGTGTCTGCCGCTGTGAGTGAACGGGCGGTCTGGCCGATGCTAGGGGCGGGCCGAGGAGTATCCGGCCACGGACGAAGGACCCACAACAAAGAACGAATTCCCATGCGCAAAACCTTCGTTCTCGACACCAACGTCCTGTTGCACAACCCGGATGCACTGTTCGTCTTCGATGACAACGCCGTGGTCATCCCGTTCGTGGTGCTCGAGGAGCTGGACACGTTCAAGAGCAACAACGACGACCTCGGCCGCAACGCCCGGCAGGCGATCCGGCACCTCGACGGCCTCCGCCAGCTCGGCAGCCTGAGCGACGGCGTGGCCGTCGAGCGGACCGGCGGGACGGTGCAGATTATGCTCAACAACGTCGGCAGCGATCTGCCGCAGCTCACGAAGGACACGCCCGACAACCGCATCATCGCCGTCGCCCACAACCTCCAGAAAGAGGCCAAGATGTGGGGCGGCAAGGACGGCCACGGCGGGCGGGTGGTGCTGGTCAGCAAGGACATCAACTGCCGCGTCAAGGCCGACGCGATCGGCTTGACGGCGCAGGACTTCGAGAACCAGAAGATCAACTTCGACGAGATGTACAGCGGCTGGCGCGAACTGGCCGTGGGCCGCGACGTCATCGACGCGCTCTACCGCCACGACGGCGAGCCGGGCGTGGCGGTGGCGGACCTTGACGTCGACGATTTGAACGCCAACGAGTTCGTGCTGCTCAAGAACGAACTCGACGAGCACCACACCGCCATCGGCCGCATCGAAGCCGAGGCGGGCCGGCTGGTGCCGATCAAGCCCAAGCGCGGCCCGGTCCACGGCATCGCCGCCCGCAACCTGCAGCAGACGATGGCGCTGGAGCTGCTCATGGACGACCGCGTGAAGTTCGTCACCCTCGTCGGCTCCGCCGGCACGGGCAAGACGCTGCTGGCGCTCGCCGCGGGCATGGCCAAGACCGTTGACGCCGGCGAGTACCAGCGGCTCTTGGTCGCCCGCCCGATCATGCCCATGGGCCGCGACATCGGCTACCTGCCCGGCGACAAGGACGAGAAGCTCGCCCAATGGATGCAGCCGATCTTCGACAACCTCGCCCTGCTCCTGAACACCAAGCTCAACCACGGCGACAACAAGCCCGCCGCCCGCGACCAGGTCGAGAGCGTCGAGAAGCAGACCGCCGCCCTGCTCGCCGCCGGCACGATCGTGATGGAGCCCTTGACCTACATCCGCGGCCGCAGCATCCCCCAGCAGTTCATGATCGTCGACGAGGCCCAGAACCTGACGCCCCACGAGGTCAAAACCATCGCCAGCCGCGTCGGCGAGGGCACCAAGCTGATCCTCACCGGCGACGCCACCCAGATCGACAACCCCTACCTCGACAGCAGCAGCAACGGCCTGAGCTACGCCGTCGAGCGCCTGAAGAACAACGCCCTGGTGGGCCACATCACCCTCGCCAAAGCCGAACGCAGCGAGCTGGCGAGCCTGGTGGTGGAGAGCCTGTAGAACCCGGACCTGCGGCACGTGGTGCCGCGGCTATCGCAGCGGAAATCTCTGGTTCACGGCAAGCATACCAGAACGCGTCGCTGCGGTAGCCGCAGCACCACGTGCTGCAGGTCGTTTAACGAAGTGGCTCGCGCAGCCCCTTCGCCTCGCTCCAGCACCAGCTTGGATGCGACGGGTGGTAGACATCAATCAAATGATCGAAGTGGGTGCGACTCTTGACCTGCACGAGGTGACCGTGCTTGGTAAACCAGCATCGCTTTCCGAAGTCGCGGTTCAGACACAACGAGATCGTCTTACGAATCGAGGCATACACCTGCCGAAGTGAGCGATCGTCCTTCCAAGACAGCAGCACGTGGAAGTGCGCATCGTCGGTCGCCACCGAGTGCACGCGGTCATTGATGAGGCCGGCCTCATTGCGAAGCACGCCGACCACACGCCGCTGTTGCTCCGCCGTCAAGTTGACGACCTCGACCGACTTGTGCCGTCGGTAGGCAAGATTCATCTTTGGGTTTTGCGATTGCAACCCGCGATCGTGGTGCACGTACCCCTGCGGCCGGTCCGGCATCCATGAGCCGTACGTGTGCTGCGTGTAGTGCATCACGGGCATGGCGGGAGATTATCTGGAGTCATTGAGTCGCACAACTTCCGACCTGCGGCACGTGGTGCTGCGGCTATCGCAGCGACCGTCTTCGGGATGTGGGATGCATGTCAACGCGCGTCGCTGCGGTAGCCGCGGCACCACGTGCCGCAGGTCCGGCCGCTATCCTGCTTCCGTGCTGCCGGTCGTGATGGTCATCCCCGCGTTCAACGAGGCCCAAAGTGTCGGCAAGGTGGTTGCCGCGTTGCCGGGGGAGTTGGTGCGGGAGGTCGTCGTGGCCGACAACAACTCGACGGACGCGACGGCCGAGGTCGCGCGGGCGGCTGGGGCGACGGTGGTGCCGGCGGCGCGGCAGGGGTACGGGTCGGCGTGTCTGGCGGGGCTGGCGTACGTGGCGACGTTGGAGCCGCCGCCGGAGGTGGTGGCCTTCGTGGATGCCGACTATTCCGATCGGCCCGAGCAGTTGCCGTTGCTGGTGCGGCCGATCCTCGACGGCGAGGCGGACTTCGTGCTCGGCTCGCGCATGCTCAAGAAGCAGCCCAAGGGGGCACTCCTGCCGCAGGCAATTTTCGGCAACAAGCTGGCGTGCTTCCTGATGCGCCACCTCCACGGCGGCCGGTACACCGACCTCGGGCCGTTCCGGGCGATCCGGTACGACGCGCTCAAGAAGCTCGGCATGACCGACCCCGACTTCGGCTGGACCGTCGAGATGCAGATCAAGGCCGCCCGGCACAAGCTGCGGACGATCGAGGTGCCCGTCGATTACCGGCCCCGTATCGGCCAGAGCAAGATCACCGGCACCCTCAGCGGCACCTTCCGAGCCGGGTACAAAATCCTCTACACGATCGGCAAGTACACGCTCAAGCGGTGACGCCGGCGCTGCGCGTACAGTGCCGCGATGAGCGATCAACCCGCCACCCCGCCCGCCGAGACGCCGCCCGCCGAAGAGGCGGGTCTGCCGGAGATCAAGATCGATGATTTCCTGAAAATCGACCTCCGCGTCGTCACCGTCAAGGAGGCCGCCGACCACCCCAACGCCGACAAGCTGCTGGTGCTCAAGCTCGACGACGGCACCGCCGAAGGCCGGCAGGTCTGCGCCGGCTTACGCGGTCGCGTGGACCCGGCGGACCTGGTCGGCAAGCAGATCGTCATCGTCGCCAACCTCGCCCCGCGGAAGATGCGCGGCGAGATCAGCCAAGGCATGCTCCTGGCCGCCGGCGACGACGAGGGCATCGCCATCCTGAATCCGAGCCAGCCCGTCGCCGCTGGCACGCAAGTTGGTTGAGCTTGGTCAACTTTTCCGACCCGTGCTGCGCGAACTGCACATCTCGAACCTGGCCGTCATCACCGACGCCCGGGTGGAGCTGGCCGGCGGGCTCAACTGCTTCACCGGCGCCACCGGCGCGGGCAAGAGCCTGATCATCGGCGCCATCGGCGTGCTGCTGGGATTGCGGCCGGCCGGGCAGATGCTCCGCCGCGGCGTCGAGGAGGGCCGGGTGGCGGGCGTGTTCGAGCTGCGGGACAGAGCTGTCCGCCGGCAGATCGAAGCGGCGTGTGACCTCTCGCTGGAGGGCGACGAGCTGTTGCTCACCCGCCGCCTGTACGCCAGCGGCCGCACCTCCGCCAGCGTGAACGGCCAGCCGATCACCGTGCCCATGCTCAAAAGCGTCGGCGAGCTGCTGGTCGACATCCACGGCCAGCACGACCACCAGTTCCTGCTCAAGCCCGCCAACCAGCTCGACGTCCTCGACCAGTACGCCGGCACCCTGCCGCTGCGGGAAAAGTACCACGACGTCTACCAGCAGCTCCAACAGGCGAAGCAGAAACTCGCCGACCTCACCCGTGGCGAGAAGGAGCGGCGGCAGCGGCTCGACTTCCTGAAGTTCCAGGCCGACGAGATCGACGCAGCCGAGCCCGAGCCGGAGGAGTTCGCCGAGCTCGAGCAACGCGGGGCCGTGCTCGACAACATAGAAGAGCTGAAGACGACCAGCAGCGAGGCGTACGGCGCGCTCTACGAGGACGAGGGGGCCGTGGTCGATCGCCTGCGTGCCATCGGCAAACAGGTGGCCGAGCTGGCGGCGGTCGATTCAGCCGTGAAGCCGATCGCCGACTCCGTCGCCGAGGCCGCCGCGACGCTCGAAGAAGCCGCCCGCGACCTCGGCCGGTACAGCGAGAAGCTCGACCTCAACCCGGCCGAGCTGGAGATGGTCAACGAGCGGCTCAACACCCTCAACCGCCTCCTGAAAAAGTATGGCCCGACGATGCCGGATTTGATGGAGCACCGGGCGACGCTGCGGGCCGAGATCGAGCAGCTCGACCGCGCCGGCGAGGACGCGGGCGAGTTGGAGGCCAGCCTGCAACCGCTGGCGAGGAAGCAGGCCGAACTCGCCGCCGAACTTTCCACCGCCCGCACCGCCGCGGGGAAAAAACTCGCCCCGCTGATTGCCAAGCAGCTCGCCGAGCTGGGCATGGGAAAGGCGACGTTCAGCGTGAGCGTCACGCCCGGTCAGCCGCCCGTGCCCAGCGGCACCGACATCGTCGAGTTCATCGCTCAGACCAACCCCGGCTTGCCCGAGCAGCCGCTGCGCAAGATTGCCAGCGGCGGCGAGCTGTCGCGGATCATGCTCGCCCTCAAGCAGGTGCTGGCCCGCGGCGACCGGATCAGCGTGCTCGTCTTCGACGAAATCGACGCCAACGTCGGCGGCCGCCTTGGGACCGTGATCGGCGGCAAGCTCCGCCAACTCGCCGAGCACCACCAGGTGCTGTGCATCACCCACCTGCCCCAAATCGCCGCCCACGCCGACCGCCACCTGACGGTCACGAAGGCCCAAGGCCGCGACGACACCGTCAGCACCGTCGAGACGATGACCGGCGACCACCGCCTGCGCGAACTGGCCGAGATGATCGGCGGCGAACGCATCACCGACACCACACTCGCCCAAGCGCAAGAGCTGATGGAAAGCGCCACCGTGAAGCGCCCAGCCAAACGCAGCCGCAAGAAGTCGGCGTGACGCACGCCGCCGAAGCCCCAACGCGTCACGCCGTGACGAGCGCGGCGGTGGCGACTTCGCGGGCTTTCTGCAGGGCGGCGGCGAGTTGGGCCGGGTTTTTGCCGCCGGCCTGGGCGAGGTTGGGGCGGCCGCCGCCGTTGCCGCCGGCGGCTTGGGCGACCGGGCGGATCCAGTCGCCGGCCTTGAGGCCCTTCGCGATGGCGGCGTCGGCGCAGGCGGCGACGAAGCCGACCTTCTCGCCGTCGCTGCCGCCGACAAGCGCGGCGTAGGCGTCGGCCTTTTTCTTGACGTAATCGAGCGCGCCGCGCACGGCGTCCGGCCCGGCGCCACCGACGTCGGCGATGATGAGCTTGACGCCGTCGATGTCCTCGGCGTTCTCCAGCCACGCGGCCGGGTCGAGGGCCGGGCCGCCGCCGCCCTTTTTGAGCTTTTTCTCCAAATCTTTCACCTGTTGCTGCAGCGCGGCGACGCGGGCGGGCACCTCGTCGGCCGGCACGTTGAGCTGCTGACTGACCTGCCGCAGCGTCTCGTGCTCGGCCTGCGCCGCGTCGATTGCGATCCGCCCGGTGACGGCAACGATCCGGCGGATGCCGCGACTGACCGATTCCTCGGCGACAATCTTCAGGAGGCCGATCTCGCCGGCGCGCCGCAGGTGCGTGCCGCCGCAGAACTCGACGCTGACCTGCGCCGCGTCGAGCTGCCTCACGTCGCCCTCGCCGACGGCGATCACGCGCACCGGGTCGGGGTACTTCTCGCCGAAGACGGCCTTGACGCCTTTGATCTGCTGGGCCTCCTTTAGCGGCAGCTCGACGGCCTGCACCGGGGCGTCGGCTCGGACGTGCTCGTTGGCGATCCGCTCGACTTCGGCAAGCTGCTCGGGCGTGACGGCGGCGTCGTGGCTGAAGTCGAAGCGGAGCTTTTCGTGGTCCACCAGGCTGCCCCGTTGGGCGACGCCGTCGCCGAGCACGCGGCGGAGGGCGAGGTTCAGAAGGTGCGTGCCGGTGTGGTTCCGCATGATGTCGCTGCGGCGGAGGTCGACGTCGCAGAGGCCACGCTGGTGCGGCTCGATGGTGCCGGCGTCGACTTGTCCCCAATGCAGCACGTGCCCGCCGCGGCGTTCGGTGTCGGCGACGAGGAACTTGCCGGTGGCGGTGGTGACGCTGCCGACGTCGCCGACCTGGCCGCCCTGCTCGGCGTAGAAGCTGGTGCGGTCGAGCAAAAGGTACGCCTCGTCGCCCTGCTCGAGCGTGCCGGTGGTGTGCGGCTGCCCGTCCTTCACCCAGCCGAAGACCGTCGCCTCGACCGTGCGGCCGGCGTGCTTGGGCGAGTCGTCCGTCGGCGGGAACACGGCGAGGTCGACGGCCTCGGAGCCACCCTTCTTGCGGCCCTT
>CAYLSV010000080.1:0-3426 GCA_964386435.1 uncultured Tepidisphaerales bacterium
GGCTGCCGGCGACGTCCTGCTTGTACAGCCGCCAGTCGTAGCTGACGCTCTCGACGAAGTCCTGCCCGAGGGCGTCGGTCGCCTCGGCGATGCGGGCCTGCCAGCTTTTTCGTTCGGTGCTCATCGTCGCAGGGTAGCTGCGGTCCTGCGGACCGCAGTGGGTGCGCTCAACGCCCAAAGACCTTTCAATACTCTTCTTGAGGTGCGGGCGTGTGCACTGCGGTCCGCAGGCCCGCAGCTACCTCCTCTCTCCGGCGCTGCTCACACCGTCACGCCGCGCCGACCAGGTCCAGCCCGTGCTTGCGGATCTTCTTGTACAGCGTGGTGCGGTTGATCTGCAGCTCGTCGGCGGTGGCGTTGCGGTTCCAATCGTGCCGTTCGAGGGCCGCGCGGATGATCTGGCGTTCGGGCTCCTCCAGCGCGGCCTTCAGCGGCATCGGGGCCAGCGGCAGCGAGAAGTGGCCGCTCGATTTGGCGGCGGGGCGGGTGACGGTGGGGGGCAAGTCGCCCGCCGTGATCGTTGTGCCGCGGCAGAGGACCACGGCCCGCTCGATGGCGTTCTCCAACTCGCGGACGCTGCCGGGCCAGTCGTGGGCGGCGAGGATTTCCAGCGCGTCGCCGCCGAGGTCCAGCACGTTGCGGCCGATCTCGCGGCGGAACCTTTGCAGAAAGTGCCCGGCCAACAGCGGCACGTCGGCCGGCCGGTCCCGCAGCGGCGGCAGCTCGACGCTGATGACGTTCACGCGGTAGTACAGATCCCGCCGAAACCGCCCGGCCTCAACCTCGGCGAGCAGATCGGCGTTCGTCGCCAGCACCACCCGCACGTCGGCCCGCACCGGCTCGTTGCCGCCGACGGGCTCGTAGAGCTTTTCCTGCAGCACGCGCAAGAGCTTCACCTGCATCGCCGGCGGGGCGCTGTTGATCTCGTCGAGGAAAATCGTCCCGCCCGCCGCCGCCTCGAACCGGCCGGGCTTGTCGCGGTCGGCCCCGGTGAACGCCCCGGCGACGTGGCCGAACAGCTCCGACTCCAAGAGCGTGTCGCTCAAGGAGCCGCAGCTCACCTCGACGAACGGCCCGGCGGCACGGGGCGATTGTTGGTGGACGGCCTTGGCGAGCATGGACTTGCCCGAGCCGCTCTCGCCGACGAGCAGCACCGTGGCCATCGACTCGGCGGCGGCGGCGAGGGTGTCGAAGACGCCCAGCATCGTCGGGTCGCGGCTGAGCACGCCGCGGAACGCCCGCCCGCCCGCGACGCCGCCGGACTGGCGGGCAAGGCGGCGCTCGCTCTGCAGCAGTTGTTCCTGAAGCACCCTGGCGACGGCGACGAGCAGATCGCCGAGGTCGATCGGCTTGACGAGGTAGGCCGCCGCGCCCGCCCGCGTCGCCTCGACGGCCGCCGGCACGCTGCCGAAGGCGGTGAGCAGCACGACGGACAAATCCGGGAAGTCGCCGCGAAGTTGCCGCACAAGGCCCGCCGCATCATCGCCGCCGGCATCGACCAGCAATAAATCTGCGGTCGCCAGCACCGGGACGGCCTCCTCGATGTCCCGCGCCTGCGCCACCTCGTGCCCGGCATCCACGAGCGCCTCGGCCACCGCCCCGCGGACGGCCGAGTCGGCATCGCAGACCACCACCCGCCGGGCGTCGGTCGGCACGGTTGGGAGGGCGGGCGGCACGCTGAGAAGCATCGGCGTTCCCGACCCACGACTCAACCCGCATCCATCGTCCGACAACGTGCAAGAAGTCTCGGCCAAAGTTCCACGGTGGCGGGGCCGACCTACCATCGCGGCCATGAAGATCGGCGTGCCGCGCGAGGTCAAACCGGATGAGTACCGGGTGTCGATGATGCCCGTGGGCGTGGCCGTGTTGACCAAGGACGGGCACGAGGTGTTCATCGAACGCGGCGCCGGCGAGGCCAGCGGCTTCCCGGACGACGACTACCAGGCGGCGGGCGCGACGATTCTCGAAACCGCCGCGGAGATCTTCGCCCAAAGCGACATGATCGTGAAGGTCAAGGAGCCTCAGCCGGCGGAGATCGAGATGTTCCGGCCGGGGCAGGTGATTTTCACGTACTTCCATTTCGCCGCCAGCGGCGAGCTGACGCAGGCGTGCCTGGAGTCGGAGATCGTCGCGGTCGCCTACGAGACGGTGCAGAACAAGGTCGGCCGGCTGCCGCTCTTGGAGCCGATGAGCGAGGTGGCCGGCAAGATGAGCGTGCAGGAGGGGGCCAAGTTCCTCGAAAAGCCGATGCAGGGCCGGGGCATTCTGCTCGGCGGCGTGCCGGGCGTGGCACCGGCGAAGGTCGTCGTCCTCGGGGCGGGCATCGTCGGCACCAACGCTGCGAAGATTGCCGCGGGCCTCGGCGCCAACGTCACGCTCATGGACATCAACCTCGAACGCCTGCGCTACCTCAGCGAGGTAATGCCGGCCAACGTCGAGACGATCTACAGCGACCCGCACACGATCGTCGAGCACGTGACCAGCGCCGACCTGGTCGTCGGGGCGGTGCTCGTGCCGGGGGCGAAGGCGCCGCGGCTGGTGACGCGGGCAATGCTCAGCGACATGCAGGACGGCGCGGTGATCGTGGACGTGGCCGTCGACCAGGGCGGGTGCTTCGAGACGACCCGACCGACCACGCACCAGCAGCCCACGTTCCAGATCGACGGCATCAACCACTACTGCGTGACCAACATGCCCGGCGCGGTGGGCCGCACCAGCACGATCGCCTTGTGCAACGCGACGCTGCCGTACGCCAAGTTGATCGCCGCCAAGGGCTACCAGAAGGCGGCGGCCGACGACGTGGGCATCGGTCACGGCATCAACATGGTCGCCGGCCGCGTGACCAACGCCGCGGTGGCCCAAAGCCTATCCATGCCGCACCAACCGCTGGTTTGACCGCTGACCGCTGACCGGTGAATGCTGATTGCTGATCTGCCAACTCCGGCACTCGTTACTCGGTACTCATCACTCGTCACTTCTGCCCATGTCCAAGCGCCTCCAAGAAATGACCCGCCTGCTCGAGCGCGAGCCGAACGACCCGTTCCTGCGGTACGGCATCGCGATGGAGCACAAAAAAGCCGGCGATCACGCGGCGGCCATCGAGTGGTTCGACAAGACCCTCGAGGCCGACGAGAGCTACTGCTACGCCCACTACCACAAGGCCCAGGCCCAGGAAGAGGCCGGCGACGAGGAGGCCGCCCGCGCAACCTACCAAGCCGGCATCGCCGCGGCGAAGAAGCACAACGACGCCAAGGCGCTGGGCGAGCTGGAGGCGGCGCTGGACATCCTCGGTTAGAACCCGCCCATGCCCACCGGCGTCCGCCAGTTTCTCAAGACCGCCGACTGGAAACGCCAGCACGCGTGGCGGCGCGCGCTGTGGCAATCGCTCAACGCCTCGGGCCTCACCGGCTTGCACCCGCTGCCGAC
>CAYLSV010000080.1:3436-16176 GCA_964386435.1 uncultured Tepidisphaerales bacterium
TGGCTCGACGTGGTCCGCCTCGACATGCCGCTGCCAAGGCTGCCGCCGGAGCACATGGGCACGAAAATCGCCCTCGTCAGCGATTTGCACCACTCGCCGATGGTCGGGCAACGCTACCTCCGTCAGCAGCTCGCCCACGTCGCCGCGCTCAAGCCCGATTTGCTCCTCGCCACCGGCGATTTGATCACCGGCGGCTACCGCTACGCCGAACCCGTCGCCGAACTCCTCGCCGAAGTCGCCCCACGATTCGGCGTCATCTGCACGCTGGGCAACCACGACTACGGCGTCCGCGGCAAGGGCCGCGCGGGCGAGCAACGCGCCGCCCGCATCCGCCGCGCCCTAGAGCGCAACGGCCTCGTCCTGCTCCGCAACGAGGCGGTGACGATCGCCGGCGTCACCTGGGTCGGCCTCGACGATTTGTGGAGCCGCCGCCTCGACGCCGACGCTGCATTCGAGGGCGTCGCCGGCCCGGCCGTCTGCCTGAACCACGACCCGAAGAACGCCCGCCAGTTGCTGCGTTACCCGTGGCACTGGATGCTCGCCGGCCACACCCACGGCCGCCAACTCGCCACCAGCGTCATCGGCCGCCGCCTGAACCAAAAGCGCCGCCGCCCCTACGTCGCCGGCCTGTACAAGCTGAGCGACCACCAACACCTCTACGTCAACCGAGGCCTGAGCTACGGCCAACGCCGCCACCGCTGGTGCCGCCCGGAGGTCACACTGCTGCGGCTGACGCAGACTGCCCACGGCATCAACGCCGCCAAATCCGCCTCCACCTCATAGAGGTGGGGCTTCACGGGTCCCGTCCCCGCTGCATGTCTCGTGAAGCCCCACCTCTACGAGGTGGAGGCGGCCGGGTTGACGCTGCTCACCGGAAATGGCAGCATTTGCATCGTGCCTGTCCGGATGATGACCTTGCACGCCTACGGCTCGTGGCTGCCCGACCAGCGGGAAGGCTACTTTCACCACAGTCGCGGACTCCAGCCGGCCGACGAACACCGCGCCCGCATCTACCGCGAGCGGCAGCGAGATGAGACCGTGGCGTTTTCGCCGGAGCAGCAGCGCGTAATTTTTGAGATTCTGCGCCAGTTGGAGCCGCACCTGAACATCCGGCTTCATGCCGTTAGCGTCGACGGTTCGCATTTGCACGCGCTCGTCGATTGGCGGCACGATCGCGACGGCCGCGACCTTGCCCGGTCGCTCCGCTATTCATTGACGCTGCGCCTGAACAAGCGGTTCGGCAAGCGCAAGTGGTTCACCCACCGCGGCCATCTGCGGGCGGTGAAGGACGCCGACCACTTCCACAAGCTGCGGGACGAGTACATCCCGTCGCACGACGGCACCGTCTGGCGAAGCGTGCGCGAGTAGCCGCGTCGCCAAATCCGCCTCCACCTCGTAGAGGTGGGGCTTCACGAGACGTGCAGCGGGGACGGGACGTGTGAAGCCCCAGCTCTACGAGGTGGAGGCGGTCTTGGCGATGTGGATGTGCGAGTGCAGTCGCCTTTGGTCGCCGCCGTCGCGCGCGGTATCCTGCAGCCGTGACCGAGCGTCTTGACAGCACGGCCGTTGCCGCGGCGATCGATCGGTTGACGGCGGGGGTGGCGGCGATCGAGGGGGAGTCGCTCATTCTGGTGGGGATTCGCACGCGGGGCGAGACGCTGGCCGTGCGATTGCGGGCACAGCTGGGCGGCGTGCAGGGTGGAGCCGTTGACATCACGATGTATCGGGATGACCTCTCCGAGATCGGGCCGCGGCCGGTGGTGCGGCCGACTCGGATTGACGTGCCGATTGATGGGGCGACGGTGGTGTTGGTGGACGACGTGTTGTACACGGGGCGGAGCGTGCGGGCGGCGCTGTCGGAGCTGGCGGATTTGGGGCGGCCGGCGGCGGTGCGGTTGGCGGTGCTGGTGGATCGCGGCGGGCGGGAGTTGCCGATCCAGCCGGACGTTTGCGGGCTGACCTTGGCGACTGATCGGCACGTGCGGGTGCGGCTGAGCGAGGTCGACGGTTACGATGCAATTGAGGTGGCCGATGGATGACCTTGTTTGGACAAGGCGGCATTTGCTGGGTCTGCCGGAGCTGTCGGCGGATGAAATCCGGCTGATTCTCCGGCAGGCCGACGCGTTTCAGGGGCAGAGCACGCACAGCGTCCGCAAGGTGCCGGCGCTTCGGGGGCGGGTGGTGGTCAACGCGTTCTTCGAGGACTCGACGCGGACGCGGATGAGTTTCGGCCTCGCCGCCCAGCGGCTGTCGGCGGACGTGCTGGAGTTCACCGGCCGTGGCAGCAGCGTGAGCAAGGGTGAGACGCTGCGGGACACGGTGCAGAACATCGAGGCGATGGGCGTGGACGTGATGGTGGTCCGCCACGCCTCGGCCGGGGCGGCGTTGCACGTGAGCCGGGCGGTGCGGGCGGGCGTCGTCAACGCCGGCGACGGGGCCCACCAGCACCCGACGCAGGGGCTGCTCGACCTCTACACCGTCCGCCAACACTTCGGCCGCGAAGACGGCGACTTCACCGGCTTACGGGTCGCCATCGTCGGCGACATCCGGCACAGCCGGGTGGTCCGCAGCACGATGACGGGCCTGGAGAAACTCGGGGCTGAGGTCGTCCTCGTCGGCCCGCCAACGCTGGTGCCGGGCGGCCTGACCGGCGGGCGGGTGTCGGCCAGCCACGACTTCGACGAGGTCGTCGGCGAGGTCGACGTGATCTACATGCTCCGCGTGCAGTCGGAGCGCACCAGTGCCAGCGGCTTCCCCAGCGCCCGTGAGTTCACCCGGCTGTTCGGCCTCACCGACGAGCGGTTCGACCGCGCCAAGCCGAACGTGCTGGTCATGCACCCGGGCCCGATGAACCGCGGCGTCGAGATCGCCGAGGCCGTCGCCGACGGCCCGCACAGCGGCGTGCTGCAACAGGTGGAGCACGGCCTGGCCGTGCGGATGGCGGTGCTGTTCCTGGTGTCGCAAGCCAACGAAGCGGCCCGGCGAGAGGAGCGGGGCGATGATTGATCTCGCACAAACGTCGACCCGACGGGTAGCTGCGGTGCAACGCACCGCAGTCCGAACGCACGCCCAAAGCCTGTCGCTCGCGGAATGTAGCTGCGACCACACTTGGTCGCAGTCCGGTTCGGGAACCCGCGGACTGCGACCAAGTGTGGTCGCAGCTACCTTCGTCCCTCGACCGAGCGGGGGCGCATCGTGAACGACGTGTTCCCAGAAACCACCCACGGCGCCCCGACGCCGACCGTCCTGCGGGGCGGGACGATCCTCGATCCGTCGCAGGGTTTGCCGCGGCAGGGCGATCTGGTGCTGGTTGGCGGCTGGGTGTCGGGCGACGCGCCGCCGGGCGAGGCGCGGGTGATCGACTGCGCGGGCAAGTACGTTTGCCCGGGATTTGTCGACCTCCACGCCAACCTCCGCGAGCCGGGCGACGAGGCGGCGGAGACGATCGAGTCGGCCGGTCGGGCGGCGGTGGCCGGCGGGTTCACGTCAATCTGCTGCCTGCCCGACACCGACCCGCCGCTGGACAACGAAGGGCAAATCGAGTTCGTCATCCGCCAGGCCCAGCGGGCCGGGCGGGCCAAGGTGTGGCCGATGGGCGGCTTGACCGTCGGCCTCGCCGGGGAGCAATTGGCCGAGCTGGCGTCGATGCACGCGCGGGGCGCGGTGGCCTTCGGCGACGCCCCCGTGTGCCGTGCCTCGGCCGCGACGCTGCGGCGGGCGATGACCTACGCGACGCTGTTCGACGGGCTGGTGAGTTTGCTGCCCGAGGAGCCGACGCTCGGCGGCGGGGCGATGCACGCCGGGACCGTCGCCACGCGGCTCGGCTTGTCCGGCACGCCGGTGGAGGCCGAAACCCTGGCGCTTGCTCACCATTTGCTCCTCGCCGCGGCGACGGGTTGCCGCTACCACGCCCGCGGCGTCACAACAAGCGAGGGCGTGGCGCTGCTCCGCCGGTTCAAGGGCCGCGGCCACGCGAACATCAGTTGCGATGTGACGCCGGCGCATTTGCTGCTGACCGACGAGGCGTGCGCCGACTTTGACCCGCTGGCCCGCCTGCGCCCGCCGCTGCGGCCCGAGGCCGACCGGGCCGCCCTCGTCGCCGCCTTGGCCGACGGCACGATCGACGCCCTCGCCACCGGCCACGCCCCGCAGCGGCCCGAGGCCAAGGACGCTCCGTTCCCCGACGCCGCCGACGGCGCGGTCATGCTCGAACACGCGCTGCCGCTAAGCGTCCGCGCGCTCATCGACCCCGGCCACCTCGACTGGCTCCGCCTGATCGAGCTCCTGAGCACCCGGCCCGCCCAGATCCTGCGGCTCAAACACGGCCGCGGCACCCTCCAACCCGGCAGCGCCGCCGACGTGACGGTCGTTGATCCCGCCGCCCCGCACACACTGGCGACGACCCACAGCCGCAGTCACAACACGCCCTTTACCGGGCTGCCGGTGAATGCTCGGGTGGCGCAGACGTTCGTCGCGGGGCGGTTGGTGTATCGCGCGACCGGCCGGACTTCCGCCGCGTAGCGGCGGGGCTTCTTCGTGCTTATGCGGTGAGCAGGAGGAGATGACGGTGCAAGCTGCTCTATCCCGCGATCTCCCACGTCACGACGACCATGGCCGCCGGGGGCAGGGGCACGGCGTCGCCGGAGCCGAAGCCGCCGATCTCTTTTTCCTGGATTGTGACCTTCGGGCGGTCGGGCGCCCAGTCGTGTTCGTTGGTGTCTTCGAGGCTCGGCGAATCCAGCGTGTACCGCATTGCCGGGCCGGTTGATTCGCCGTCGAACTTGACGGTGATCATGTGCTGCTCGCGCGGGTCGTTGCTGACAAGGATCAGGCTGCGCTTGTTGCCGTCGGCGAAGGCGTAGCTGTGAATGCGGGGGATGTCGCTGACCGTCAGCAGCTCCGGCTTGCGGCTCTGGGTGTAGGCGGCGCCAAAGAGGTTGGTCACCTCGAACGTCGGGTCCTCGCCCTCGTGCACCGTCTCGACGAGGTCGCCCATGATCGCGCGGTTGGCCATCTTGAGGGCGAGAAACCGTGGGCGGTAGCGGCGGGTGTCGTCGTCGCCGATGTTGAGCACGCCGCCCCAGCCGCGGATCGGCTCGGGCAGGTTGCCGAACGCGCCGCCGGGGGCGAAGGTCCGTTGGCTGAGGTTGAAGTTGAGCTGGGCCCCGGCGTTCCAGTGCTTCATGAGCAGCAGCATCGTGTGTGTCGCGCTCACGCCCCCGGCCCGGCCGGCGTTCATGCGGTTGATCCGCTGCATTGGCGCTTTGCCCTCGGTGGAGAACGTGCTGTGGTAGTTGCCGCCCTCGTACACCGTCGGGATCAGGCCGAGGTCCCGCATGGCGTTGAGGTCGCGCCAGTTGCCGTTGTGTTGCTCGTCCATCCACATGTGCCAGGCGCTGGCGAAGACCCAGTCGTAGAAGCCTTCGGTGTCGCCGGCGCGTTGGATCTGCTCGTCGTAGACGCCGAAGATGTGGTAGCCGTTGATGGTGCCGGCGTCGTAGTCGGGGTGGTGTTCGCTGAGCCAGCGGATGCCGCCGCCTTGCTTGTTGATGACGAAGACGAACTTATCCTTGTCGTAGTACGGCGAAGCCTTGGCCCGCTCGATGAGGCTCGACCAGTACTCGGGACCTTGGAAGCCGGTGCCGAAGAACGTGACCACCTCGTTGCCGAACTGGATGTAGATGCGGTCGAAGACCTCCGTCCACGGCTCTTCCTGCCCGAGCTTCGCCCGGACCTTGCCCATGCCGACGTCGGCCGGGGCACCGTGGTACTCCATCATCTGGTCGATCTCCTCGGGCAAAATCGTCCCGGCCATGTTCGCCCACGGCTCGGCCCCGATGTGGGCACAGAATTGATAAAACTCGTGGGTGCCAAACCCTTCGCGACGCTTGGGATCGTCCCGCCGCGAGTGCTGGCCGATCTTCGGCTGCACCATGTTCATGAAGTCGTCGCGACTGTTGCGCAGGTAGCGGACCACGCCGGGGTTGAGGTGACGGAACGTGTCGACGATCGGGTCGCGGAAGGGCGTCGGGTTCGTGCTCTCGTCGGGCATCCATGCCTTGAGGTTGTCGACGTACACCTCGCCGCCGGTGACTTCGAACTCCAGGAACATGAGCGGGTTGCCTTCGTCGGCGTTGTCTGGCGTCGGCACCACCAACTCGACCGTGTGATCATCCCACGCCTCGCCCGGCGTCACCGTCGCGCTCGGCTCGTTGCCGAAGTTGGTCTTGATCGTGATCGTCGGGTTGCCGCTAACCACCTTGGCGTCGAGGCTGATCTCCCAACGGCCGTCGAACGGCATGGCGTTGTAGAGGACGACCGGGTAGTGCAAAAACGCCAGTTCATCAGCACCGTTCATGCGAAACGCCGCGTGGCCGCCGTCTTCGCTTGGCGTGTCGCCGGTGACGATGTCGGCGATCGGCGGCGGCGAGACGTACCGCTCGTCGTACGTCCGCTTCAGCCGCTTTTGTCCATCGATCGTCTCGTACTCCAGCTTCCACTCCTGAATCCGGCTGATGTGCGGGTGCTGCCCGTCGTCCATCGCCTCCTCATTCACCAGCAGAATGCCCCGCGGACTCCAACTGGCCGACGACGACCAATCGGTCGGCCGGTCGAGCTTGACGAATGTCACCTCCTTATCGCGGTCCGGGTGCGGCCGCGTCTCGAACCCCACCACCGTCCGCGGCTCGAAACGGTCCGGCCCCACCAGCGGGTACGCCTTGGCCCCCACGAAGAATTCCGGCACCGCCCGCTTGGACACCTCGGTCAGCAGGAAGCCGTCCTCGTCGTATTGCTTCTCGCCGTAAAGGTGCAGCGTGTGCAGCGTGCCCTCAAAATTGTCGGCGAGGCGGATCTTGCTGATTGCCGAATCCCAGTAGTTGTCGTTGGAAAAGTGAACGCCCAGCCGCGGCGGGCTTTCGTTGAGCACGGTGTCGGTCAGGCGAACCGTTGTCTGCGCCGAAGCCGCTGTAGCGAAGAGGGCGGCGGCGGCGAGCGTGGGGAGAACAATCTTCATGGTGAGGCAATTGTCGACGAAGACAATTCACCTCACCAGCCCGGCGGCAAGCAGAAAGTTAGGCGTTTTCCGCACGACCCGCCGCGACGGCGTACCGCATTCTCCCGTGGGTTCGCGTAAACTCCCCGCCATGACCGCACTCCTCGCCCTCCTGTTGCTCGCCGCACCCGCCGAGGCGTCGACGTTGATCTGGCTCGAAGCCGAGCACGGGCAAATCGAGAACCTCCGCCGGGCGGACGTGTTCGCGCCGGCCACCGACGCCGAGGCGGCCGTGCTCTCCGGCGGCGCTTGGGTCAGCACCGACGACGGGGCCGGGCTGACGATCACGCTCGAGTTCGACGCAACCGGCGAGAAAGAGCTGTTCGTCCGCAAGTTCTGGAAGCACGGGCCGTTCCGCTGGCGAATCGACGACGGGCCTTGGACGGAGGTGGGGCGGGAAACGGCGCTGCTGGACCAGGCACCTCTGCGGCCGCTGCTGGAGGCGTCGTGGGTGCGGGCCGGCACGAACGCCGACCTGCCGGCGGGGCGGCACACGCTGACGCTCGAGGTGCTGCCCGGTTCAACGGCCGCGGCGTTCGACGCCGTGGTGCTCGCCGATCCGGCCACGTTCGAGCCGCGCGGCACGCTCCGGCCCGGCGGCGAGATGCCAAGCGAACCGGGGAAATGGGCGTTTTCGCCGGAGATCGACAACTTCACCGCCGACGCGCTGCTCGACCTCCGGCCGCTCAACGAAGACATTGCCGGGCAGAGCGGCCCGATCCGACTGACCGCCGACGGCAACGGCTTCGTCCTCGGCGACGGCACGCCCGTCGACTTCTGGGCCGTCACCACCTACGCCCACCGCATCGCCGGCCTCGACGGCTTGCAACGGCAGGCCAAAGTGTTCGCCAAGCGCGGCGTCAACATGGTCCGCCTGCACACGCAACTGCCGACAAACCTCGAAGAAATCGACCCCACCGTTCAGGACGCCATCTGGCGGACTGTCGCGGCGATGAAGAAAGAGGGCATTTACGTCACCGTCAGCATCTACTGGTCGCACGCCACCGAGCCGGGTATGGCACGGGAGCTTGGCTACGACGACTGGCCGGACGATCTGCCGCCGTACGGGCTGTTGTTCTTCGATGAACCATTTCAGGCGGCGTACCGCGGGTGGTGGGAACAGCTGCTTTCCCCCGAAAACCCATACACCGGCGTGCCGCTGAGCGATGATCCGGCGCTGGCGGTTTGCCAGTTGCAGAACGAGGACTCGCTGCTGTTCTGGACGACCGAGCGCATCCAGGGCAAGGCCCGGCTCGAGCTGCGGCAGCAGTTCGGCGTGTGGCTCGAACGGGAGTACGGCGACTTGGCCAGCGCCCGCCGGGCGTGGCAGAACGCGACCGATTCGGCCGACGACTGGCCGGCAAAGACGCCGGCGCTGCTGACGACGTGGGAACTGACTCAAACCGCCGGCACCGCGCAGAGCCGCCGCGTTGCCGACCAACTCCGGTTCTACGGCGAGCTGATGCGCGGCTTCAACAAGGCGATGACGGCGTACCTCAAAGACGAACTCGGGTTCGACGGTCTGGTCAACGCCGGCAACTGGAAGACGGCCGACGGCGAAAAGCTCCGGCAAATCGAACGGTGGAGCTACCTCGGCGGCGACATTGTCGCGACCAACCGCTACTACAACGAAGGCACCCATGCCGGGCCGCGGGCGTCGTTCAGCGTGAGCGTCGGCGACTTCTTTGAGGGGCTGCGCCTGGAGGATTACCCCGGCCGGCTGCCGACGGCGATGGTGCAGCAGCTTGGCGCGCCGGCGTTGATCACCGAGAGCAACGTCGGCCCGCCGCTGGGCGAGCGGGCGGGCGCGCCGCTGATGCTCGCGGCGCAAATGGCGGCCGGCGGCGTCGACGGGTACTACTGGTTCGCCGCCGCCCCGGCGCGGTGGAGCGGCGCGCCGACGACGAAGTTCGAAACGGCCACGCCCGATCTGCTCGGCATGTTCCCCGCCGCCGCGCTCATGCTGCGGCAGAACCTGATCGACGAGGCCGAGCCGCTGAAGATCACGCGGCAGCCCGAGGCCCTCTGGCTGCGGCTGCCGCTGCCGGTGAGCGAGGCGGGCGGGTTCGACCCGATCCGCGACGAAGCTGCCGACACCGCCGTCGCCGCCGATGCGCTGCTGCATCGTCCGGTGCTAATTGAGTATGCCGACGCCGACGCGGTGAACGACCCGCCGATCGACTCGCCGCTCACCTATGACCGCGGCCGGTTCACGGTCGACGCCCCGCGCTGCCAACTCGCCACCGGCACGATCGGCCGGGTGGCGTTAAGCGACGTGACGCTCGACGTCGGCAATGATTATGCCGCCGTGGCCGTGGTGCCGCTGGACGGAAAGCCGATCGCCGAGAGCGGCAAGGTGCTGGTGCAGATCGGGACCGTCGCCCGCCTCACCGGCTTCGCCACCGAACCGGCAACGCACCAGGCCGGCGACAACCCCGAGATCACCGGCCACCGCATCACCGCCCTGGGCCAGTGGCCGTGGCAGCTCGAACACGCCACCGGCACCGTGAGCGTCGGCAACCCGAACCTTACCCAAGCCACCGCCCTCGACCCCAACGGCTACCCGCTCCGCGAACTCGGCGCGACCCGCGCCGGCAACACGCTCACCTTCGAGCTGCCGCCCGATGCGCTGTACGTGGTGCTGCGGTGAACAAAGTCGCTCCGCTGCTCGGCAATTAGCGTCGCTGAGGCCCCACCGCCGCGTAGCGGCGGGGCTACGCGCGATTTCCAAGTGGCTCGACGACGTGCGTAGCCCCGCCGCTACGCGGCGGTGGGGGCCTCAGCGACGTCCGCTGTGCAAGCAGTTACCCTCCGCCAAATCGGGCGTTTCGATCATAAGCCACATCGCGGTACACTCCCGCCCATGAACGAGCTCATCAGCGAACTCACCGGCAAACTCGGCGTCAGCGAGCACCAAGCCAAGGGCGGGGTCGGCATGCTGCTCAAGCTGGCCAAGGAACACCTCGGCGGCAACGACGCGGCGGAGCTGCGGGAAGCCATTCCCGACGCCGACAAGATGGAGGCCGAGGCTCCCGACGAGGACGCGGCCGGCGGCGGCTTGATGGGCGCGCTCGGCGGCATCGCCGGCAGCTTGGGCGGCGAGAAAGTCGGCGCCCTCGCCGGCCTCGCCGGCGGCTTCAGCAAGCTCGGCCTCGACGCCGGCGACGTGCAGAAGTTCCTCCCCATCCTCACCGGCTTCCTCGAAGGCAAGGGCAAGGGCGGGCTCGTGCAGAAGGTCATGGGCCTACTCGGATAATGACGATGCTTCCCTTGATTTGCATTGCATGGGTTGTGGCCGTTGCTCCGCAGGCTGCCACAGCACCTACGTTCCCGCCACCGGCCACACCGCAGGCCGAGCTTGCCTCGGCAGTGTCGGATGTTGCCACGTACATCTTCCAAGGCAAGAGCGCGGCCCCACAGCCTTGGCCGCACTCGGCGGCGCAGACGGCCGACGCACTCGTGCTGCTGGCGAGCAACCCCAAGCTCGGCAGCGAAGAGCGTGCTGAGGGTGCGACGCCAGCTGCGTGGTACAAACTCTTGCTGCGATCGCAGGTGAAGGATGAGGTGCTGACGCACCGTGTGACGGCGGCGCTGGTGCCGGTGCTGACCGATCTGCCGGATCGGGCACGGTCCAGATTAGCCCGCTGCGTTTTCGAGAACCTCGGCCAGCCGATGCTCGATCTGATGGCCGAGGTCGAGGCCGGCGACATTACGCTACGTGCGTCAGACGTCTGCGCGCCGATTCACAAGGCGAGCATGAAGCGACGCCTGAGCCCCGAGCAGCGGCAGGAGCTTTTCGGGAGACTGCATGCTTGGGGCAAGCAAAATCAATACAGGCATCTCGACGTGCTGCAATCGCTTGACATGAATCGCTTGGTCGAGCTGATTCTGGTAGAGGACATGTTGGCCACGGGCCACCCGGCTCGTCGACAAGCTCTTAAGCAGGCCGTGCAGCATCTGGTGCCGGTGGAAGCGGCTTACGTGGGTCGGCAACTCGACGCTCTAAAGCCGGAGGCGTGGCTGCGGGACGAGACCCGCAAACTGCTGATCCTGCTGGCACGCGCCGATGCCGATGCGGCTTTGACGTGGGCGAGGAAGCTGGAGGCGCGGGCAGATGATCCCGCTACGAACGCGCAGGTCGAGAGCGAACTGCATCTGGTGGCGCTGGAACTCCGGCTTGAAGCCGCCGACGCGAACATCGCCATGTATGGTCCACCCATCCGGGCGGGCGACCGTGCCCAAGCGCTGGCTGCCCGCATCGATAAGGCTTACAGCCTCGCACTCGATGCTCGGTCGGTGGACATCGGACGGTACTACTTCGAGCGAACACGCACTCAGATCAACGATGACCTAGAGGCGCTCGAGGCCATCGGAGCCACCGAAGCGGCTTTGGTTCTGCAACGGATCGTCGCGACTGTGGGAGAAGCCGGCTTCGCCGACGAGCCAATGCAGCGCGTTGAGGCGGTGAGGGCACTTGGACTCGCAAAAGTCAACCAACACACCAGTGATCTTTACGCAGCACTGCAAAACATGCCGCGGCTGCTGATGCAACACCAACTTGATCATGTCGAGGCGGCTCGAGATTACATGGCAGTCACCCGTCGCAACGACCGCCGCACCGAACGGACGGCTCCACCGTCAGTGCGGTGGTACAACTTTGCTCGCCCGAAATGAGACAGATGATGATGCGAACACACGCGTCAAGATCCAAGGATTTATTAGGCAGACGTATCCGGCAGCGACTTGTCGGGCGAGGCCGGGCGGGCCTGCACCGGGCGGGCATCAAGGTCGGCAAGGATGATTTTCACGCCGCACTCGGGGCACTGGTCGGGCTCGATGCGGCGGAGCTGGTAGCCGCACTCGGGGCAGCTTTGGGCGCGGGCGAGGTCGAGCATGCGCATCGTCCGCAGCAGCCGCCGCTGCCGAAGCCACACGGCGAGGATCGGCAACGCCAGCAGCGCCAGCCCGACCACGAGGCACGTCGAGCCGTCCGGCAACGCCGCCAGCGAATCGATCGGCCCGACGAACGCGATACCGAGGATGAAGAACACGGCGAACCCGCCGCCGAAGACGAGCCGGTTCAGCCAGTTCGCGCGGCGCCGCTCCCCGCTCGACCGCAACCGCCGGGCGGCGGCGAGGGATTGCTCGGTGTGCGTCTCGATCATCGCCGGCAAGCGAGTCTAGCTGCCGCCCAGCCACCGGCGGACGACGCGGCTCATGCCGTCGGGCTGCCTGGCGAAGCCGAGCTTTTCGTAGAGCGTCGCCTCGGGGCCGGGGTCGACTTGCAGGTAGACGTGCTGGCCGTCGAGACGCTCGAGCAGCCGCGTCATCATCCGCGTTGCCACGCCCTGGCGGCGGTGCTCGGTGCGGGTCCAGACGTCGACGATGTAGGCGTTGCACACGCCATCGGACAGGGCACGGGCGGTGCCGACGATCTCGCCGCCAGCGATCGCGAGGGCCACGGCGTGGCTGTTTTCGAACGACGCCCGCAACTGCGTCGGCGACCGGCCGTTGTCGAAGTCGTCGGCGGCGAGGGCGGCCTTGAGCGCGGGCCAGTCGACGCCTTGCAAGTCGGTGCGATAGGTGACGGTGTCGGGCACGGGCGAGCGTAGCCCCCGGCTCCACATCGCTGAGGCCGCCTCCGCCTCGTAGAGGCGGGGCTTCACGAGAGGGTGACGTCGCCCCG
>CAYLSV010000081.1:0-16143 GCA_964386435.1 uncultured Tepidisphaerales bacterium
AGCGAGTTGGAGTCTGTGCGTAGCCCCGCCTCTACGAGGCGGTGGGGGGTTCAGCGACGCCCGCGATCCCAATGTGTCGTCCATTCTATAGTTGCCGCGAGCCGATGTCTGTCCGTCCTGCAACGCTTGCCGATGTGCCGGCGATCCACGCGATCGTCAACGACCACGCCGAGCGGGGGCGGATGCTTTTCAAGAGTTGGCCGCAGTTGTACGAGCAGGTGCGGGACTTTGCCGTCGCCGAGGACGGGGGCGAGGTGGTGGGCTGCGTGGCGTTGGCGGTGCTTTGGCGTGATTTGGCCGAGGTGCGGAGTTTGGCGGTCGCGGCGGGCGCGCAGGGCCGGGGGCTGGGCCGGCGATTGACCGAGTGGTCGCTCGCCGAGGCCGAGCGGCTGGGCGTGCGGCGGGTGATGAGCCTGACCTATGAAGAGGCGTTCTTCGCCAAGTTCGGCTTCGAGGTGGTGCCGATGGACACGTTGCCGCTGAAGGTGTGGAAGGACTGCGTGCGGTGCCCCAAGCGGGACGCGTGCGACGAGATCGCGATGATCCGCGTGATCGACTCGGTCGCCCCGCCGCCCGGCCCGCAGCCGACGCCCACGCCGCGGGGCGTGAGCGTGCCGGTGCTGATGGATTAGCCGCTACTCCACCTCGTCCGGCAAATCGCGGAACAGCGTGGCCACCGGCACGGCGAAGTCCGGCAGCACGTTGGCGGCGGCGAGGGTGGCATCCTCCCCCAGCACCTCGTCGGCCTCGTCGGCGGCGGTGTGGACGGCCACGGTGCGGGTGCGTGGGTCGATGAGCCAAGCGAGGCGGGTGCCATTGGCGAAGTACTCGCTCATTTTCTGCCGCATCTCTGCCGGCGTGTTCGACGGGCTGAGCACCTCCACGGCGATGTCCGGCGAAAGCTCCGGCACGCCCCGCCGCGGCAGTCGGCCGCCCGGCAGGCGGGTGCGAAAGAACACGCTGAGGTCCGGCATCCGCAGCCGGTTCACGCTCGCCATCCGCAGCGTGCTGTCGGCCCCGCTCGTCACGATCGGGTCGCCGTTCGTCCGGCCCCAAAGGTACAACTCGCCGTTCAACACGGACGCCACATTTGCTTCGTGCACGCTCACAGGCTTCTCCACGAGGGTTCCGTCCACCAGCTCCACCAGCCGCTTGGGCTCGCGCTCGACGAACTCCAAGAGGTCCGCCTCCGTTGCCGTGCCCGGCCACGGGTCCCAGACGATCCGCTCCAGCGGCACGCCGCCCAGGGCGTCGAGCCACTCCTGGGCGTTGAGGAATCGGCAAGCCTCGGCGGCGGGCGTCAGCGTGGCGGACATGCCACGATTCTACCCGATCGCCGCCGACAACCGATGGAACATCCGCCGCCCGGCCGCCGTCCTGCCAATGGACAACCGCCGCCCGATCCGGCAAACTGACGACGAACCTTGAAACGGGGAAATGAATGACCGACCCGACCCGCCGCCCACTCTCCGAACCGCTCGAACCCCGCCGCCTGCTGGCCGCCACCCTGCCGGAGGTGCTGCTTGACGACGAGGGCGTGCTGCGGGTCGTGGGCACCGACCAAGCCGAGATGATCGCGCTCGAGTCGATGGGCGGCGGGCGGCTGCGGCTGACGGTGATCGACGAGCGGGTGTTCTGGCGGTCCAATTGGGCGCTGGACACGGGTGAGGGCGTGACGGCGCAGCAGATATATGAGCCGGGCGAGGTCCGGGCGTTCCACGTTGACGCCGGCGGCGGGAACGACTCGGTGACGCTGGGGCCGAAGTTCATCCCGGCCACGCTGCTGGGCGGCGCAGGCGATGACACCCTCGGCGGCGGTGCGTCGTCCGACTCGCTCGACGGCGGGGCGGGCAACGATTATTTGCACGGCGGCGTGTATGCGTATCGCCAGGAGATCAGTTGGTTCCAACACGTCTACCGCAACGGCGGCGACACCCTGCTCGGCGGCGCGGGCGACGACACGCTGGGCCTATCAGCGATCGGTAATCCGGGGACGATCATCGGCGGCCCGGGCGACGACCGCCTTGCGGCCGGAACCTACTTATCCGATCTGCTGGTGGCTGAGGGCGTCAAGCTCGGCTTACGGAACCCGATCAAGGCGGTCGAGCGGAGCAAGCCGCTGGTCGCCGGCATCAAGGCCGACGCCGGCCTGAACAACATCACGCTCCAAGTTCTCGCACCGGAAGGCGCGTTGCACGGCAACGGCGGCGGGTTCAGAGGCGGTTCGGGCGGCTTGCTGACCAAGGTGAGCCAGACGACGCCATTGGGCGTGGCAATCAATCTTTACGCCGGGCAGCGCGTTAATGCTGAAGGCGCTCGTCCGCTGTAGGCGACCGAGATCACGGTGCCGGTCGATTCGATCCCGTTGCACAACCTTAGCGTCGCCGTTTTTAATGGCTGGACCGGCGAGTTGATCGGTCGGGCGACGTTTGGCCGATTTCCGACTTTGAACCCGGTCTACTACCCGGCGAATTGGGCGCTTTGGGAGGAGCAGTTGATTAGCGACAACCGCGTCGCGTTCGAGAAGTTGTTCGACGGAGCCCGCGTCGAGCCGGATGACAACCGCGTGCTAATCCGTTATGAAGATGTCGAGCCGGATGACGCGGGCGACAAGGACTGGGCCAGCCACTTCGGCCCGCTGATGGAGGTCGAGGGCGGGTACGAGATCGCGGTCGAGGGCTTCGGGCGGCCCATGTATGAAGACGATTGGCTGCGCCTCGACGGCGAGACTGAAACCTATCGGCCGGTGTCGGCAGAGTACCGCATCCGGCCGCCGGGGTTCAGGAACACGAAGACCCGGCTCTACGACCTGCCGATGCCCGCAGATGCTGCGGGGACCTTGACCATCCGCGACGGCCACACCGGCGACGTCGTGGCCGAGTTGCCTTTGGGCGAGGCGTTCTCGACGCCGGGCTTCCGTGAGCCGGACGCGCCCGAGTACCGCACGCCGATCACGGCGACGCTGGACGATCAGGGCACGCTGGTCATCACCGGCACCGACGACCCCGAGCGGATCACGCTGTTCGAGAACGACGCCGAGCCGGGCCGGTTGCAGGTGAGCGTTGAGCCGCGGGCGCAACGTTTTGTCGGTGCGCCAATTGGATCGATCGTCACGTTCGACACCCTCGGGACGCGGGGCGTCGCGACCCGGCCGCCGGAGGCGGTGGACGACGACGGGCCGATCGTGCGGTTCCGTACCAGCTACGGGTTGTAGCAGGTCCGGGCCGTGCGGATCGACGCCAAGGGCGGCAATGATCTCGTCACCATTGGCCGCCGCGATCTGCCAGCAACCATCTTCGGCGGGGCGGGCGACGACACGCTCGGCGGCGGCCTGGCGGGCGACTCGCTCGACGGCGGCGCGGGCGACGACCTCGTCTCCGGCGGCACGACCGGCGGCGAAACCCTTATCGGCGGCGACGGCGACGACCATCTCTACAGCGGCACGGCGACCAGCCTCGCCCTCGGCGGCGACGGCTTCGACCGCCTCTCCCCCGCCGGCCCCGCTAACTTGCCGCTGGCCGACATCGAGAAGCCCGTCAGCCCCCGCCGGCTGGTTCCGCCGCCGGTGTGGTCGTGGTCGAGGTGACCTCCTTCAGATTTCAAGCCTCGGGCAACTCGCGGAACAGCGTGGCCACCGCCACCTCAAATGCAGGCAGCACGTCGGCGGCGGTGAGTTTGTCGGCCTCGCCAAGCACCGCGTCCGGCTCGTCGGCCGCGGTATGAACGGCAATCGTGCGGGATCGCGGATCGATCAGCCAGACGAGGCGGGTGCCGTTGGCGAAGTATTCGGCCATCTTCTGCCGCATCTCGCCGGGCGTGTTCGACGGGCTGAGCACCTCGACGGCGATGTCGGGCGCCAACTCCGGCACCTGCCCCGGCGGCAGCCGCCCGCCCAGTAGTCGGTTCTTGAGAAACACGCTGACGTCGGGCAGGCGGATACGGTTGTAGCCGCCCATCCGCAGCGTGCCGTCGCCGCCGGTGACCACAATCGGGTCGGCGTTCTGGCGAGACCAGATACCAAGGTCGATGATGAGCGTGCTGGCGATTGAACTCTCGGGTAATCCCATCGGTTTCTCCACCAGAGTGCCGTCGATCAGTTCCACGAGTCGCTTGGGCTCACAGTCGACGAACTCGAGCAAATCGGCCTCGGTGGCCGTGCCGGGCCACGGGTCCCAGACGACGCGGTCCATTGGGATGCCGCCCAGGGCGTCGAGCCACTCGCGGCCGCTGTGGAACCTTTGCGCCTCGGCGGCGGGTGTGAGGGTGGCGGGCATGGTCGCCCATGATAACCCGCCGGCGGCGGCTCGCCTAGGGTGTCCGCCCATGGCCGAGGTGACCGCCGAGAACTTGAGCACGTCCTTGCAGGACCTGGAGGCGCGGATTTTGACGATCCGTGACTCTCTTTAACTGGCCGCAGAAACAGGCGGAACTCGCCGAGTTCGAGAAGCGGATGAACGCCCCGGACTTCTGGGACGACCCGGACGCGGCCCAGAAGACCGTCGCCCAGATGAAGCGGGTCAAGGCCGCCACCGAGCCGGTGCAGGAGATGGTGGACGGGCTGGGCGACGTGCGGGCGATGGTCGAGCTCGCCGACGAGGCCGACGACACCGACGCCCGCGGCGAGGCGATCACCATGCTGTCGGCGCTGATGAAGCGGGGCGACGCCGTGGAGCTGCAGGCGCTGCTCTCTGACAAGAACGACCCGCGCAACGCCTTCCTCAGCATCCAGGCCGGGGCCGGCGGGGTGGAGTCGCAGGACTTCGTCGAGATGCTGCTGCGCATGTACCTCTACTTCTTCGAGAACCGCGGCTGGAAGGTCGAGGAAGTGGAACGCAGCGACGGCGAGCAGGCCGGGCTCAAGAGCGTAAACCTGCTCGTGCAGGGCGAGTACGCCTTCGGCTACCTCAAGGCCGAGAGCGGCGTGCACCGGCTGGTCCGGCCGTCGCCGTTCAACGCCCAGGGCAAGCGGCAGACCTCGTTCGCGTCGGTCGACGTGATCCCCGAGTTCGAGGAAGACGACAGCGAGATCGAGATCCCCGACAGCGAGCTAGACGTCGAGGCCTTCGCCCGGTCCAGCGGCCCCGGCGGGCAGAACGTGAACAAGGTCGCCACCGCCGTGCGGATGACGCACAAACCCAGCGGCATCCAGGTGCTGGCCAGCGTCCACAAAAGCCAGCAGCAAAACCGCAAGCTGGCGATGAGCCTGCTCAAAGGCCGGCTCGAGCTCATCAAGCAGGCCGAGCGGGACGAGGAGCTGCAGAAGCTGTACGGCGACAAGGGGGCCATCGCCTGGGGCAACCAGATCCGCAACTACGTGCTGGACGACCGCCGGGTGAAGGACGTCCGCACCGGCGTCGAGACCGGCAACGTCGAGAGCGTGCTCGACCGCGGCGAGCTGGACATGTTCATCGACGCCGAGCTCCGCAGACGCCGACAAGTCGCGGCGGACAAGGAAGTCAAGGCGGCGGAGTAATCGGCCGGACCTGCAGCACGTGGTGCTGCGGCTAAAGCAACCAAACCGTGTGGTCATGCTCCGATAGCCGCGGCACCACGTGCCGCAGGTCGGGTTTATCGGTGCGTCGCGTCGCCCAACTCACGCAGATGCCGCCAGGAGTAGATGCCCGTGGAGTGGCCGTCGGACCAGTGAAAGCGCAGGGCGTAGTTGCCGACCTTTTCAACTTTTTCGACATGCAGGGCCGCGTCGTCCGGGGCGGCGGCGAGGACCGCGAGCCGCTTGCCCCGCGCCGGTCGGGTCTGGATGGCCACGTGCTTCTCGCCCCGCTGCTCGCGGCAGCTGGCGCACGGGCAGCCGGCCCGCAGCCTCGGCAGCGGCAGGACGTCCTCGCGGCCGTCGTCCCACTCGACGCGCAGCCGCTGGGTCCGCTTCAGATCGAGCTTCACCGGCGTCGCCACGCCGCAGCTTACGCCCGCCGATCACGTTAGATTCGCGTGAAGATTTGCCCCGCAGGCTGACACGGCGGCCGCTTCGGGCACAATGGGGGCAAAGGGGCCGCTCCCCCACCGCCCATGACCCCCCCCGCCGCCGACGCCAAGACCGTGTTGATCGTGGACGACGAGGCCGACTTGGTCGAGCTCGTCACGCACAACCTCCGCCGCCACGGCTACCAAACCCTGACCGCCCGCGACGGCCGATCGGGCCTCGAACTCGCCCGCAAGGAAAAGCCGGATCTGATTCTGCTGGACCTGATGCTCCCGCAGATCAACGGCCAGGAGGTCGCCCGCCGCCTCAAGGCCGACGCGGCGACGAGCGACGTGCCAATCATCATGCTCACGGCCAAGAGCGAGGAAACCGACATCGTCGTCGGCCTCACGCTGGGGGCCGACGATTACGTGACCAAGCCGTACAGCATGAAGGTGCTGCTGGCCCGCATCCAGAGCGTGCTGCGTCGCCGAGAGACGCCCGAGTCGGCCCCCGCCGGCGAGCTGCGGGCCGGGCCGTTGTCCATCGACCGCGGCCGGCACGAGGTGAGCCTCAACGGCAAGCTCGTTAAGCTCACACTCACCGAGTTCCGCCTGCTCACCGCCCTGGTCGAGGGCAAGGGCCGGGTGCTGTCGCGGGACCAACTCATGGACAAGGCAATGGGCACCGACGTGTTCGTCACCGACCGGGCCATCGACGTCCACGTGACCGCCATCCGCAAAAAGCTCGGCAAGGCGAGCTGGCTCGTCCACACCGTCCGCGGCGTCGGCTACCGTTTGCAGGAGGAGCCCGACGCCGCCGATTGAGACGCATTGGTGTCGCCGCACCGACTATCATCGCCGCGTGGAGTTTGTTCCGGAACCGATCTTGGATGCCCCGATCGTGGGCCGCAACCTTGCCGCGTCGACCTTGCGGGGGCAGCTCCGCCAGGCCGAGGCGACGTTGATGGTCTTTTTGCGGCACTACGGCTGCGTCTTCTGCCGGCAGATGGTCAGCGATTTGCGCGACCTTGAGCCAATGGACCGGCAGATCGTCCTGGTCCACCAGGGCGACGATGCCACCGGCGGCAACTTCTTCGGCAAGCGCTGGCCCGAGGCCGTCGCCATCGACGACCCCGGCAAACGCTTGTACAACGCCTTCGGCCTCGAACGGGGCAGCATCGCCCAGATGTTCGGCCCCCGCGTCTGGCTGTGCGGCATGAAGGCCACCGTCCAGGGCCACACCATCGGCAAGCCCGTGGGCGACCCGTGGACCATGCCCGGCGTGTTCCTGCTGACGCCAAACGGGCGGGTGGTGCGGCGGCACGATTTTGAGCATGCCGGCGATCACCCCGACTTCGACGCCCTGCTGAACACGCCGCTGCCCGAAAGCTCCGTTGCCACGGCGTCGGGCGTCAGGTAGCGCACGCTCTGCCCCCGCCGCAGCCGGTCGCGGATCATCGTCGCGCTGATCTCCACCCGCGGCGTCTCGACGGCGTCAGCTTCCAACGCCCGCCACGCCGCCGGCAGCGCCTGCCAATCGATCGCGTGCCCCGGTCGCCGCATGGTCACGAACCGCACCCGCTCCCGCAGCTCCTCGGCACGGTGCCACGTCGGCATCCCCGGCAACCAATCGGCCCCGATCAGCCAAGCCGGCCGACCGCCGAGGGCCTCGACCGTCCGCAGCGTATAATTTGGCGGCGGCAGCGTGTGCTCGATGTCATCGACGTGGAAGAAATCGTCTCCTTCCACCGCCAACCGGGCCAGCCGCAGCCGCAATTCGGCCGGCAATAAATTTTCGTCGTCCCCCCGGTGCGGCGGCGTGGCGGTGGGCAGCAGGACGACCCGGCGAAACCCCAACGCCTCCGCCGCCGCCCGCGCGCAGATCAGGTGGCCGTGGTGGATCGGGCTGAACGTGCCCCCGAAGTGCAGCGAATCAGGGTCGGCGGGCATGGCGGTGAAAATAGTCGCGGCCGTGCCGGCTTGACCGGTTTGCTACCTTGGGTTCGATATGTCGCTCATCCGCCTCGAGAACGTGACGAAGGGTTACGCCGCCCCGGCCGACGTGCTGGACGTGCCGAGTTACGAACTCGCCGCCGGCGAGCAGGCGGCCCTGCTGGGCGTTAGCGGCCGGGGGAAGACGACGCTGTTGCACGTCATCGCCGGCATCACGCCCGCCGACGCCGGCGTCGTGGAGGTCGCCGGCACCGACGTCGCGACGCTCAGCGAAGCCGCCCGCGACCGCCACCGGGCCGAGCACGTGGGCGTGGTGTTCCAGACGCACCACTTGCTGCCGGCGTTCACCGCCCGCGAGAACGTGCTGCTGGGCCTGAGCTTCGCCGGCCGCAAGCCCGAGCCCGATTGGGTTGACCACCTCCTCGACCGCGTGGGTTTGAGCGACCGCCGCGGGCACAAGCCCGAGGAGCTGTCGGTGGGCCAGCGGCAGCGCGTCGCCGTCGCCCGCGCCTTGGCCAACCGGCCGAAAATCGTCCTCGCCGACGAACCGACCGGCGCCCTCGACCCGCCCACGGCCCGCCAGGTGCTGAAACTCATCCGCGACCTTTGCACCGAAACCGACGCCGGGTTGCTGATCGTCACCCACGACCACGCCCTCGCCGCCGAGCTGCCGCGGGTGGAGGATCTGGCCACCCTCAACCGCGCCGCCACACCCGACGACGCAGACGTAGAGCCGCGTGTTGACGTTCGTTGATTTGTGGCGACTATCCTGTCGGCATGAACCTCGTCACCCTCGTCCTCAAGCAGATGCGGCAGCGGTGGCTCTCGACCGTGCTGACCGCCGTGGCCGTGGCGCTGGGGGCGGCGCTGGCGCTGGGCGTGCTGGTGGTGCAGCGGGAGGGCGAGAGCTTGGTCGGGCAGCAGGCGTTCGGGTACGACCTCGTCGTCGGGCCGCGGACCGGGTCGCTGGGGCTGGTGCTGCACAACAGCTACGGCATCGGGCCGCCCACCGGGACGATCTCGTGGGACGTTTACGAGGAGGCCACGAGCGGCGAGTGGCAGGCACTGACGCGGGCCGCGTTGCCGATGGCCAGCGGCGACACATACGCCGGGCTGCCGGTGGTCTCGACGACGCCGGGGTTGTTCGGGTTGAGCGACGCCGGCGAGGAGTTGCCGGAGGACAAGCAGTTCCACTTCACCGCCGACGGCCCGGTGACGCTGGCCGAGGGCCGGCCGTTCCACGCCAAGAAGTTCGAGGCCGTGGTCGGCAGCCGGGCCGTCGGGCCGTCGGGGCTCAAGGTCGGCGACAAGTTCAGCCTGATCCACGGCAGCGAGGACGACCCGCACGCCCACGCCCACGGCGAGGAGTGGACCGTCGTCGGCATCATGGCCCCGACCCAGACGGCCCTCGACGGGCAAATCGTCATCTCGCTCACGAGCAGCTTCGCCCTGGGCGAGCACGCCGCGGGCATGATCGAGCAGACCGCCGCCCGCGCCGGGCTTGACCACGACGATGACCACGCCGGTCACGACCATGATGGTCACGATCATGCCGCGCACGACAACCCGGCCCACGGCGAGCCGGGGCACGTCTGCAGCGGCGAGAGCGAGTTTTACCACATGCACGGCGACATGATCCACCTCGACGTGCCGGAGGAGGCCTGGCGGGTCGGGGCGGTGCTCGTCGACGCGGCCGACGGGGCGGCGGCGGCGCAGCTGCAGTGGCGGGTGAACAACTCCGAGCGGGCCGCCGCCGCGGTGCCGGGGCGGGAGATGCGGCAACTGTTCGACGGCGTCTTGGCCGGGCCGGGGTGGGTGCTGTTCGGCGTCGCGGTGCTGGTGGTCGCGGTGGCGGCGGTGGGCGTGCTGGTGGGCATCTACAACAGCGTGATCGCCCGCCGCGGCGAGATCGCCGTGCTGCGGGCTTTGGGCGCCACGCGGTCCAAGATCATGACGCTGCTCACACTCGAGGCCGCCCTGATCGGCGTCGCCGGCGTGGTCCTCGGCTGGCTCGGCGGCAAGGCCCTCGCCTGGCTCATGAGCACCCTCGCCCAACAACGCCTGGGCCGCGGCTTCGACTGGTGGGCCGTCTCGTGGACCGAGTTCGCCTTCGCCGCCGGCGTCATCGCCCTCGCCGCCCTCGCCGGCCTGCTGCCCGCCCTCTCCGCCTACCGCGTCAGCGTCGGCCGACACTTGTAAGGTTCAAGGGTCGCCCCGCCGCCACCACGGCCGCGGAGTTTCTTGTGCTTTCACCTCAATCGGCCGTTGCTTCTGCGTGAGTCGCTTAAACCGCCTCCACCTCGTGGAGGTGAGGCTTCACGAGCGGGAGCGAGTTCGGGCTCTTAGATGTCCACGCCGGACCTCCGCCGCGTGGCGGCGGGGCTGATCCCGCCGTTCGAGCAATTCGGAGATCTGGCGCAGCCCCGGCTCTACGCGGCGGTGGGGGTTTCTTGTGCTCTCGCTTCATTTGACCGTCGCCTTTGCGTGCGTCGCTGAAACCGCCTCCACCTCGTGGAGGTGGGGCTTCACGAGCGGGAGCGGGTTTGGGCTCTTCGATGTCCACGCCGGACCTCCGCCGCGTAGCGGCGGGGGTTAATCCTGCAATAGAACGCGGTTGGACTGCGTGCGTAGCCCCGCCGCTACGCGGCGGTGGGGGTTTCTTGTGCTCTCGCTTGATTCGACCGTCGCCTTTGTGCGCGTCGCTGAGGCCGCCTCCACCTCGTGGAGGTGGGGCTTCACCGACCGGGGGGCTCTGGTTGTTCCGATACGCCATGCCGGACCTCCGCCGCGTGGCGAGGGTTGATCCTGCGGTGGAAAGCGGTCGGACCGCGTGTGTAGCCCCGCCGTCACCACGGCGGTGGGGGTTCCTCGTGCGCCCGCTTCGCGCGACCGTCGCCTTTGCGTGCGTCGCTGAGGCCGCCTCCAGCTCGTGGAGGTGGGGCTTCGCGAGCGGGAGCGGGTTTGGGGTTCTCGACGTCCATGCCGGACCTCCGCCGCGTGGCGGCGGGGCTGCGCCCGATCTCCCATTTGCTCGGATCGCGGGCGTAGCCCCGCCGCTACGCGGCGGAGGTCCGGGGTGGGGCGTTTGCTACCCGGCGGCCTTCGCGTCTTTTTTGGCTTTGGCGGCTTGGGCGGTGGTGAAGGTGACGATGCGGTTGGGGACCAGCCGCTCGTTGGTGACCGTCAGCTTGTCGAGGAACCCGGCGACCTCGGCGCGGGCGGCGGCGAGGACGTCGGCCTCTGGGGCGTCGCGGGCGACAATGATCTTGCCGCGGATGCGCTTGTCGATCTGGACAGGGATCGTGACGGTGTCCTCGACGAGCTTCGATTCGTCGAACTCGGGCCAGCCGCTGTCGAAGACGGTGGCCTCTTCCCCGAGCTTTCGCCGCCAAAACTCCTCGGCCATGTGCGGGGCGAGGGGGGCGAGGAGCTGGACGAACTGCTTGGCAGTCTGGCGGGTGACGGGCTGCGGTTCGATGGCGTTGAGCAGCTCCATCATCTTGCTGACGGCCGTGTTGAACTTGAAGTCGGCGAGGTCGCCGCTCAGGCCGTTGATCGCCTTGTGCAGGGCACGCTCGATTTTCGGGTCGTCCTTGGCGGCCGAGGTGTTGGCCTCGTCGCCGAAGTAGCGCCAGGCCCGCTTGAGGAACCGGCTGGCACCCTTGATGTTCGCCAGCTTCAGCTCCACCGACTGCTCGTACGGCCCCAGGCCCATCAGGAGCATGCGGAACGTGTCCACGCCCCACTCGCTCATCACCGGGTCGGGGCTCACGGCGTTGCCGCGGCTCTTGCTCATCTTGAAGCTGCGGGCGTCGAGCACCACCTCCGGCCGCTCCCGCAGCACGGGCAGCTTGCTCGTGTCGTCGACCTCCGCCTTGTCGACCCGCCGGCCGAAGACGACGCCGTTGCCGTCACGCTTGAGGCCGACCATGGCCACGTCGTCGGGGAGTTTGCCGTACTTTTCGAGCTGCTCGTCCTCGAGGTTGCGCGGGTCGGCGATGTCGGTGACGTGCTCGACGCTGATGAGGGCGGTCGGGTCGCCCGGCTCGTGGAAGGCGTGGAACTCCTTCTCGCCCTGCACCAAGCCCTGGTGCCGCACGCGGTGGTACGGCTCCTCGACCGAGACGTACCCGGCGTCGTGCAGCACCATCGTCACGAACCGGGCGTAGATCAAATGCTTCGTCGCGTGCTCGGCCCCGCCGACGTAGGTGGCGACGGGCATCCACTTCTTCTCGATCGCCGGCGGCACGAACTGGGTGGCGTCGCCTTCGGCCAGGTAGCGGAACGAGTAGAAGCTGCTGTCGACGAACGTGTCCATCGTGTCGGTCTCCGGTCGCCAGCCTTGGCCGAAGATTCTCTCGGTCCGCTCGATCAGCTCCTTCGACTTCGCCAGCGGGGCCTCGCCGGTGGGCTTGAAGTCCTGCACGTCGGTCGGCAGCTCCCACGGCAAATGCTCCTCGGGCACCGGGTGCGGCTGGCCGTCGGGGTCGTAGACGATCGGGATCGGCGTGCCCCAGTAGCGTTGGCGGCTGATGCCCCAATCGCGCAGCCGGTACTGCTCGCTCTGGCGGCCGTAGCCCTTGGCCTCGATGTACTGGATCACATCGCCCCGCACCTCGTCCCACCGCCGACCGCGCAGCTCGATTGGTTCCTGAATGATGCCGTCGGGGTTGCGGTAGTTGCCGCTCTTGTCCTTGTCGGCCCCGTAAAACTCCTCCAAATGCGCCACCCGCTCGGCCCGTTCGGGATTTCTTGGCGGCAGCATGGCGGTTTTCAGGGGGATGCCGTACTTTTTGGCGAAGCGAAAGTCGCGCTCGTCGTGGGCCGAGCAGTTGACCCAGCCGGTGCCGTAGTCGCCCTTGGCGTAGCTGGCGACCCAGATCGGGAAGTCGCCGGTGCCGAACGGGTCGTCGACGTACCGGCCGGTGAAAATGCCCTCGATGGCCTTGTCGTGGACGTGCGGGTCCTTGGCCTTGCGGTCGAGCACGTCGCGGCAGAACGCCATCACGGGTTCCTCGTGTTCGGTGCCCTTCACCAGCTCGAACACCTCCGGCCGGTCGGGGGCGATCACCGTGTACGTCTGAGCGAGGTACGTTTGCGGGATCGAGTCGTAGACCTCAAAGGCCATGCCGAGGTCCTTGACCTTCTGCCGGAAGTTGACGCCCACGCTGTGGCCGATCCAGGCCCGCTGCTTCTTCTTGCTGTCCTCGGGCCAGTCGATGGAATCGAGGTTGTCGATCAGCCGCTTGGCGTAGTCGGTAATCTTCAGCGACCACTGCATCCGCTCCTCGAGCACGACCTGCGACTCGCACCGCTCGCACCGCCCGCCGTTGACCTGCTCGTTCGCCAACACCGTCTGGCAGCTCGGGCAGTAGTTGAGCAGCGACGCACGGCGGTACGCCAGCCCGCGGCGGTGCATGACGAGGAAGATCCACTGCGACCAGTGGTAGAACGCCGGGTCGCTGGTGGTCAGGGCCTTGTCCCAGTCGTACATGCAGCCCAGCCGGCCGAGCTGGTCGACCATGGTCTTGATGTTCTCGCGGATTTGTTCGCTGGGGTGGACGCCGGTCTTGATCGCGTGGTTCTCCGCCGGCAAGCCGAAGGCGTCGAAGCCCATGGGCGAGAAGACGTCGTAGCCGGTCATCCGCTTGAACCGGGCGTAGGTGTCGGCCGGGGCGTAGTTGTAGACGTGCCCGACGTGCAGCTTGTCGCCGCTGGGGTACGGGAACATCGCGTGGGTGTAGTAAGGCCTCTTGGCCGCGGCGAGGTCGACGCGGTGGGCGTGTTCTGCGCGCCAAGCTTGTTGCCACCGCTGCTCGATCTCGCCGAAGGGGATGGCCTGTTCGCTGGTCTCGTGATTCTCGCCGTCGCCGCTGCTCATGTCGCCGCCACAGTATGCCGTCGGGTCACGCCGCCGTGTAGCATGGGCCGGTGGCCAGGCGACGCGACAACCGGCGGGCGGCCTATCGGCGGGCGGCGGCACACCGACGCCGGCGGCGGACCGCCCGCTGGATCGTCGCCGGGGCGGTGGTCGTGGCGATGCTCGTGTCGCTGGTCGCCAACTGGTTCCACACCGACCCGCTCGACACCTACGACGGGCAATGGCACCGCGTGGCCCGCGTGATCGACGGCGATACGATCGTGTTGGCCGACGAGACCCGCGTCCGCCTGATCGGCGTCGACACGCCCGAACGCGGCAAGGCGTGGTTCGATGAAGCGACCGACGCCCTGCGGGAGAAGCTCTCGGGCGGCCGCGTTTTGCTCAAGCTCGGCGAGGGCCGGCCCCGCGACAAGTACGGCCGGCTGCTGGCCTACCTGCACACCGACGCCGGCGACGTCAACCGCCAACTCATCGCCGAGGGCCACGGCTGGGCGTACCGCCCGATCGCCCACACCTTCGAGCGCGACTACGAAGCCGCCGAAACCGCCGCCCGCCGCCGCGCACGCGGCTTGTGGGCGGTGGTGCCGGACGAGGACCAACCCGAGTGGCGGCAAAAATGGCTCGCCGAGGAACGGGCGGCGTGGCCGCTGAGAAGGTAGCGCAGCTCGCCCCGTCATCCCGCAACGTCGTTGTTCAGAACGTCAAAGTGCGACGCTTTCCCACCGCAACGGCGACCCCACACGAGTCGGCCAGATCACACCTTGCACCACGCATCAACCTTGCTGAGGCCCCCACCGCCGTGGTGACGGCGGGGCTTCGCTTGATCCGAAAGTCGCTTGGTGCAGGCGAAGCCCCGCCGTCACCACGGCGGTGGGGGCCTCAACGACGCTCGCCCGCGTCCGGCATCACTGCTCGGGCAAGCACCGCGACGGACTCTTCGACGAACCGCCTCACCAGCTCTTGCTCTTCGGCGTCGAGCTCACCGCGCTTGTACAGCTCGATGCCGGCGGCAGTTAAGCCAGGCATTCCGACGTTCCAGTCCCGCAGTACCTCGATGCCGTCGTCCAAGGTGATAAGCGGTTGTTGAGGCGAGGACAGCCGGGGCACGTTGTCGAGGAATGCTTCCGCCCAGGCTTCCGGATCGTCGGGCAACGCCGGTTGCGTGGCAGGCCGGGAGGCCGCCCGTCCCCGCCGGTCGAGGGCTGCGGTAACCTCCGGCCGCTGCAGGAACCGCACCAACACCGGTCGGACGCGGGCCCGCTCCGCTGCCGTCGGCACCGGCTCAACGAGGAACGGCCGGATCTGCGAGTTCAACTCCTCCAGCGTCGGCCCCGACCGAGTCGCGGGCGAGACGAGCGACAAGATGACGAGGATCACGCAAATCATGGCGATCATGGTACCCGCCTCACCCGGCGATCAGCAGGGTGGCGAACATCAGGATCCAGACGACGTCGAGGAAGTGCCAGTACATCGCGGCGTGGCGGACGCCGGTGTGGTTTTCGTGGTCGTAGCCGCCGTCGCTGGCTTTTTTGCTGACCAGGGCGAGGTAGACGATGCCGCCCAACACGTGCAGCGCGTGCAGGGCGATGAGCACGACGATCAGGCCGTAGAACCGCTCGGCCGCCGGGCCGACGCCGGTGCCGATTTGGGCGGGTTCGTGCAGGTAGAGCAGCGCCATCATCGCCGGCACCTGCACGGCGACGAAGCCCAGGGCGAGCAGATCCGTCGCGAACAGCCACTTCAGGAACGGCCCCCGCCGCTCGCGGGCGATCGCCTTGACGGCCATGTGGATCGTGAAGCTCGCCGCCAGCACCAGGCCGGTCGAGAGGAACAATTTCCAGTCGCTCATCTCCGCCCGGAAGTAGCCCATCTCCGGGAGGTTCTGCCCGAGCACGAACCGCAGCAGCACGTACACCAGCATGGTCGCGGCGAACAAAATCGCCAGCGTGAACAGGAAGATGAGCATCCCGAACGTCTGGGCCTTCTGGCTCACGACGTGCTCGGGGCGGCGCATCGGCGTCGGGGCGGCGGGAGCGGTCACCCCCAACTTTAGCCGCGGCCGGTCGGTGACTTTTCAACTGTCGCACCAACCATCCGGCCTCAGCCGATCCGCTCGTGGACCGTTTGGTGCCACTCGTTCACCTCCTCGCCGCGGATTATGCGGTAAGTCTGAAGCGTCAGCCGGCGATAGCCGGGCAACTCGCAAGCGGCGGGCTCGTGGGTGCGGTAGTGCAAGCCGTGGATGTGCGAGCCGGGCAGATCGGCCCGCATCGTCCGCACGCCCGGCCGCTCCTGCTCGGCGTCGGCTGTCACGAACGAGTTGGCCGGCGTCCGCCAATCGGCCACGACATACTTCGCCCCCAGCCGGGCCACCCGCGCCTCGGCGT
>CAYLSV010000082.1:0-12849 GCA_964386435.1 uncultured Tepidisphaerales bacterium
CGGGGCTACGCCGCGATCGAGCGACTCCCGCTTCAGGCCAAGCCCCGCCGTCACCACGGCGGTGGGGCCTCGGCGACATCAAAAACTAATTCCAAGCCGCACCAGTGGGCGTAGCCCCGCCGTCACCACGGCGGTGGGAGCCTCAGAGGCGTGGAGGCGCAGGTTCAAGCCGCACCGGCGAACGTAGCCCCGCCGTCACCACGGCGGTGGGGGTTTCCGGCGACGTTGAGAATCAGGTTCAAGCCGCACCGATGGGCGTTGCCCCGCCTCTAGGAGGCGGTGGGGGCCACGGCAATGTTGATGCACGAGCACGTCACAGCCGTGTCGAGGCCCGCAGTTCGCGCATCGCCTTGATTTGTTCCAGCGCCCTCGCGTGCCGCTGGGCCTCCTCGCCGTCGAGCCATTCGGCGAGGGCGGCGTGGGCGGCTTCGTCGTAGACGTCGACGAGGATCGCGCCACGCATCAACCTGATCGCCTCATCCTTCTGGCCGTCCTGCCAGAGCAGGTTGGCGGCGAGCTTGGCGTAACGGCTGTCCTCCTCCTCGCGGTCGTGGATCTGCCGCAGGGCGTCGATGCCCTCGGCCCGGCGGCCGATCTCCGGACGGAGGTAGAGGCCGGCGAGGCGGCGCAGCGGCAGCGGGTCGTCGGGCCGCAGACGACGCAACGCCTCCCACAGCTCGACCGCTTCTTCCCACTGCCGGCCCTTCACCAGCGCCTCGGCCTCGGGCAGCAAACGGTTGTACTCCTCGGTCGTCGCCGCGTCGTAGCCCCACGGCGCCACCTGCTGCCGGGCCCACGGCTCGAAGGCGTCGAAGAACTCGGGCAAACTCATGCCCAGCGTCTCCTCGAACGCCGCCGCCTCCGTCTTGCCGGCCAGCGCCGCGTCGAGCAGGGCGCGGGTCGCCTCGTCGCCCCAACGCTCGGTGATGTACTGGCTGACCCAGCCCGACTGGGCGTAAGCGAGCGACCGGTCGGTCGGCTTCTGCGGGCGGATGAAGCCCCACGTCAGCCGGTCGATCGGGAACAGTTCCTCGCCCAGCACCGCCCCGGCCAAGAGCGGCACCCGCCGCCACATGATCGGCCCCGGCTCCTCGGTGACGGCCAGGCCCTCGGTCATCCAGTGCGGGATGCGGTTCTCGGTCGCCCCCAGCGTGATCGTGTGCGCGTACTCGTGCCGCAAGACCTCGGCCCACGGGTAGTTGCCCAGCGTCGGGTCGGCCGGGCTGACCATCGCGATCACCGGGCCGGTGCACGCGCCCACCGTGCCGACGAACGGGTCGCCGGCGATGCGGACGCTGAACTGGTCGTGCCGCGGGAAAAACTGGATGCGCGTCTTCACCGCCGGCTCGAACCCGAACCGCTCGACCTGCTCCGGGTGCACACTTTCCAAGTATTCGGCCACGAACGGCACCAGCGCCGCGTCGTAGTCCGGGTGGTACTCGATGATAAAATGCTCGGTCTCGAACTGCTCGAACTCGAGCATTTCGTCGAGCAAATTGAGGTAGTTTTTCGTGCCGACGTTGAACGGGTCGAGGTCGAACGCCGCGGCCAGCTCAACGCGGGCGGCGTCCTCCTTGCCGCTCTGGGTGAGCAAGAGGCCCAGGCCGTTGCGGGCGGCGGTGAACCACGGCGCCCGCTCGATGGTCTTCCGCCACGCCGCCTCGCCGCGGTCGTACTGGCGGAGGTTGTCCAGCTGCACGCCCAGCTCGTGGTAGGCGGTGAAGTTGTCGGGGTCGAGCTCTTCGACGCGGGCGATTGTCGCCGTCGACTCGTCGTGGCGGAGCAGCACGGCCAAGGCGCCGGCCCGGAGGCCCAGCGTTTCCAAATCGTCCGGCCGGCGCTTGAGCAGGCCGTCGATGATCGGCAGCGCGTCGGCGGCCTGACGCATTTTCAGCAGGTTGCGGGCCTGCAACAACCCGGCGTCGAAGCTGTCCGGGTCGACGGTGCGGAACTCGCGGACCACCGCCTCGGCCTCGGCAAAGTTGAAGCCCGAGACGTGCAGGTTGCCCACGAGCGTGAGCAGGTCGTGGCCGCGCGGATTCATCGCCGCCGCCGCCTCCAACTCGGCGGCCGCCTCCTCGCGGTTGCCGCGTTGCAACAGGAACGCCGCCGTGGCCACCCGCCCCGGCCACCACGCCCGGTCGGCCACGTCGTAGCTCCGCACGTGAAGCGCCAAGACGTCGTCGTGCAAGCTCGGCTGCTGCGCGTACGCCGTCGTCATCGTCGCCCAGCGATCCAGCCCGGTCGCAATCGCCGTGAGTTCCGGCGCGGCCTCGACGTCGGCCGACTGCCACCGGGTGAAGCCGCCCAGATCATCGTCGGCGTACCACGAATAAACCGCCAACGCCTCGGCATGCTCGCCCGCCGCCTCCAGCGCCTGGCCGAGCGTGGTGCGGGCGACGACGTTCTCCGGCTCCGCCGCCACCACCGGCCGCAGCACCGCCACGGCCTCCCGCGGTTGGCGGTCCAGCAAATGAATCCGCGCCCGCAGCAACGCGGCCTCAATCGAATCATCCCCCGCGATCCGCTCAAGTGCCTCGCCCACATCCCCCATCCGCGCCGCCGCCTCGGCCACCACCCGATCCGCCGCCGCCCGATCCTCGGCCGGCACGTCGGCATCATGCAACCTCATCCGTGCCCGCCGATACTGCCCCTGATGCACCAGCTGTGCCGCCTCCTCCACCGCGTCGAAATACGACGGCACCTCAACGACCGGCGACGACTCGGGCAAACTCCGCGCCAACCACCCCGGCGGGGCATAATCCGCCACCGACTCGGCCGAGGCGTGCGGGACGACAACGATGACAGCCAGCGCGGCGAGGATGCGCGTCATGCCGAATTTTAGCCGAATGCCATCATGAACGACTTCAAGCACGACCTCGGCGACGGGCTGGCCCTGTTGCCGCCGTTGCCGCGACATGCGGTGGGGCAGTTTGCGGCCGTTGAGCGATCGCGCGAGCGGATCGGGCGGTGGCTGAATTGGGTGGCGGACGTGGAGGAGGAACTTGATGAGTGGTCGTTCCTCAGAAGTGCGTGCCGCACGCAAGGTCGGCGGCAAGGTGCGACGGGCCTGATCCACCATCGCGGCGAATTCTCCGGAGCGATTGATTGCAAAGTGACAAGCCGCCGCGGACGTGTGGCAGAAATCGGCTACTGGCTGGCGGACGGGCATGAAGGGGCGGGTGTGATGACGCGCTGTGCCGCCGCGATGCTCGGGCATGGGCATGGGGCGCTGCGGCTGCCGCGGATGTTTTTGTGTGCCAGCGTCGAGAACTGGCGGAGCCGGGAGGTGATGAAGCGGATCGGTTGCGCGCATGAGGCGACGTTGGTGGCCGGTGATCCGTTGCCGGACGGGCGGGTGACGGATCAAGTGGTGTACGGGCACATCGACGCGTCGCTCGGTGGGGAGCCGATCGAGTGTGTGTTGGCGACCGATGTGCCGGGGGTGGAACTGGTGTTGCAGCAGCCGCACCACGCGCGGGGTCTGTTTGACTTGATCGAGCGGAACCGCGGGCATTTGTCGCCGTGGCTGGGATTTGTGCACCGGGTGAAGTCGCCGCGGGATGTCCGGCGGTTGATCCGCCAGTCGTGGGAGATGCTCGCCGAGGAGACCGGAGAGATCGCCCTGATTCGCCGTGACGGCGAGCTTGTCGGCGGCGTCGGCGTTAGCGGCATGAACGGCGTGCTCCGCCGCGGCTCCCTCGGCTACTGGCTGGCGGCGGGGCACGAGGGGCAGGGCGTCATGACGGCGGCGCTGGGGGCGTTCGTCCGGCATGTGTGGGCGGTTTACCCGGACCTGGTGCGGCTGGAGCTGCAGACGTTGCCGGGGAACGCGCGGAGCCGCCGGGTCGCCGAGCGGTGCGGCTTCCTCGCCGAGGGCCGTTTGCAATTGAGCCTGCGGATCGGGGGCACGACCCACGACACGATCATCCACGGGATGCGGCGACCGAGCACCACGTGAACGTCGGATGAAGTGGGGTCGCTGCGGTGTAGCGCACCGCAGTCCGGACGGCGGTGCGTTGCACCGCGGCTACCCCTTGCAGTCGACATCCAAGGTGGGGCGTACCGTCCCGCCATGCCGCTTGATCCCGCGCCCGGTCCGTCGCTCGATGACGCCCTTGGCAATGCAGAGTTGTTTCCGATCCTCGACCGCTGGGACTACTTCAACCACGCCGGCGTCAGCCCGATGACGAAGCGGGCGGGCGATGTGCTGAGGCAGTGGGCCGAGGCGTGGGCGGGCGATTGCATTCTCGGCGACGAATGGTTCGGCATCATCATGGACACCCGCCAGCGGCTGGCCCGCATGATCAACGCCGACGCCGCGGAGATCGCGCTTTTGAAGAACACCAGCGAGGGCATTGCCACCGTCGCCCGCGGCATCGACTGGCAGCGGGGCGACCGGATCGTGACGACCGATGCGGAGTACCCGAGCAACCTTTACCCGTGGATGGCCGCGGCCGAGGAGTTCGGGCTGGAGCTGGTGAAGGTGCCCGAGGAGGTCGGCGAGGACGGGGCGAGCCGGGTGCCGCTGGCGAAGATCATCGAGGCCGCCGATGATCCGAAGACGCGGTTGGTGACAATCAGCCACGTCCAGTGGTCCAGCGGCCAGCGGCTGGATGTGGCGAAACTCGGGGCATTTTGCCATTCTCGCGGCATCCTGTTCGGCGTCGACGCGATCCAGACGCTGGGCAACACGTTGATCGACGTGGCGGCAATGCACATCGATTACCTGTGGGCCGGCTGCCACAAGTGGTTGCTGGGGCCGATGGGCGTGGGCGTGTTCTACTGCCGCCGCGGGCTGCAGGAGCAAACCCGCCCCGGCAGCCTCGGGTGGCACAGCGTGGTCGAGCCGTTCGATTGGGACACCATCGACCTCACGCTCCAAGACTCGGCCGCCCGCTACGAGTGCGGCACGCCGAACCTGCCGGGGCTGCTCGTGCTGCGCGACAACCTCGCGGTCCTCGAAGCCGTCGGGATCGAAAGCATCCACCGCCACGTCACCACGCTCGGCGACCAACTCATCGCCGGCCTCGACGGCTGGCAGATCGTCTCCCCCCGCGGCCCCGGCGAGGCCGGCGGGGCAGTTGTCTTTCGGCGGGACGACGTCGACATGAGCGGCCTCGTCAACACGCTGCGCAAGGAGAAAAAGACGGAGCTCGCCATGCGCAGCGGGCGGATGCGGTTCAGCCCGCACTTCTACAACACGCCGGCGCAGGTGGCGCGATTGATCGAAAACCTCCGGCAGTTCGCGCATTTGTGAGACCGCCGCGACCGCACCTACCGTGGCGTGTGCCGCTGCTCGCTTTGCTCGCGTTCGTTCTCGCCGCGCCGCCCGCGCCGCCCACGGAACCGGCGCTGGACGTCCGCGGCGTCACGCTCGCCCACCTGCACCGCGAAGGCATCGGCTACGGCTCGCCCGCGGCCGCCGAGCAGATGGGCCGCATCGCCGAGATCGGCGGCAACTGGGTCGCCCTCTCCGACTTCGCCTACATGGCCGACGTCAAAAAGCCCGACCTCCGCTGGGGCGGCGATCGGACGCTCTCTCACGAGGCGATGGCCCGGAGCATCCGGGATGCCCATGCGGCGGGTTTGCAGGTCATGCTCAAGCCGCACATCTGGAGCCGGGCGTTCTGGGGCGGCGACGTCTGGCACGCCGACATCGCCATGCAGAACGAGGCCGATTGGCAAGCGTTCTTCGAACGCTACACCGCCTACGTCCTCCGCAACGCCTCGCTCGCCCAAGAGTTCGGCGTCGACGCGTTGTGCATCGGCGTCGAGATGGCCGGCACCAGCCACCGCGAGGCCGACTGGCGCAAGTTGATCCGCCATGTCCGCCAGGTCTACGACGGCCAACTCGTCTATGGCTCGGCCTTCGAGGAGTACCAGGACGTGGCGTGGTGGGACGCCGTCGACGCGGTGGGCATTAGCGCGTATTTCAAGCTCACCGACGAGCAACTGGCCGACGAAGCCACACTGCGGGCCGGTTGGCAGAAGGTGTACGCCGACCTCGACGCGTTCCACCGGCGGGTGGGCAAGCCGATCGTCTTCACCGAGATCGGCTACACCGCCGCCGCCAAAGCCGGCATGCAGCCGTGGGCGCACTCGGCCGCCGACCCGAGCGTCGCGTACCAAGCCCGCCTCTACCGCGTCGCCCTGGAAGAAGCCGCCAAGCGCGATTACCTCGCCGGCGTGTTCCTTTGGAAATGGTTCACCGCCAACACCTTCCGCCGCCACGAAGGCGGCGACCCGTACGTGATCCAGGACCGCCCCGAAGTCCTGGCGGCCATCGAGCAGGGGTGGGGGGAGTAGTTGCTGGTTGCCGGTTGCTGGTTCCGAACCAACAACCAACAACCAACAACCAACAACCCCTCAGCAGTAAATTTCGAAGATCAACGGAAACGGGATCAAGTCCGGGCGGATCAGATGCAGCTTGCGGATTTTCCGCGGGGCCGTTGACGCCACTTCGTCCGACGCGTCGTCGCCGACTTCGCCGACGTGGATCGGCAGCAGGGTCAGCGGCAGCAACAGGACAAGGCACTTCATAAGCAAGGCGAAGGAATACCCCATCATGCCGCCGACGCCCAAGACTTGAGCCGGGCCGCGCCAGTCTTCGGCCGATCGGGGGCCGGGTCGTGCCGACCGTGCGGGTCGTGCCAATGACGCCGCCCGGGGCATCGCCCATGGCGTTGCCAATGGCGTAGGCTGCGGCCGTGCGGACGATCGCCCACATCAGCGACATTCACTTTGGCGCCCTCGAACCCGGCGCCCCCGAGGCGTTGCGGCACGATTTACAAGCCGACCCGCCGGATTTCCTGATCGTCTCGGGCGACTTCACGCAGCGGGCAACGCCGCAGCAGTACCGCGACAGCGTCGAGTTCGTGAAGTCCATCGGCGTGCCGTGGCTGGGCGTGCCGGGCAACCACGACATCCCGCTGTACAACGTCCTCGAACGGTTCGGCAGCCCGCTGCGCAAGTACCGCAAGTATGTCACCCGCGACCTGCGCCCGGTCCACGAGGACGCCGACGTGTTGATCCTGGGGCTCAACAGCGCCCGCCCGATCAGCCGCAGCACCGGCGGGTTCTGGAAGGACGGCCGGCTGAACACGAACCAGCTCGAATACGCCGAGGCCCGCCTTGCCGCGGCGACCGGTGGCCCGGGGCAGGTGAAGATCGTCGTCACCCACCACCCGTTCCTGCCGCCGCCGGGTGCCCGGCCGCACGGGATTATCCGCCGGGCCAAGCGGGCGCTGAAGGTGTTCGACCGGGCCGGCGTCGACGTGCTGCTTGCCGGGCATTTGCACATGAACTACAGCGGCGACCTCCGCGTTCACCACGAGCGGCTGGGCCGCGGCATCCTGGCCGTGCAGGCCGGCACGGCCACCAGCAGCCGCCGCCGCGGCGAGCCCAACGCCTACAACCGCCTGAGCCTCGACCCCGCCGCCGGCCGCCTGAGGATCGAAGTCCGCGCCCGCGAAGAAGCCGGCACGTTCGCCCCGCTGACGAGCCAGACGTTCACCCGCGACGCCGACGGGAACTGGTCGCCGGCTTGAGGCAAGCGACCGATCACTGCTGGGTCAGCGTGACGTTGGTGTTGCGGGCGCGGAAGCCGGCGATCAGGTCGGCGGCGGTGACGGCGCCGGTGTCGATGAAGACGTATTCGTTGCCGCGGGAATCGACCATCGTGATCGTCTTGTTGGCCGGGGGCATCTGCCCGTTGCGGATCGGCTCAAGGTTGTCGCTCTCGGCGGCGATGAAGCTTTTGCCGTCCTTGAAGAACGTCTTGTAGCCGGGGTAAGGCTTCATGTCCGTCATGCTGGCGGCGGTGCCGTCGTCCATCGCGGTGGGCATGTTGTCGCTGGTGGAGTCGACGTCGCCGTTGCCCGACTGGCAGCCGGCGAGGGCGAGCGTCAGCGTGGCGGCGGCGGTCAGGGCAACGAGCTTGGGGGTCATCGTCATGGTCCGCGCAGTATTCCGACGCCACCGGATTAGGGCAACCTTCATTTCGTTAAGCGTTCGTGAACTTCGGCGTAGCGCTGCCGCGTGCCTTCGACGACCTCCGGCGGCAGCGGCGGGGCGGGGGGCGTCTTGTCCCACGGCTGCCGGCCCAGCCAGTCGCGGACGAACTGCTTGTCGAAGCTGGGTTGCTCGCCGCCGGGGCGGTAATCGTCGGCGGGCCAGAATCGGCTGGAATCGGGCGTGAAGATTTCGTCGATCAACAGCACGGAGCCGTTGGGCAGGCGGCCGAATTCGAGCTTCGTGTCGGCGATCAAGATGCCCCGCGTCGCGGCGTACTTGGCGGCGGCCCCGTACAAAGCGAGCGTCAGCTCGCGCAGTTTCGCCGCAAGATCCCCGCCCACGGCGTCGGCCATCGCGTCGAAGCTGACGTTCTCGTCGTGGCCCTCCTCGGCCTTGGTCGCCGGGGTGAAAATCGGCGTCGGCAGCTTGTCGCCGTTGACCAAACCGCTTGGCAACTCGACGCCGCAGACGCGGCCGGCCTGCTGATACTCCGCCCAGCCGCTGCCGGCGAGGTGGCCGCGGGCGACGCACTCGAACGGCACCACCTCGGTCCGCCGCACGACCATCGTCCGATCGGCGAACTCCGTTGGCACCGCCGGGTCGCCGCCGGGCAGCAAGTGGTTGGGGCAGCGGTCCTTGAACTTCTCGAACCAGAACCGGCTGATGCCCGTCAGGAGCGCCCCCTTGCCCGGAATGCCGTTGGGCAGGATGACGTCGTACGCGCTAATGCGGTCGGTGGCGACAATGGCCAAGCGGTCGTGGCCGAGGTCGTAAACGTCGCGGACCTTGCCGCGCTTTTTGGGGAACGGCAGCTCGGTGGTCAGCAGCGGCTGGGCGTCGGGCATGGCGGATTAGCGTACGCCGCGGGCCGGGCTACACTGCCCACCGCCCTGATCGGCGGCCCACGTTCATGCCCATCAAGTTCGCCATTTACAACGACGGGCAATTGGTCGAGGACTTCGACGCCGCCCTCGCCGTGCCGGTGGGGCCCGAGGGCGTGCCGGTGGCGGGGCGGGTGAGGTTCGACGGCGACCTGCTCGTCATCGAGGGCGACGAGGAGCCGCCGCAGCCGATCGGTGTGATGCTGCCGTGGGACCTCGGGCTCGGCGGCTGCTACACGCTGGAGACGACCCGTTTGCCGCCGCGGGAGGAGCCGTACAACCTGAACGTCGAGTTGCTGCGGCACCGCATGATGAAGCTGTTGCAGAAGCAGGAGGATTGGGTCCTGTTCGACCTCCAGCGGGCCGGGCCGGAGTGGGTCGACACGATGTCGGGCCTGAAAAAGGCGCTGGCCGAAGCCCTCACCCTGCTGCCCGACGGCCCGGCCGCGGCGACCGTGGCCGACGAGGCGCTGGCCGACGCCATTGACCTCAGCGAGGAACTCGCCCGGCTGCACGGCGAGGTGCTGCTCAACCGCCGGCGGAACCTGGTCAACATGCCGCGCAACCTGGTCGGCTGCGGCGCCCAGCCCAACGTGCGCAACGGCCGCTATCGCGACACGCTGGCCGACGGCTTCGACTTCGTGCACTTGGCCATGACGTGGCGCGACCTCATCGGCGGCGGCGAGATCGGCGACGAGCCGGACTGGTCCGACGCCGACAGCGCCGTGAGCCACTTCCACGGCCGCGGCACGCCGCTGGGGGCCGGGCCGCTGATCGACTTCTCCGAAGGCAATCTGCCCGACGGCTTGGCGCTGTTCGAGGACGACCCGGACGCCGTGCAGGCGCACGCGGTGCAGCTCGTCAAGCAGGCGACCACCCGCTACCGCGGCAAAATCGGCCTCTGGGAGGTCGTCGGCGGCTTGCACTTGCCCTCGCCGCTGCCGGCCGACTTCGAGCGGCTGGTGGAGCTGACGCACGCGCTGGTCTCGGCGGCCAAGCGGGTGGTGCAGGATCAGGCGAAGGTGCTGGTGCAAATCCGCGAGCCCTTCGGCGGCTACCTCGGCCGCGGGCAGGGCGTGCCGCCGCTGCTGTACGCCGAGCTGATCGCCCAAAGCGGCATCGCGATCGACGGCTTCTCGATCGAGCTGAACCAGGGCGAGGCCAAGCCCGGCCGGGGCGTGCGGGACTTGCTGCAGATCAGCGCCCTGCTCGACCGCTTCGCCGGCATCGGCAAGCCGGTCTACCTGACGTGCGTCGGCAGCCCCGGCCGCGACGCGGGCGTGGGTCGGTGGAAGCGGGCGTGGGACGCCAAGCTGCAGGGCGAGTGGGCCGAGCGCATGTTCCGCCTGGCCATCAGCAAGCCCAACGTCGAGTGCGTCGCCTGGCCGGAACTCGGCGACGAACAGGCCGACCTCCCCGACGGCGGCCTGCTCGACGACATGCTCCGCCCCAAGCCGGCCCTGGAAACCTTGAGCAAGCTCCGCCGCGACCTCCACGCCAACCGGCGGTGACGGTGTCCATCGCTCGCCCCAACCTCCGCCCGGCGCACGAGGACGCGCCCGGCCGGCAGCAGTGGCGGCAGCGCAACGGCCTGCGCTCCGGGATGCCCGGCCAACGTGGCATGCTCGCCATCTTCGGCCTTGGCGGGTGCGTGATCCTGCTCGTGCTGCTGTGGCTCCACCCGCTGCAAATCAGCGACCTGCCATTAATCGATGGCGAGCGGGCGGACGAACTGCTCACCACCCTCGACGTCAACGCCGCCACCACCGGCCAACTCGCCGCCCTCCCCGGCATCGGCCCGGCGCGGGCGGTGGCGATTGTGGCGGATCGTGAAGTTAACGGGCCGTTCGAGCAGCCAAGCGATTTGCAGCGCGTCCCCGGCATCGGCCCGGTGCTGGCGGCACAGATGACGCCGCACCTGCGGTTCGAGTGAATCCGGCGGCCAACAATGCCGCATCGCCGTTGATGCGCACCAACTCGCCGCCCGGCTCAAGCAGCGGGCCCGCGAACTCGGCTTTGCCAAGTGCGGCATCGCCACCGCCGCGCCCAGCGGGCAGGGCAACGCGCTGCGCCGCTGGCTCGATCAGGAAATGCACGGCGAGATGGCCTGGCTCGAAGCCCGCACCGCCGAGCGGCTCGACGTGCGGCAGTACCTGCCGGGCGCTCAGTCCGTAATCGTCGTCGCGTTCAACTACCACGTCGAGCTGCCCGAGACGCCGCCCGGCCACGGCAGGATCGCCCGGTACGCGCTGGGCGAGGACTACCACCGCCACCTCAAGAACCGTTTGCACCAACTCGCCGACTGGCTGCGCACGGCAAGTGACTGCCAGACGAAGGCCGCCACCGACACCGGCCCAATGCTGGAGCGCGAATGGGCCGCCCGCGCCGGGGTGGGGTGGCAGGGCAAGAACACCTGCACGATTGACACCGCCCTCGGCAGCTACCTGTTGCTGGGCGAGATCGTCACCACGCTGCGGCTCCCACCCGACGAGGTGGCCGTCGACCGCTGCGGCACCTGCCGCCGCTGCCTCGACGCCTGCCCGACCGACGCCCTCGTCGCCCCCGGCGTCCTCGACGCCCGCCGCTGCATCAGCTACCTGACCATCGAACACCGCGGCGAGATTGCGGACGATTTCAAGCCCCACATCGGCCACTGGCTCTTCGGCTGCGACATCTGCCAGGAGGTCTGCCCGTGGAACCGCAAGGCCCCGCCGGGCGAAATCGATTTGAAGCTGCCGACCGAAGGTCTCGACGCCGCCGAGGTGCTGGCGTGGCAACCCGGGGATTATCAGCAAACCCTGCGGCACACGGCCGTCAAGCGGGTGAAGCTGCCCATGCTGCAGCGCAACGCCCGAATCGTGCTGGAGAATTCGTAGCTCACGCCACGCCGACCGCGTTCGCCTGTTCCTTGCGAATCCGCCGCGCCTTCAGGAAGCTGCTGATGCAGAGTGCGGCGTAACCCCACAGCAGCACGACGGTCGAAACCTGTGCCGCCGTCGCCAGTGGCGAGGTGAAGCCGGCGCTCACCCACCGCCCGACAATCCCCAACGGCAACAGCAGCGCCGCCCCGGCCGAGAGGTGCACGAAAATCATCTGCACGATAAAATTCGGCACCAAAATCAACAGCCCGAACACGAGGAACAGCAAGCCGATCCACGCCGTGATCAGCGCGGTGCCCGGTTTATCGCTGGTGCTCAGGAAAAAGCTCGTGAACCCGACGGCCGCCAGCAGTCCGCTGAGCAGCAAGGTGATGAGGCCGATCGAACGCAAGGCAGACTCCGGGGGAACGGGTGACAATTCAGGGTAAATGTGCCGGACGGTTGGCCCGGCGACGGGGGCGAATGGTAGGTTCGGGGTGTCGGCCCGCCGTCGCCCGCGGCAACCGGCCGCACGCCCCCAACCGGAGAAGACTTATGCCCCGTTCCGCCCCCGTCCGTCCCGACGATGTCAAGCTCTCGCTGGGCGAGAAGCTCGCCGCCTGCCTGCTCGCCGCCAGTTGCACCGCCGGCTACCTCGCGTTCGTCGCCCCAACCGAGGGCGCGACCGATTTTATGGAAGAGCAAGCCGTCGTCTGCCCGTTCAGCGGCGTCTGGCAGGCCACCTTCATGCCCGACGCCGCCACCGCCGCCGCCGGCCAGGGCGCGTTCGCCGACGATCTGCTCTTCGAGGACGGCCAACTCATGGCCGGCGCCCTGAGCATGTACGGCTTCAAACCCGCCGTTTACGCCACCGACTCCAACAGCTTCACCAGCGAAATGACCTGCGACCGCGGCACCCTGAAGTTCGCCGGCACCCACGCCGGCTACCAACTCAGCGGCACCCTCGCCTGGCAACGCGCCGACGGCACCACCTGGCACTACCGATTCACCGCCCGCCCCATCGACCCGATCGAAGACGCCGACCAGTAACCGCCCACGACCCGTCCTGCCGATGCCGCCGCGGTTATGATCGA
>CAYLSV010000082.1:12859-13241 GCA_964386435.1 uncultured Tepidisphaerales bacterium
TTGCGCCGGTGCGTGTACAGGCATGCCATCTGGATCGGCACCGGCGGGGCGGTCATCTTCGGCGAGGGGCATTACGACAACGTCCGCCGAACCGTGGTGCGCAAGGAGCCGAACGGCGTCGTCCGCCTCGCCCCGGCCCCGCCGCAGCGGGTGGCGTGGGCCATCGTGGCCGCATTCTGCCTCGCCTTCGGCGGCCTCTGGATGCTCATGGCGTGGCGAAACGCCGGTGACGACCGCGAATTGGCCGTCGGGCTCGGGGCGTTGGTCGTCGTGCCGACCGTCACCTTTCTGCTGGCCATGCCGCACCACGTCGCCCGGCGGGAGCGGCGGCGGGGCGATCGGCTGGTGCTCGACCCGAATGCCAACAACGTCCACCTGCCCC
>CAYLSV010000082.1:13251-16114 GCA_964386435.1 uncultured Tepidisphaerales bacterium
CTCGACCGCCTTGTGCCGCTGGCCGATGTCGTGGCCATCGAGTACTGCGAGGGCAACCGCACGCTCAACGAAGACGGCTCCAAAGCCCACGCCGACGGCACGCTCGGCGAGTGGCATTTGCTCGTCCGCCAACCGAGCGGCCCGGAGGAGCGGCTGGTCATCCTCCACGAATTGCCCGGCACCCACCGCCGCCAAGCCCGCCAACTCGCCGCGGCCGTCCCGTTCCCGATGCTGCACGTCCGCCGCAAGGTGCTCCGCGGCCTCGTCGCCGATCCCATCAGGCCGTGACCGTCGCGGCACCGCGTTTGTAGTGCCTGTGGCATGAGCACCAAGAGCCACCACATCGACTCGATGGGCGACCCGCCCCAGGACAAGCCCGGCAGCGAGGCCGAGATGGGCGGCGCCCCCGGCAGCGACCACCGCGAGCCGATTTCCCTGCCCGACGATTACCAAGCCGCCGGCAAGCTCGCGGGCAAGAAGGCCCTGATCACCGGCGGCGACAGCGGCATCGGCCGCAGCGTGGCCGTCATGTTCGCCGCCGAGGGCGCCGACGTGGCCATCATCTACCGCAGCAGCGACGAGGACGCCCAGATCACGAAGCAAATGGTCGAGAAACTCGGCCGCCAGTGCGTGCTTTGCAAGGCCGACGTCGGCGACGAGCCCCAAGCGGCCGCGGCCGTCAAGAAAGCCATCGACGGCTTGGGCGGCTTGAACGTGCTGGTCAACAACGCCGCCGAGCAGCACCCGCAGAAGCAGATCACCGACATCACCGCCCAGCAGCTTGAGGCGACGTTCCGCAGCAACATCTTCGGCTACTTCCACGTCGCCAAGGCCGCCGTCCCGCATTTGACCGAAGGCGACAGCGTCATCAACACCTGCAGCGTCACCGCGTTCAAGGGCATGCCCGTCCTGCTCGATTACAGCAGCACCAAGGGCGCCATCGTCGCCTTCACCCGCAGCTTGGCCGAGAACCTCAAGGAGAAGAAGATCCGCGTCAACAGCGTCGCGCCCGGCCCGGTCTGGACGCCGCTGATTCCCAGCACCTTCCCCGAGGACAAAACCAAAAAGTTCGGCGACAGCACCATGTGGGGCCGCCCCGCCGAGCCGTGGGAGATCGCCACCAGCTACGTCTTCCTGGCCGGCCCCGACGGCGCGTTCTTCAGCGGCCAAACCCTTCACCCCAACGGCGGCACGGTCGTTGCAGGCTGACCCATTATGAGCCAAAGCAGCCAAACGACCACCGACCACGACACGATCAAAAAGTGGGCCGAAGACCGCAACGGCAAGCCCGCCGAGGTCGACGGCACCGAGCGCTCCGGCGACGACATCGGCCTCATCCGCCTCATGTTCCCCGACGCCCAGGGCAGCGACACCGACAAACTGACCGAGATCAGCTGGGACGACTTCTTCGAGAAGTTCGAAGAAAGCAATCTCGCCCTGCTCTACCAGGAAGAGACGGCCGACGGCAAAAAGAGCAACTTCAACAAGCTGGTGAAGCGATGATCCTTTGCGCCGCCCTCGCCGCCGCCCTGGCGCTGCAGACCACCGGCCGGGCCCCCGTCGACGCCGACGGCCCGGCCGACACGCCCGCCACCACCCAGCCCGCCGCCGAGCAGCGGGCGATGCTACCCGGCGACTTCGACGGCCAACTTGCCGTCGCCCAAGGCGGCCCGGCGGTCGGTGTGCGGGACGAGCGGCTGCAACCGATCGTGTTGATCGAGGGGGCGATGCCGACCACCTTCGACGTCGGCCCCGACGGCACGATCTACTCGGCCTTCCCCCGCTGGCGCGATCCGGTCAACTACACCGTCGCCAAGATCGACCCGAAGACGGGCACGCTCACGCCGTTCCCCGACGCCCGGACCAACGCCTACGAGCCGGGCAACGCCCAAGAGTTCGACCCGACCGAGCGGTTCGTCTGCGTCCAGGCCGTCCACCTCGACACCCGCGGCCGGCTGTGGGTGCTCGACACTGGGGCCGTCAACATGGGCAGCGTCGTCCCCGGCGGCGCGAAGCTGTGGGCCTACGACCCGCAAACCGGCCAGCGCCTGGTCGCCATCACCTTCGACATCGGGGCGGGCAAGGCGGTGTTGCCGACGACGTACCTGAACGACGTCCGCTTCGACCTCGACCTCGGCGACGCCGGCACCGCGTTCATCACCGACAGCAACGAGGGGGCGATCATCGTCGTCGATCTCGCCACCGGCGACGCCCGGCGGGAGCTGGACGAGGACCGCTCGACCGCCGCCAGCCAGGTCGTCACGCTGAACGTCGAGGGCCAGCCGCTGATGGTCCGGCCTCCCGAGGGCGAGCCCAAGCCGCTGCTCATCGCGGCCGACGGCATCGCCATCTCCGACCCGCAGGGCGAGGACGGCCGCACCGTGTTCTTCACGCCGTTGACGTCGCGGACCATGTTCCGGCACAACGCCACCGAACTCGGGCAGAACCTGCACGGTGACACCAGGGGCGGCGGCGGCGGCGGCGGCGGCGGTTTCGGCGCATCAATTGCGGTACTGTCCGGTCAAAGGCACGCCAACATGGCGAGCGCCAACGACGGCATTTTCTACCACGACGGCGGCATTTACACGACCGACTTCGAAGACAATGCCATCCGCCGGATCGACACCCAAACCGGCGAGGAGACGCTCATCGTCCAGGACGAGCGGCTGCTGTGGCCCGACTGCGTCGTGATCCGCGACGGCACGCTGTACGTCAGCAGCAACCAGCTCCACCGCCAACCGCAGTTCCACCGCGGCGAGGATTTGCGCCAGCCGCCGTACGTGTTCTTCGCAATGGACCTGAAAGACGAATGAAGCAGCACACAGAGCCGCGCCCGTGAGGAAGCGGAGCCGGCGCAGCCGGC
>CAYLSV010000083.1:0-733 GCA_964386435.1 uncultured Tepidisphaerales bacterium
CCTGCCACACCCGCGGCAACCGCAGCGCCCGCGCGAGCCGGGCCAGCCCCTCGCTCGCCGGCCCTCGCCCCCGGCACACGATCCGCGTCGGCCGCCCGGCCAGCGCCGCGATCGTCGCCGCGAGCAAAGCCGCCCGGTGCCCCTCGTCGACGCGTGGAAAAGGCTCGATCAGCAGACGCAATTCGCCGAAGTACGCCGCCGGCCGGGCGAGGTCCTGAGGCACCGCCCGCCCGATCGCCGCCCGCTGCGGGTCGACGCCGTGGAGCAGGCTCAGCCGCAGCGCCGCCGGGGTCGGGCAAAGCACCCGACGTGCCGCCGTCACCACCTTTGTGCCTGCTGGCCCGGTCCGCTGCGTCCAGCGTTCGCCGAGGTCCGGCGTACCGAGCCACAGCACGCGCCTCGCCGACGCGTCGCCCCACGTCGTCACGTGATCGGCCGTTCGCAACGCCCGCCAGATCCGCAGCGGGTCGGTTCGCGTGGTAAGCACGTCGGCACCGTCGCCGATCAGCAATCGGCTCTTGGCATCGTGGTGGGTGATGAGGTGAAGTCGCATCATTCACGCGAAATCATCGGCGGCTGCGATGGCTTTGCGTTCGTCGCTGAACCCGCTTCCGCCTCGTAGAGGTGGGGCTACGCCTGAACTGCAAGCCGCTCGATCCGGGCGCAGCCCCGCCGTCACCACGGCGGTGGGGGCCTCAGCGACGCCGAGCCCCTGCTGAACGTCGGCGACCAA
>CAYLSV010000083.1:743-14551 GCA_964386435.1 uncultured Tepidisphaerales bacterium
CTCTACGAGGCGGAGGCGGGCTCAGCGACGCACGCATACCGGGGACGGCAAGACCTACTCCAACTGCAGAGCGCGGTGCGGGCACCGCGGCTACTTGCCCGCTGCGGGACGAGGCTCACGCGCCGGCGGCTTGCTTGAGCGCGTCGGCTTTGTCCGTTTTTTCCCAACTGAAGCCGCCGTCGCCGTCGGGGTCGCGGCCGAAGTGGCCGTGGGCGGCGGTGCGTTTGTAGATCGGCTTGACTAGGTCGAGCATGCCGATCAGGCCCTTGGGCGTGAGCTTGAAGTGCTCGGCGACGAGGTCGGCCAGCTTGTGCTCCGGCAGCTTGCCGGTGCCGAAGGTGTTGACGTTAATGCTCACCGGTTTGGCAACGCCGATGGCGTAGGCGAGTTGCACCTCGACCTCATCGGCCAGCCCGGCGGCGACCAGGTTCTTCGCGACGTACCGGGCGACGTACGCCGCCGAGCGGTCGACCTTGCTGGGGTCCTTGCCGGAGAACGCCCCGCCCCCGTGCCGGCCCCGGCCGCCGTAGGTGTCGACGATAATCTTCCGGCCCGTCAGCCCCGCGTCGCCGTGCGGCCCGCCGACGACGAATTTGCCTGTCGGGTTGATGTGGTACGTGATCTCGTCGCTGGCGTAATCGTCTGGTAAAATCGGCTTGATCGCGTGCTCGATGATCGCCTTTTTCGACGCCTCGTCCATTAACTTGCCGCTCGAATCCAGCCGGTCGGCGGCGTGCTGGGTGCTGACGACCACCGTGTTCACCTTCACCGGCTTCCCGTCGCCGTCGTACTCGACCGTCACCTGGCTCTTGCTGTCGGGCCGCAGCCAGTCGAGCTCGCCGCTTTCGCGGAGGTGCGCCAACCGCTCGACAATGCGGTGCGACAAATGAATCGGCAGCGGCATCAGCGCGTCGGTCTCGCGGTTGGCATAACCGAACATCAGGCCTTGGTCGCCCGCGCCCTGCTCGCCCTCGACGTCGCTGGCGTCGTCCACGCCCTGGGCGATGTCCGGCGACTGGCTGTGAATCGCGTTGAGCACGCCGCAGCTGTCGTAGCTGAAGCCGATGTCGTTGTAGTGATATCCAATGTTTTTGATCGTGTCGCGGACGACCTCGTCGACCTTGACGTAGCTGTCGGTCCGCACCTCGCCGGCGACGACAACCTGCCCGGTGGTGCACAGCGTCTCGACGGCCACGCGGGCGTTAATCGGGTCGGAGTCCAGCCGCAAAATCTCGTCGAGGATCGCGTCGGAAATCTGGTCACTCACCTTGTCGGGGTGGCCCTTGCTGACGCTTTCGCTGGTGAACAAATGGTGGTCGGGGTTCATCGCCATATCGGACCGGCAAGATAGGGCGACGGTGGCCACCGTGCAAGCCGCTCCATCCGTGCACCCGGATCGACGGATGAACGCTTGCCCCGTCAGTCGCCGGCGTTCGCCGCGAGCAGGGCGTCGATCAACCGCCGGATCTGCCGGGCGCCCGTCTCACCCATCACCGCCGGGTGGCCCGCCCGGGTGTCCAGGAAGAACCGCTTGTCCTGCCCGGTTGCCGCGGGCAGCTCCGTGGTGAACGCGACGATGATCAGCTGCACCTCGAACGGTTGGCCGTCGCCGTCGAAGGTCCGCCGTTCCTCCCAAATGCTCACGACTTCCGGCCCCACCGCCGGCGGCGGCGGGTCACTCACTGACAGCCGCTCGACCCCCTCGGGCAGCACCATCTCCTCCGCAAACGGCACGTCCAGCATCGACGCCACCCGAAGGAAGTTGCCGTCCTCGACGCTCAAATCACCCGGCGCTTCCACGATCGAGAACATGATCGGCGTGAGGATCACCTCGTCCATGTAACCGGCCCCGTGAACCCGCCCCCGCTCGTCGCGGAACACCGCGTCCCGCGGCACGCCCTCGAGCTTCTCGGGGAAGACGAAGTTCGTCCCTGCGTGCCGCGCCTCGCCGGCAACGTTGTTGCCACCACCGCCCGACGCGCAGCCGCCCAGCCACAGGATCGTCACGAGCCCCGCCCACACCCCATGCCATCGGCCGCGCATGCCGCGAGTGTAGCGGCACCCCGACACCACGCAATGCATCCGGTGTACGCCCGCCCCGCGATCCTTACACTTCGGCGGCATGCCCGACACGCCCAACGCTTTGCCCATCCACCTCACCCTGCTCGGCCGCGGCGTCGTGGGGCAAGGCGTGCTCCAAATCCTCGCCGACCGCGGCGATTTGCTGGCCAAACGCGTCGGGCGAAGCCTCGTCGTCAAACATGTCGTGGTTCGCGACGCGGCCAAGCATGCCGGGGCCGACGTGACCACCGACGCGGCCACCGCCATCGATGACCCGGCAATCGAAGTCGTCGTCGAAGTTATGGGCGGCGTCGAGGCGGCCCACGATCACGTCCGACGGGCGCTGGAGGCCGGCAAGCACGTCGTCACCGCCAATAAAGCCCTCGTCGCCGCCCACGGCCCGGCACTTTTTCAGCTCGCCCGAGACCGCGGGGTTTGTCTGGCGTTCGAGGCCTCGTGCGGCGGGGGCGTGCCGATCATCAGCGCCCTCACCGGCGGCCTGCTCGCCAACCGCACCGACGCCCTCGTCGGCATCCTCAACGGCACGTGCAACTTCATCCTCACCGAGATGGCCGCCGGCAAGGACTACGCCACCGCCCTCGCCGGCGCCCAAGCCGCCGGCTACGCGGAGGCCGACCCGACGATGGACGTTTCCGGCCGCGACGCCGCCCAAAAGCTGGCGATTCTCACGTCGCTGTCGTTCGACGCCCGCGTCGACGAGTCGGCCGTGAGCGTCGAAGGCATCGACACCCTCGACGCCGCCGACGTGGCGTTGGCGGCGGAAATGGGGTACGCCGTGAAACTGCTGGCCGTGGCCGAGCGGCACGAGGACGGGTTGGCGTTGGGCGTTGCCCCGCATCTGGTGCCTCATGGCCACGTGCTGGCCGATGTCGCCGGGCCGTTCAACGCCGCGAGCGTCTGGGGCGATGCGCTGGGGCACGCGTTGTTCTACGGCCGCGGTGCGGGCGCGGCGGCGACCGCGAGCGCGGTGGTCGCCGATGTCTTGGGCATCGCGTTGGGCACCACGCCCAAGCAATTTGCCACGCTCGCCGCCTTCGGCCCGGATCTGCCGCCGGCGGCGGTGTTGCCACCGGGTCGGGTGCGGAGCCGGTCGTACCTGCGGGTCACTGCCCGCGACGTGCCGGGCGTGTTGGGACACATTTGCGACGCCTTGGGCGCTGCGGGCATCAGCATCGCCGCGGTCCGCCAGCACGAGAGCGCGGCCGGGGCGATGGTGCCGATTGTCATCACCACCCACACAGCCCAGGAGCAGGCGCTGGGCCGGGCGCTGCAGCAGATCGACGCCCTCGCCGACGTGGGCGCGGCCACCGTGCGGCTGCGCATTCTCGACGAACCCGACGCCCGGGCGTGAGGCGATCAGTCCCCGCATCCGCCACAACCGCCACCGCCGCCGCAACCTGAATCGCCTGAGCCGCCGCTGTCGGAAGATTCGTGACTGTCCCCGACACCGCAGCCGCTGTGGCCGCTGTGGCTGTTCCTCTTGCCGCCGCCCTTGCCCTGGAAGATGCTAATGACGAGCACCACGGCCACCAGCCCGATCAGCCCCACGATCAGGCACGCGACAAACGTCCCGCCGTCGATCGCCACGCCGCCCAGGCCCACGCCAAGCATCAACAACAACCCTGCCGCCATCGCCCACCGCTTGACTCGCCGTCGCGGCAACACGAAGCACGCACTCGTGTCGACCCGCCGAAATTCCCGCGTCGCAAACCGCACCGCCCCCGGCGGCCAAACATCCGGCGGCGGCTCTTCCCCAAAGTGCGTGCGGTAACTCGCAAGCGTCCGCCCGTACCAATCCTCAAACTTCGCCGCCTCCGCCGTCCCGCCACGCGTCGGCCCATGGTGCAGATCGGTACCCAACACGTTCGGACAAAAGTCCAGCCAGTAGTCCCGGCTGTAGCACAGATGCAGATGCCACGCCTGATCCACCGCATCACTCGGCGTCACCCGATGCCCCGCCACGACTGCCAGATAGCAAAACCGCCGATACTCCTCCACCACCCGCCGAGCAAAATCCAGCGCCCACCCGTTTTCCCGCGCCAACCGACGACTCATCGGGAAAGCCGCCCCCACCACATCCGGCGACCATTTCCGCAGCCGTTGCCACAGCGCATCATCCATGTCTGAAGGATAGAAACAAGCCGCACCGCGACACAAATGCGGATGCCGGCTTGATCGCGAAAGGCTGGGATCGGTGATCACGTGGTTGTTGCAAGCGACCGCAGCCGCGGATCGCCACACGTTGCACAAGTCAACGCGGTCGATCGCATCGATCCACCGTCAGCGGCCACGATCTGCACGAGCCTGATTTCGCGTCGATCCATCGTGTAGTCCGATCGGCGGCGGCCAGCCGCCCGCTCGACGTCGGCGGGTTTGATTCTGAAAAAGCTGCCGTATTGCCTTGATCGGCGAAGTTATGGACGGGCTCGGCTTGCGGCCGCTACGCCGCGGGCCGTTCGCGTCCTCGCCCATGGCGTTGCGGCGAATGATGGCGACTCGGTGCAGCGAATCGACCTGGGCACACGCAGCCGTCCAATAACTTCGGCCGGCAAGACCAGTCCGCGCTTGACTGTGCGGAAAACGCTTGGCCTCTCGAATTGGCCTCGCAACGGTCAAGGAAGCAGGGGAAGGTGCCGGCTTAGCGGTCGCGGCCGGATCCCTGCTCGTCGGGCGTCGGTCTCAGTCGACAGCAGGCTGGCGGCGTGGGTGCAGCCGCAGTGGCGGCACGTCGGCGAAACCGCGGATTTGCCACCATGATTTGGTTGGCGTGACCGTCGCGCTGCTGACAGATGGACTTGCTCCTCGGGTGACGCCATTCGATGCGGCCAATGGTGGACGAGGCTTCTCAGGTGCGCTTCAGCACATCCCAAGTGGCACCTCGTGGTACCTGCTGCACGACCTTCCGCCGTGGCAGACGGTCCACCCGCAGGCAAGGCGTTGATCGGCTGGCGTCTCGGCAGTCATAAGCCGGTGCTTGACGGTCGAGCGCTGCGGTGAACGTCCGCGAGCGACGGCCGTGACGGCCACAAGCATAATCTATGGGCGCTGCGGATCGGCGCGGTGTGCCTTGAGCTGTGTGGAACGATGCTCATTATGATCAGGACGTTGCAATGAACGCGCAGTTGATCATTTCTTCTTGAGTTCGCTGTGGCCCTTTAATACACGGTCGCCGTCATCTTGTTCGATCATGTATGCGGGGTCGTCGTCGCTGGCGTTCCGCGTGACCTCGTTGCCCTTGATCGTGCGGGTAACTTTGTCGGTGAACTTCTCGGTGATCTTCTCCGTGCCGGTGCCGTTGCCCCACTGCCATTCGACTTGATCGCCTTTGTTGTAGGTGGTCGCCATGGAGATTGCGGTGCAAGCGGCGGGACAGCGGGGTTCCGAAAAGGCTGCGAGGTGCGCCGCTTCGGATCGGGGATTCGCAGCCACGACGAGCGTGTTCAGGTGTTGTGCCGCGTGGGTTCCTCACTCATTGCAAGCAGCCCAGCCGCCACGCGGCGGACAATTGCGGGCAGAAGCGGCGGATCAGTGGCGGGAGTTGTCAGGGTGGGGTGGGTTCGGCGTCCGAATGTTTTTGAGGCACCCGCCGCGTCGTGGAGGCGGGGCAGCGTGTGTTGGGTGGGTTGGTGCGGATGCGGGTGTGGCCCCGCCTCTTCGAGCGGGTGGGGGATTCAGCGGCGGTAGAGCGGCGGGAAGTAATTTCGCCCGGGAGGCGCTTTGATCTGCCGCCGTTCAGGCCAATGCAAAGCCGCCCGGCGGGGGCCGGGCGGCTCGTGGGGTTCAGGATGTCGCGGTTCGCGTGGCTCAGGCCACCGGCTGCCGACGACGCAGCACTAGGCCGCCCAAGCCGACCATCGCCAAGCCAACACTCATCGGCTCGGGGATGACGGTGCCGCTAACGATCACATCATCAATCGCAAGATCCTCGTCCCCAGAATCTAGACTGAATGTTAATACCAAGTCGAGCGAACTACCAGTCCCAGCGATATCCGCCGAGAACGTCTGGAATGTGTCGGTGATCTCATCGCCTTCACCGGTGCCATCGAAGTCTGTGTCTACGAAAGGCGACGAGTTGAACTGATCACCATCATTCTCAATTCGGAAAATCTCCTCACTAGAGCCGCCGTCGATGGAGGCAGACACCGAGAAGAAATCGTTGTCGCGGTCCCAGCCGCCGCTCGCATCATCCTCTGCAACCTGGAAGCTGAACTGCAAGTTCTCGAAGTTTGAAATATCGATACCGCTAAACGTCAGTGTGCTTGGGTTGGTACCTTCGGCGTCCAGATCCTGTGCCGCGAAGTAGAAGTTTCCATTGAATCCTGACACATCGTAGTTTGATCCAACTTGGCCAGCGCCGGGACCAACCCGCGTGAAGAAGTCGTTGCTTCCGTCAGAATACTCTGCGGGACTAGCGATGTATGTCACAGTCGAGTCCTCAAAATCTTCGTCGAGCAGAACTGTTGCCGCTTGGGCACTCGTGGCGGTGAGGGCTGCGGTGGCGGCGAGGAGGAGGTATTTGTTCATGATCTTGGCTTCCCTTACCCCGGGTGGGGGGCATTTTCTGGAGCCGGGCGGCGACGGCACGTGCCGTGGTTGAGGCGGCCGCGTCGGCTTCGATAGCAAAGTAAGGGGATCGGCGGCCGGCGGTGTTGGGCTGGTGTGAATGTTGCGCAAGGATCGGTCGACGCTCGGCCGCCTCAGCGGCGTAGGTTGCCCAGTTTCCGGTACAGATCCGCCGTTTCCGATGTTTGTCGGGCGTGGCCGAGGTGGGCGTGGGCATGCGCGGCGGCGGGTTGGCGGCGGGCGAGCAGGGCGGCGCGGTCGCTTAGCAACTGATTGCTTCTGGTGGTGAAGGCGGCGCGGTCGATTGGGGTGGACCAGCCGGTGACGTTGTCGATGACGGTTTCGGTGGTGCCGCTGGTTTGGGTGCGGAGGATGGGGGTGCCAATGGCAAGGCTTTCGGCGCAGACGAGGCCGAAGCCTTCACGGGCGCTGGGGAGCAGGAGCAGATCGGCGGCGGCGTAGAGCGGACGGGGGTCGGTTTCGCCGAGCAGGTGGATGTGGGGACGGTTCTCCAGCAGTGGGCGGTCGGGACCGTCGCCGGCGACGAGGAGGGGGCGGCTCGCGGTCCAGGTGACGTCGGCCAGCCAGTCGACGTTCTTGGGCGTCTCGAGGCGGCCGACGTAGAGGGCGACGGTGGCGGTCGGCAAGAGGCTCAGGGTGGCGCGGGCGTCGGCTCGCTGGGCATTAGTGGCGGGGGGGTGGCGACCGAGGTCGATGCCGTGCGGGATGACGGTGATGCGGTCGGGCGGGACGTTGGCGGCGGTGTGGAGCCAGTCGGCGGCGTCGCGGCTGGCGCAGTGGGTGTGGTCGCCCCAGTCGGCGAGCAGGCGGCGCAGACCGCCGAGGGGCATGTGGGAGAGGTGCAGCGTGTAAAGCAGCGGCGGGCGGTGCTTGAGGCGGCGTTGCAGCAGGCGGCCGGCGAGGGTGGTGCGACGGTAGTGGCTGTGGAGGATGTCCCAGTGGTCGCCGAGTTGTCGCAGCTGCCGGACGGTGGCGAGGAGCTTGGTCGGCGGGGCGTTGAGGGGGACGAGGTGGTAGGGGACGCCCGCGTCCTCGAAGCGTTGCCGCCACGGGCCGTCGCCGCCGGCGATGTGGACGTCGTGGCCGGCGGCGCGGTGGGCGACGGCGAGGTCGAGCAGGTAGCGGGAGAGCCCCCCCGAGGCGGCGGCGGCGGTGAGGTGCAGGATGCGGAGCGGGTCGGGCAACGGGGGGAGGTTAGTCGAGTGTTGTTGGTCCTTTGTTCTTTGTTCTTTGTTATTGGTCCGTGGTCTGTTGAACCTCCAAGGAGGAGCCGCGGGATGAGCGGAGCAGATTTCCGAATCCCGCGATCCGAGACTTGCTCGATTGGAGGGACTCGGCGATTCGCTTCATTCATCCCGCGGCTTCTTCGAGAAGGGGAAGGGGGGCAAGAAAACTCCGTCGGACAAAGGACAAAGGACAGCGAACGAACAAAGACCCCGCCGGCCGCATGTGGTATGGTGATTGGCCGATAGGGGAGGTGGTGAGCCAACCGGAAGAGGCACATGTGGTTGACGTTCTGATCCAGACGTACAACGAGGCACTGAACCTGCCGCACACGCTCAAGAGCGTGGCGGGGTGGGCACGCCAGGTGTTCGTCGTCGACTCCGGCAGCACCGACGGCACGCGGGAGATCGCCCGGGAGCACGGGGCCCACGTCGTCGAGCACGCGTGGGAGGGGTACGCGCGGCAGAAGAATTGGGCGCTGGCGAACTTGCCGATGAAGGCCGATTGGGTGCTGATCATTGATGCCGATGAGGCGTTGACGCCGGAGTTGCGGGACGAAATCGAGCGGCTGGCCCGGCAGCCGGCCGAGGCGGTGGAGGAGGCGGGGTACTACGTCAACCGCCACTTCATCTTCGCGGGCAAGAAGATCAAGCACTGCGGCTACTACCCGAGCTGGAACTTGCGCCTCTTCAAGCGCGGCCGGGCCCATTACGAGGAGCGGCGGGTCCACGAGCACATGGTCGTCGACGGCCCGATCGGCTACCTCACCGGCGAGCTGATCCACCACGACCGCCGCGGCTTGGAAAACTTTTTCGCCAAGCACAACCGCTACTCGACGCTCGAAGCGTTGCAGATTTACGAGAACCCCGAGCCGTGGCCGGGGTGGGGCGAGATGCTGCGGAACCGGATCACGCGGCTACGGTTCGTCAAGAGCCGGGTGCTGCCGGCAACGCCGTTCGCGTGGTTGTGGCGGTTTGTTTACATGTACGTAATGCGGCTGGGCGTGCTCGACGGCCGGGCGGGGCTGGAGCTTTGCCTGGCGATCAGCAGCTACGAATTCATGGTGCAGGCGAAGATCCGCGAGCTCCGCCGCACGCAGGGGCAGCTGCCGGAGGTCGCCTCGGGACTGGCCGCGCCCGAGGGCAGCACGCTGCAAGCGGCGACTGAGGGCCAAGGCAAGCCGCTGCCCCAGCCGATGGCGACGCCGATGCGAGACTCGGCCAAGCCCGTCACTCGGCCGCATCGCAAGCCGCTGCGGGACGTGCCGCAGTTGGGTCACGACAATGTTCCGGTGCAAAGCCCGTGGACCCTGCGGCAGAAGATCGGGCGAGCTTTGTGGATGATGGTCGCCGGCACGCTGTTCCGCTTCAGCTACCACAATTGGTACGGCGTCCGCCGAGCCTTACTTCGGCTGTTCGGGGCGAACATCGGCAAGTATGTCCGCGTGCGGCCCACCGCCAAGATCGAGATCCCGTGGAACCTGACGATCGGCGACCACAGCATTATCGGTGACCACGCCATCCTCTACTCGCTGGGCAAAGTCGAGATCGGCCGACGCGTGGTCGTCAGCCAGTACGCCCACTTGTGTGCCGGCACGCACGACTTCACCGACCCCAACTTCCCGCTGATCCGCCCGCCGATCACCATCGAGGACGAGGCGTGGCTGGCGGCCGACAGTTTCGTCGGGCCGAATGTTACCGTCGGCCGACGGACGATCCTGGGGGCGCGGTCCAGCGCGTTCAAGAACCTGCCACCGGGCAAGATCGCCGGTGGCAACCCGGCGAAGGTCTTGCGCGACCGCGATTCGGCCGATGCGTCGCAGGCGTTGCCAGAAACTGACCAATCGGAGGCCGCCTGATGAGCCGGGTCTTTGCGGGCATCCACGCCGTTAGTCGCTCGCCGGGGCTGCGGCGGACGCTTTCCCGGGTGGCCACGTTCGTGCCGGACGTGACGTTGGAGCGGGAGGTCGCCCATGCCGGGCGGTTGGCGTTCGGGCTGCGTCGCCATCGCTGGCTGCTGCACGCGCAGTGCTTCGCCGGGCACCAGCCGGTGCTGAGTTTGTTCCAGCACCTGATCCGCCCCGGCGACACGCTGTACGACGTCGGGGCGAACATCGGGTACTACGCCCGGTTCGCGCTGGCCCGGTTCCCGCTCGGCGGGCTCGTCGCCTTCGAGCCGATGGCCGCCAACGTCAAGCTGCTCCGTCGCAACAGCGAGCTGGCCGACACGCCGTTTCCGATCTACCCGGTGGCGCTGGCCGATTCGGACGAGGACGCCGCCGAGTTGCAGGTGGACGACCAGTCCGACGGCTCGGCCGTATTAAGCAAAGTCAATGGCGGCGAAGCCAGCGAGGGCCGGGCGGCGAAGGGGCTTCAGCCGCTCGCCGAGACCGTCCCCCAAGCCCGTCTCGACACGCTGCTGCCGCGGGAGATGCGGCTCCGGCCCGACCTGCCGCCGCCGGACGTGATCAAGATCGACACCGAGGGGGCCGAGCACCTCGTGCTCGCGGGCGCCCTGCAGACGCTGCGGCGGCACCGCCCCCGCCTGATCCTCGCCGCCCACGGCACCGACCGCGCCGAGACGCTGCTGGAGTTGCTCGCCCGAGTCGACTACCACGCCGCCGGCCGCGCCGACGACACCTGGCGCTTGCTCCGCCCCGGCGACGCCGCGAGGCTGACGAACAACAACTTCATCGCCAGCGCCGACGTGGAAGACGTCGCCATTGAGCCGGTAACGATCCGGCTGTGACGCGGAACAAGTCGACGCGAACGCGAACGCTCTTGGCACCCTACCAACGAAGCCGCGAGATGAGCGGAGCAGATCATCAGAGCGATAGTCGCAATCCATTCATCAACGGCCGGCCGAACTATCAGGGACGATTCGGGTGCCTACGTTGCAAGGATGGAGCTACAGCGGGAAATCGATCGGCTGGGCCCTTGGTTTCACAACCTGCATCTGCCCGACGGCGACGGCGGCATGGTGCAGACGCGGCCAGACCACCCGTTCGGCGACTTTCCCCGGTTCAAGTGGGACCAACTCGCCGACCACCTGCCGGCCGACCTTGGTGGCGTCGCCGCGCTCGACATCGGCTGCAACGCCGGCTTCTACGCGATGGAGCTGGCCCGTCGGGGGGCCGACGTGGTGGGCATCGACCTGAACCTGGGCTACCTCGCCCAGGCCGAGTTCGCCGTGAAGACCAGCGGCCTGACAGAGCGGGTGCGGCTGCGGAAGCAGCAGGTCTACGAGCTCGCCGGCGAGGCGGGGCAATACGACTTGGTGCTGTTTATGGGCGTGTTTTACCATTTGCGGTACCCGCTGCTGGGCCTGGACGTCGTGGCGAAGACGCTGCGGCCGGGCGGCACGCTGGTGTTCCAGACGCTCACGACGCCCGACGAGCAACGGGCCAAGGGGACACACGGCCTGAACTTTGCCGACCGCAACCGCCTCGACGAGGCGGGATGGCCGAAGCTGTCGTTCTTTGAGCACGGCTTCAACGAGGACCCGACCAACTGGTGGGCCGCCAACGCCGCCGGCGTCGAGGCCATGCTGCGCTCGGCCGGCCTGAAAATCATCGCTGAGCCGGGCCACGAGATTTACCTGTGCCAGCCGGATCCCGATGCCCACATCGGCGTCCCTGAACTCCGCGACGCCGAGTACCACGCGGCCCTGAACGGGATGAAGCCGAAGTAGCTGCGTGGAGGCTTCCTGACGACGCGGCCCACGCCATCAGTTCCCGCGCCCCGCGCCCGCCCACGGCAGCGCGGCCTTGTACTCGCGCCCGGCGATCAAATCGCCATCGGCCACAAAACCTTCCGGCCGATCCGCCAGCACCTCGGCCAGCCGTTGCCGCCACTCGCGCATCTCGTCCGGTCGCTCGGCGGCCAGATCGTGCGTTTCTTCCGGGTCATTTGCCAGATCGAACAACTGGACGTTGCCGGTCGCCGCCCACCAGATGAACTTCTGTCGCCCGTCCGTTAGGAAGTGATGGCTCCACGTGCCGCGGGCATGCTCGCCGTGCAGCACCTCCCGCCGGGCGTCGCCAAGCATGGGCAACCCGTCCGTCGCCGGCGGGTCAATGCCGGTGAGGTGGCAGCAAGTCGCCAGCACGTCGCGCAGTTCGACGAGGCGGTTATCGACCACGCCCCGCTCGTGCTGTTGGCTCGGGGCGGGCCGCAGCAGGCACGGAATGCCGGCCGACGCTTCGAACGGCACGGCCTTGCCGATCTGGCCGTGGTCGTACAACATCTCGCCGTGGTCGCTGACGAACAGGACGTGCGTGTCCCGCTCGACGCCAGCCTCGACCAGTGCCATGGTCAGGCGATTGAGCTGGTTGTCGATGAACGAACACTGCGCCCAATATGCCCGCCGCGCCAACGAAATTTGCGCCGGATCGGTCGGCACCGGCGACTCCGGTGACGTGCCGGCGGCGGGTTGCAGGTCGCTCGCCCAATCGCCCACCGTCGGCGGCAACGTGGCTTCGTGATAACTCTCCAGCCACCACGCCGGCGGGTCCAGCGGCGGGTGCGGCCGGTGGTAACTCACCTTCAGGAAAAACGGTCGACTCGGGTCACGCCGCCGGCTGATAAAGTCGACCGCCCGGTCCGTCACCCACGCCGTCGGGTGCAGCTTCGCGTCGTACGGCCACGGAGCCACCGCGTACCCGTTGCAGCCGACGCCCGCCGCCACATCATCGGCCCGTGGGTCGCCCGTCGCCCGCCGCAGATCCGGTAGGAAATCGTCGTGCCGATCAAGCGGCTCGCCGCTCTTGCGGGTGTGGTGCAGGTAGCCGTCGTGCAGGGCGACATCGTGGAAGCCCATCAGGTTCCGCGTCGGCTTGACGTGCATCTTGCCGGCACAGTGCGTGTGGTACCCGGCGTCGGCGAAGGTGCCGGCCAGCGTCGTCGGGTACCGCCACGCCACCGACTCGTCGTACCCGACGAACCCGTGATTCTCCTGCGAAAGTCCGGTCAACAGCGCCGCCCGCGCTGGGATGCAGGTGGGCGTCGCGGCGTATGCCCGCTCGAACCGCACGCCGTCGGCCGCCCACCGATCTAAGTGTGGCGTCCGCACCGCCGGATGCCCGGCACACCCGAGCGTGTCACGCCGCCACTGGTCGACAACGACGAGCAGGACATTCGTGCCGTTGCCGGTGGGGGACGTCATGATCGAGACGATAGCGGGCGGCGCGGGCGAGCCTTAGAACGGGTTCACCTTGTCATACAGCCGCGGCAGCAGCCCCTTCTTCACCGCGTCGGCGATCTGGCCGCCGGTGAACTTGCGGAGGTCGAGGTCGGCCATCTGCGTGCTGAGCACCGTGTTGTCGGCCGTCACGTCGTCGGCGCGGACGACGCCGGTGATGAGGAACACCTGCTCCTCACGGTCGTGCGTGATCCGCTTGCGGCCGGCCAGCACGAGGTTGCCGTTGGGCTTGATGTCGATGATCTCGGCGGTGACTCGGGCTTGAAAACGGTCGGAACGTTCGAACTCGCCCTCGCCCTCCCAGCCGCCGCTGCCGGTGATGTCGATCGTCGGCACGGTTCCGGTGACAGCGTCGTCGAGGCTCAGGTCATCGAGGTTCAGGCGGATGAACTGCCGCAATTGCGCCCGGAGAAACGCGCTCTTCTCCGTCTCCGCCTCGGCTTCGCTGCCGGCGCGACTGTCTTCGCGGACGACGATCGTGATCAGCTCGTGCTCGGTGAACAGCCGCGGCTCGGGCCGGCCGACAGTGAACAGGCTCGCTGACGCCAGCGTGTCCCGCCGGCCGATCGCCGCGCTCTGCTGGGCGTACAGCGACCCGCCGTCGGGCGGCAGCCGTGGGTCCCGCGGCGACGGCGGGGGCGTCGGTTCGGGCATGGTGCGGACATCATCGCGGTCGGTGCCGTACGACGCCTGCGCCGGCTCCTGCTCGCCACGCTCCG